>MWDV01000055.1 GCA_002070715.1 Verrucomicrobia bacterium ADurb.Bin118
ATGCATCGCCTCCGCCCAGCGGTGGTGCGCCGCCTCCGGCGGGTTCTTCGACCGGCGCCCGGGGTGGGGCGGATTACAACGGTAGGCCACAGAGTCTGCCGGGAGCAGACGGAACGTTTCGCGGACGGCGTTCGTATTCATCATGTCGGGGCGCCGGCGCACCGGCGACTTGGCGGGAGGATACGATAAGACAGGCAAAAGATCACGCGGGAAGTGCGGCGATGATTGGCTTGATTTGCCGGGGCATCCGCACCCGGCCGCCGGCGCGGCGCGCTCGCGCTTGCCCGGCAAGGGGGTTTCGTTCCACCTTGGACACGGTGAAACCCACGCCACAGCCGTATCCACTGCCGAAGACGTTGGACGAACTGCTCGCCAACGCGGCGCACTATGCCGCCTATTGCCTGAACTATTCCGGCAGCGTCACGCCCGCCTGCTTCCTCCTGGCGGCGGAGGGACAAAGAATGCTGACACCGCGCGGCCTCGCCGATGAGGCGCAGAAGAACGATTTCGCCAACCTCGCCCGGCTGGCCTGCCTCGCGTGGGACGCGACCGCCTGTGTGATGGTGCTGGAAGTCTGGGCCAAGTTCGCCACGCCCGAGGCACCACTCGACCTCACGGAGGCGCCGTCCGAAGCGCTGGATCGGAAGGAATATGTCATCCTCGCCGGGGAATCGCGGGGCGGCAATCGCCAGCAGTTTCTCCCCATCGTCCGCTACGACAACGGCAAGTTTTACCGGCTCGGCGATCCCGAGGAACCGGGGGTGGAGATGCAGGGGCGCTTTGCGCAGATTCTGCCGCCGAAGGCGCCCGACGCCGCGACCCGTGAACTTGCCCAGGCCCTGCTGGCGGCGCAGGAGGCCCGCGTCACACCCGGCGGGCGGGGACGTTGAACCGCGCCATCCCAACCCGCCGCCCCCCTGGCCGCATCCGCCAACATCCCGTCCCGTTGAATCCCTCAGTGGGCTGATCGAGCGGGTCACATTCTTCAACGAGGAAAATGGTTGGTCAGTGCTCAAGGTCAAAGCCAAGGGGCATCGGGACCCGGTGACGGTGATTGGCTCGCTTCCCTCCGTCAGCCCGGGGGAATGGGTGACCGCCGAAGGCCGGTGGATTCAAGACCGGGAGTTCGGGCTTCAATTCCAGGCGGAGAGGTTGAACAGCACAGCGCCCACGACGAAGGAAGGCATCGAGAAATATCTGGGCAGCGGCATGGTCAAGGGCATCGGGCCGATCTATGCCAAGAAGCTCGTGGCGAAGTTCGGCGAACAGATCTTCGACATTATCGAATCGCAGTCGGCCCGGTTGGAGGACGTGGACGGCATCGGCCCCAAGCGCCGGAAGCGGATCAAAGACGCCTGGGCCGAGCAGAAGGTCATCCGACAGATCATGGTGTTTCTGCACAGCCAGGGCGTGAGCACGAGTAGGGCGGTGCGCATTTACAAGACCTATGGTGAGAACGCGATTGAGCAGGTGCAGGCCAATCCGTATGCGCTGGCCAAGGACATCCACGGCATCGGCTTCAAGACCGCCGATCAGATTGCGCAGAAGATCGGCATCCCGCACGACTCCTTGATCCGGGCCTGTGCCGGCCTGAGCCACGTGCTTCTGGAGGCGACCGGGAACGGCCACTGCGCCCTCCCGCTCGAGTTCCTGAAGGACGAAGCCGGCAAGCTCCTGCTTGTGGACGAGAACGTGGTCACCGCGGCGTTGGCGAAGACGCACGCCGACCGCGACCTCGTGACGGAAAAGATCAACGATCAAGACCTTGTCTTCCTGCCCGCGTTGAAACGGGCCGAGGCAGGGATCGCCGCCCGGATCAAGACCTTGAGTCGCCTGCCGTCCGCGTATCCGCCCATTGATTTCGACAAAGCGGTGGCGTGGTGCCAGGACAAGACCGGCAAGGCGTTGTCCCCCAGCCAGCGGGAGGCGCTGAAGCAGGCCCTGACCCGCCGGGCACTCGTCATCACCGGCGGGCCGGGTGTCGGCAAGACCACGCTGGTCAACGCCATCCTGAAAATCCTGACCGTCAAACAAGTCCGCTGCCTGCTGTGTGCGCCGACCGGGCGGGCAGCCAAACGGATGTCAGAAGCGACCGGCCTGGAGGCCAAGACGATTCATCGGTTGCTCGAAGTCCAACCGGCCACCGGCACCTTCACGCGGAATGACGGCAACCCGTTGGACTGTGATCTCCTGGTCGTGGACGAATGTTCGATGGTGGACGTGCCCCTGATGAATCACCTGCTGCGGGCGCTCCCGCGGAACGGCAGCCTGCTGCTCGTCGGCGATGTGGACCAACTACCCTCGGTCGGCCCGGGCATGGTGCTCAGAAACATCATCGCCAGCGGCGTGGTGTCGGTGGTGCGGTTGACGGAGGTGTTCCGTCAGGCGACGCATAGCCGGATCATCACGAATGCCCACCGGATCCATGCGGGCCAGATGCCGGCGTTTGCGGCCAAGGGTGGCGAATCGGATTTCTACTTCGTCGAGCGGGAGACGCCGGAGCGCATCGCCGACACGTTGATGGACATGGTGAAGCACCGGATGCCCGGCAAGTTCCGGCTCGATCCAATCCGGGACATCCAGGTGCTTTGCCCGATGAACCGGGGCTCGCTCGGCATCCGGGAATTAAACCTCCGCCTCCAGGCCGAACTGAACCCGGCCAGGTCCGGGGAGCCAACCGTGGAAAAGTTCGGGTGGCAGTTTCGGATCCGGGACAAAGTGATCCAGACGGAAAACGATTACGACAAGGACGTGTTCAATGGGGACATCGGGCAGATCGTGAAGATTGATCCCGTCGAGCGCGAGGTCACGATCCGGTTCGACCCGCGGGAGGTGGTTTACGATTTCGGGGAACTCGATGAGATCGCGCTCGCCTACGCCATCACGATCCACAAGTCGCAGGGGTCGGAATTCCCGGCGATCGTGACGCCTTTGGCGATGCAGCAGTATTTGTTGCTCCAACGCAACCTCGTTTACACCGGAATCACACGGGGCAGGAAGCTCGTCGTGCTGATTGGACAAAGGAAGGCGCTGGCGCTGGCCGTGCGGAACAACAAGACGGAGAACCGGTTTACGGGGCTGCTGACCCGGCTCACCGCGGTTGATGCTACCGGCGCCCATGGCAGCCTGTGACCGTGAGACCCGCATCGGACAAGAATCAACCGACGCCAGCAGACGGACGCCTGGCCGCCAAGTTCGCATCCTCCTCCTGGATGATGTTGAGGGAGCGCGGAAGCTCATCCGGATGATCATCCAGGTGTACTGGGCGGACGCTGTCATCATCGAGTGCGAGAACGGTGACGAGGCCAAAGCGTTGAACCGTTCGCCGGTCTATCGCTCCGGCATACAGAAGCGGGGCCACGAGGCGACAGCCGATGCCATGATGCGGCTGGAAAAAGCGCTCAAACCAGCAATCACCGTTCTGCAAACATGACCATCGCCCACCCGCCCTCGCTTTCCAAGTCCACCTTCCTCATGGGGCGACAGTGCTCAAAGCTACTGTGGTTTCGCTACAACGCCCGGGACCAGATCCCCGCTCCCGACGAAGCCCAACAGGCTGTGTTCGATCAGGGCCACGAGGTCGGCAATTTGGCCAAACAGTTGTTTCCCGGCGGCATCGAGGTCAGCGCCGACGTGACCGACTTCGCGCAGGTGCTCCAGAGGTCGCTGGAGGCCGCCAAGGCGCGGAAACCGCTGTTCGAGGCAGGCTTTGTCTACAACGGTGGCTTCGCCCGCGCCGACATCCTGAACCCGGTTGGCCGGAACGAATGGGACATCATCGAGGTCAAGTCGAGCACCGAGGTCAAAGATGTGAATGTGCTCGACCTCGCGTTTCAGGCGTTCGTCTACAATGGCGCTGGCCTGAACATCCGCCGGTGCTATCTGATGCACGTTGACCGGAATTACGTCCGGCGCGGCGCGGTCGATCCGAAGAAATTCTTCAAGCTGGCGGATGTCACCAAGGATGTGTCGGGCCTGAGCCGGGAAATCGAGCCGCAACTGGAAGACATGTTTGCCACGATCCGGCTGAAGCAGGAGCCGGAGATCAAGATCGGCCCGCATTGCAGCGACCCTTACGACTGTCCGCTGACTGACCGGTGCTGGGCTTTTCTGCCGCCGGACAGCGTGTTCAACCTCTATTACGGCGGCAAAAAATGCTGGCGTCTACTCCATGAGGGTGTCGTCAACCTGAAAGACATTCCCGACGATGTTGACCTGACCGACCGGCAGACCATTCAGCGCAAAGTTGCCGGGACCGGCCAGCCGCACATCGACCGGAAGGCACTGGCCAGCTTTCTGAAACGGCTGAAATACCCGGTCAGCTACCTCGACTTCGAGACGTTCTCTACCGCGATCCCGCTGTTTGACGGCCTGTCGCCGTGGCAGCAGGTGGCCTTTCAATTCAGCCTGCACCGGCAGGCGGCACCGGGCGTGAAGCCGGAGCATCATGCCTTCCTTGCCGACGGGTGCGGCGATCCAAGGCCGGACTTTCTGCACAGGCTGTGCGGCTGCATCGGCGACAAGGGAAGTGTCATTGTTTACAACGCCAAGTTTGAGGTTGGTGTGCTCGATGCGCTGGCCGACGCCTTTCCTGAACACGTGGTCTGGATCGAGGCGGTAAAGCCCCGGATCATCGACCTGCTGGAACCGTTTCAGGCGTTCGATTACTACCACCCGGAGCAGTACGGCTCCGCCTCGATCAAGGCCGTCCTGCCGGTGCTCACTGGTCGCAGTTACACCGATTTGGAAATTCAGGAAGGCAACACGGCGAGCTTGGAATTCCTGCGGGTCCACTTCGGCGGCGTGGCGGAGGCGGAGCGCCAGAAAGTGCGCGGGCAGCTTGAGCGATACTGCTCTCAGGACACGGAAGGCATGATCTGGATCACGGATGCCTTGCGGCAGTTGACCGGTTGAAGCAGTGAAGGTCGCGGGCTGAACCTCAAGCGTGTGCCCGCTGGCCCCTCGCTTTGATAAATCGGATCAATGCGAGAACCGCGCCCACCAGAGCCATGAGCCAACCGACCGGATAGGGCAGGAGCAGGACACCCCACCACATTGAATGCCCGCTCTCCCCGCCAATCCCTCCAAAAGCACTTAGCACAAACATGGCGGCCACGCCGACAGCGATCAAACCGAAGACCCAGAGCCAATAGCGGATTACGCCGCGCTGGCTCTTGCCAATGAAGGTGCCGAGGGCAATCAGCCCGCTTCCGGGCAAGATGAGCAGCGATCCTTCCAACGGATCAACAGTCCCCAGCAGCATCGCGATACCGCCGACGGTGGCCAGAATGCGTGCCCAGAGTGTTCGTGGGTTCATTCAATGCTCCTTTCCATCGCGTTCTTGCCTGCTGAACATGATCCCACTCTAGCCCATCCTCTGCCGACGCGTAGATTGAAAAACCTCGCAGATTGATCGGCGCAGATGATGCAGGCGGATGGTCCCTGACACCACCCTGCCACGGGTCATTCCTGACGCTTCATGGCCACCGCCTTGAACCACGTATAAAAGAAGGTGCCTTCGTCCATCACGTCCACGCGGGACAGGTCGCGAATGCCCTGCTCGTATACGTCTTTAGGTACGAGATGGTCTGTCAGTATCTGCGGCTCGGCGGACTGCACCATCGGAACGATGATGTGGTCTACCATGCCGTCGCGCAGAGTGGGTTTCAGGCGGTCGGCATAAAGCCACGCCGGTTGACAGCTTTGCACGTCGTAACCAGCTTCGGTCAGCAGCGGCGTCAACCGCCGTCCGATGTTCGGGTCATGGCCGATCTTGCGCTGGGCGGTAATGAGGCCGTTCCACGCCGCGAGGGAGGCCGGAGTTTCCGGGTGCCAGAAGCACGATCCGTGGTCGCCTTCGATGACGGTGATGGTTCCGCCGGGAGCCAGCACCCGCTTCAGTTCGACCAATGCGCCGACGGGATCATCCAAGTGTTCCAAGACAAAGCAGACGAAGACATGATCGAAGGACTGGTTCGCGAAGCCGAGATGCTGGATGTCCTCCCGCTGAAAGAAGACATGACTGAACCCCGCTTGTGCCTTGAGCCGCTGGGCCGTTGCCAGCGACTTTTCGGATACGTCGATACAGGTGAACAGCGCGTCGGGACTGCGCTTGACCAAGAACCGCGTCTGACCTCCCACCCCGCACCCGGCCTCCAACACCCTCGCCTCAGCAGGATAGGCTGTGCCGGTGTGGAGGATGTCCTCCAGAATGTCGGCTTGCTCGTACAACCGCTGCGTTTCCCGCTCCGAATAGCCATGCACGTACGCCATGTAGAAGTTCCTTTCGCAAATCAGGTTGCCCACGCCGCCGCCGTGGCCCACGTTCAGGGGCACGGCTCTGGTCGGCGGGGCCGTTTCGGTTCGAGCATAGAATAAGCGAAGCGCCCTGCAAAGAATCAGCACCGTAGGATGAACCCGGAACTCGAACGCAACCTCGGCGAGCAGCCGGTTGCCCGGATCATGCGGGAGCACAACCTCAAGCCGCATGACCTCGTGGCAGCCTCGCCGGTGGAGATGACGCACAAGATGGTGTCCCGCGCCTGCAAAGGGAGGCGGCTGACCTTGAACACCCAGTCGAAAGTGCTCGCGGCACTGAACCGGGCCACCGGCAAGACCTACACGCTGCGCGACCTGTTCAACTACTGAGATGGGGAGCCTTGCACGCCAGCACCATGATCTCCATCTCATCAAGGTCAACCGGTCGGCGTCCCCAGTTGCCCGCAGTACCGCCCCAGATGTTCAGCACCTGAAGGCCCACCGTCTGAAACAACAGGGTCAGTTCGCTGGGAACAAACCCGCGCTCGCGCATTTCACCGCCACCAGCCAGTGGACGCGGCTGAACATCTGAAAGTTCGCTCAGGCGCAGCGGATCGAAAATGTTCTTGGCTACGTCCTCGTTGGAGTGCCGCCGGGCCATTGCGAATCCGTTCAGCACGGTGAACAGGCACTTGGCCGAGGGCTTCAGCGCCGCCTCCACACAGCGGAGGATGGCCAACGGCTGGCCAAGCGGGTCATCGCCGCGTCCCAAGAGGCCGAAAGCGCCCTCGCACAAACAGATCGCCGCATCATACTGGTCGCTGAGCACAAACGACGTGGCATCGTCCTGCCGCCATTGGACTTCCACACCCGCCGCCTGCGCGTCCTTCTTGGCCTGCTCCAGCATCCCCGCCGAAATGTCGACACCGGTCACGCGGTACCCACGGCGGGCCAGTTCAATGGCATGTCTGCCGGTGCCACAACCGACATCGAGCACGGCAGCGCCCGCGCTCAGGCCCAGCGCGCCGATCAGGAAATCCACTTCCGCGACGGTGTTCTTGGTGAAGCAATTCTGGAGGTAATTCGGCGCATGTCCGTCGAAGAATTCCTGCCATGCTGTGCTTGGTTTCATGTGTGGGTGGCAGCCTTGATCCCAAGTTCGTCCCGCATCCACTTGGCCACGCCTGCCTCGGCATCGGCCAGAGCGGCGTCGAGCGACCGGTAGCTGCGGCGGCCCTTCCAGATCATGCCGCCCTCGTCCAGCACCCGGATGAATGAATGCGTTTGGTGGCAGGGGCCGATCTCGATGGTGCCGAACTCGGTGAGCCATCGCCACAGGTGCGGATGTGTGACTGGCTCGATAGACTTGGGAACTGTGTCCATCGTTAACTCACCTTGAACACAATGAAGTACTGGTAGGGCAGAAAGGTGTGCTCCGCCGCCACCTTGAAACCGTTCTTCTCCATCTCCTTCACCAGATCGGCACGGTCGATCCGCATCTCTGGCGGCGGCCCCACCGGTGTTTCGGCTTTCTTGAAATCCACCATCACGACCTCCCCGCCCGGCTTGAGCATCTTCTTCATCAGGCCGAGATACCGGTCGCGGTTCTCGATGTGGTGCCACGTGTCGCAGATGAAGAATCGGTCGACGGAGGCATTGGCCAAAAGCGGATCATCCGGCGCGGCGAGGATCGACACCACGTTTTTCACCTTCAGATCGCGGATGCGGCGGTTCAAATGGACGATCATCTCCGGGCTGACATCCACGGCGTAAACACGGCCAGTGTCCCCGATATGGCGGGCCAACCGGAACGTGAAGTAGCCCGATCCGGCTCCAATGTCCGCGATGACTTCACCCTCCTTCAACTTGAGCGCGGTGATGACCTCGTGCGGCTTCTGATACTCGTCACGTTTGGGATCGTCGGGCATGGCGACGTAAGCCTTGGAATCCTGATGCAGCTTGTGCATTTCGTGCATATCGCGCTTGGTCGTGTCCTGCGCCAAAAGCAGACCGGGCAGCGTCAGCCAGCCAAGCAGTGCCAATAAACGTTTCATTACTCGGCCATCCTACGCGCACCACGAGGGAAGTCACGTCTCGGCGTGTCTCTCGACCTGCCTGCCGCTGTCAGTCGTCGCCGCCTCGTCACTGTGCATCAACGCCCTCTCACCCCTTTCACCATGAGCACGACACCCAGCGCGGCCCAGAGGAAGAAGTACAGCGTGAAGCCGCGCTCCAGTCCCGGCGTGTCCCACATAACGATTCCCGTCGCCGTCATGCCCACCACGAGGAACAGCCCGCAGCCCACCGAGGCGCAGTCGAAGGTGTCCTCAACACTGAGATTCAACTTCTGCCTGATCCAGCCAACGACGATCCACACCACAAGGATGTACACAATGAATTCCACAATCCGTTTGCCCTTTCACGCGGTGAAACCAATGGTCCGGTTCCTGTTCAGTGCCGTCGCGGTGCTCGCCCCGCAATACAACTCCGCCAAACTGAAATCCTGCTGATCTGGCAACGGCAGTCCCTTGGCTTTGGCCAGCGCCTCGGCCTGCGGTCGGGTCAGGCGGCCAAACTCCCGCGTGCCCATCAGGCGGCCCGGACGCAGCAGCGCGGCATCCAGTTGCCGGATGGGGACGTTGGTGGTGACGACAAGGTGCAGGTTCAAATGCTCGCCCAAGAACCCGTCGCCGATGTTCAGCAGGTTGGACACTTTCGCCCGGCTGCCCTCGTCACGCGGCAACAGCAATTCCTCGGCGTCTTCAAGAATCGCGAGGCGGCGCTTGCCGCGTCCTTCAATTTTCTGTTCCAGCCAGAAGTTGACGAAGCTCGGCGTGCTCAACAGGTCGAACGCGGAAACAGGGATGTAGTAAAACTCGAAACTGCCGATCAACCGCACCGTGAGCGACCGCATGTACGACGTTTTGCCGCAACCCGGCGGCCCATGCAGGATGCTCACCCCACTGCGCCGCTGACGCAATTTCGCAATCCATTCGGCCTCCCAGTGTGGGAAGTCCGCGCCGTAGTGCAGCCGGAGTTCATCCTCGTTCAGCGGGGCCGACTGCGCCACCGTGACCAACTGGGTGCTCGCGTGGTTGCCAGCGATGCTGATGAGTTTGAAGCTGGGCTTGCGGGTCTCCGGCTTCCGGTAGGGCTGCAACCTCGCGACGGCTTCAGTGGCGGCCTCCGGGGTCGGCGCATAGACCAGTAGTTCCGGCAGGTCGTACACCACGTAAACGTCGTCGCCCATGCTGAACATCAGGCGCTCGATGCTGGTTCTTCCGTTCGGACTTTGACAGGACTCGCTGCGCAACAGTTGCGGGCGGTAATCCCGCAGTAGTTTGGCCAGCCGGAAGGAGCCTCGGAGCCGGATCATGTGGTAATGGCGCCGATGCAGCCGCTCCAAGAGCGGAAGGTCGAAGAACTTGACGCTCTCCGGCAGCATCCCGCGAAACAGCGAACCGGCGTCGAGTGCTTCGCAATCCCCGAATAGGACATCCGGCTCCGTTTCCATCTCCGGCAGGAGCGGCTCGGTGGGTTGATTAAGATTCTCCATTGGCATTCTTTCCTTCAGGCCATTTGCAGACCGGTGATCTCAAACCGTGGCGCGGCTAGATCGCCTGCGCCTGCGTCGAACGGATAAGCCCGGCAGCCCAGTGCGGCGATCAAGGCTTCGCCCGCCGTCACCGCTGCCTCCACTTCCTCGATGACGACGTATTCGTCGGAGCGATGCCAGTTGTGGTAGCCGCAGGAGAGGTTCAGACAGGAAAAGCGGAACCGCTGGCGCAGGGCCATGACATCGCTGTAAGGGTGATGCTGAAACCGCGTCAGCCCGTGGGCTTCAAGCGCAGGCATCGCGGTTTGGATGAACTCGCCGTCATTGGCAAACAAGCGTGTGCCGCTGGATGTGTAGGAAACCAATCCGCGTCCGGGGCAGTCGAACTCGACCACATACCCCACGTCCTCGAACCACGCCGCCGGAGCGTGCTTCGCTCCCATGCAGCCGATTTCCTCGGCGGCGAACAGGGCAACGGCAATGTGGTCGAACCGTTCCACGAGTTCCAGACAGACGAACACCCCCGCCTTGTCGTCCGCCCCAAAGCCGGTGCGCTGACCCGATTCACTCACGCCGAACAGGAGGCCGTCTTGCTGAACGATCTGGACGAGCCGCAGCGGATGAACGCTGTCAATGTGCGCGACCACGCAGGGGAAGTCATCCGCTCGACCCTTGCGAATGTAAACATTGTTCCACTCGTCGGTGACAACCTCGCCGCATCTCTTGGTGCCGCGCTGCCGGACGTAATCCACGAGGAACGCAACCATTTGATCCTCCTGTCGCGAGCAGGTCGGCACCGCCAAGATTTGTTTGAGCAGTTCGAGTTTCATGTTGGCCCGTTCTACTTGGCGGTGATGGACGCGTGCTTCGCCCACTGCCGCCACTCGGCGCGCGTGCAACGACAAGGACGAGTAGGGCGTTTGCGGGTGTAAACCACGATGAGGCTTCTGGGATACGAGCGTTCCACCGCCAGCACCCGGCGGCTGGATACGCCGGACACACCGGAGCGGTTGGTCACGACTTTGGCTAGCCGGTCGCCCCGTAGGGAATGCAGGCTTTTGGTACTCATGTTGAAGGCGAATGTATGCTTTATTCTTTACTATGTCAAGAACAAAAACATTGACTTCCGCCAGAGCCGGTATACCCTTCCTTTCATGAAACAGAACCAACCAAGCGGCCCCCCGGACGCCGCCGATGTCATCAGCGGGATTTTCACCGCCCGCCGCGATCTGGTTTACGGGGACAACTGGGCGGTCAAAGGCTCAGGCTTTACCGTGGAGGAAGCGGATTTGCTGGTGTCGCTCTACGGGGCGCAGGTGCTCAACTGGGATGATCTCGCGCACGACAAGGGCGGGTTCGTCGCCTTCAGTGAGCTGGAACGCTTCCTTGTCCACAGCGCCAGCCTGCTTTCCCGGCGCATCCGCAAGCTGGCCGATACCAAGCCACCGCTGGTGGAGGTTGCCGGGGCCGATCTCGCCTCCGGCCAGCATTTCAACGCCAAGCGGGTGCGGATCACCAAGGAGGGCGTCAAGCGCATTGAGCCGGTCTGGCAGCGTTACGAGCAGGTGGCGGTCAGGCTGCTGGAGGGCATCCCGGCCAGCGACTTGAAGGCTCACCTTGCGGTAAACGAGGCCATCAGCACGGAGATGAAGAAATGGCGGGCCGGGGTGAGTGATCGTTTTCGGGGGATGCTCTAGCCCGGCGCAGGGAGCGTCGTCAGGCGGAGCCACGCGGCGATCCGGTCACCCTCCACAATGGCCACGAACTCATCGGGTGCGATCTGGCCCTTGTGTTGACCCGCAACGAGGCCAAGCCAAAGTCTTCGCCTCTCTTTCAATGTCGCGATATTCGTTTGCTACTTGGTGTTGCTGATGTCCGCTTTGATGCGGCTGCCGTGGAGTGATTGAGCAACGGCTTCAGCTTGCCTCCGGGTGGCACATGCCATCCGGCGATGCGTGGGAGTCTCGACCGCACGTTTGACAACTGCCAGTGAGAAGTCAGGGTGACCCTCCTGAATCGCACTGATGACGGGAATTCTTTACTCTGGTGGCGGGTCACCGAGGACCACCAAAACCGGGTCAGCGGTTTGCGTCCGAGGAAGCCGAAGGCCGCTCGGCCACGTCTGGCTTGGGATTTTTCAGAACCTCCGCGATCAGGGCTACCCGATCCCGTTGTATCCCCGACAGGGTTGCGCTGTCCGCGCTGCCAAACGACTCGCGCAACTTGGGAAGCACCCCGAACGCAGGATCAAGAAGGGGGAGGTCTTTCAAAAGTTGCGCCGACTGTACCTGAATTTCATTTTTGCCCTGCTTAACCCGAAGGAGCATACCCACAGCGGCTACTATCGCCGCAGCACCGACGACCAGCGGAATGACCGCCAGCCAGCTTACCGTTAGTGCCACCAAACTGATAAAACCAATAATCGCTCCGGCAAAAACGAGCGCCGACACCAGTCCCTGCTGAGATTTTTCCTGCTTGTTGATCTCCCGAAGTCTGTCCGCGATTCGCTCCTGTTCCTCCTGCCCGCCCGCCAGTCGGATCAACAAGTTCAAATCATCTCGTTCGGCGAGGTACTGTCCGCAGCGTTCAGCTTGATCTTGTTGTTGAGGCGACAAACTGGCCGCACATTGCTGAACAATTCGTTCGTGCCCATCGATCACTGACCGCAGCCGTTCCTTGTCCTCGTACGAACGGAAGCTGGCGCTGGTAACACCGTTCCGTTCAAATTGCAACAGGGTATGTCTTGCCCAAGCCATCGCCGCGCGGGGATTCTCTCCCGAAATCCGGGGCAAGCTGCGCAGCAGGCTGTCTGCCTGAAACACCGCGTCGCGAACAATGGCTTCGCGACGTTCCTCAGCGTCCCTTTCCTGCTCACGATCCTCTTTGCGACGTGTCAACTCCGCAAGTTCCTGCATCTTGACGTTGATGCTGCTCAGTTGGACGTTCTGAATGACGTTGGACGCCAGATTGGCGTAATCAACCCAGTCTTGTTTTCGTGCCATGACTGTGCCTTTCCAGTGCGAATGTGTCAGTGGCGCTCGACCAGTCCACAAATGGTGTGAACGGCGTCGGGCGCGAAGGATTTCATCGGATCATAACCGAAGCTCGTAAAGGCACGGGCCTGCAAGGTGCTTACCGTGCAGGGATGCTGGCGAAGGAGATGGTAGACCACGGGATGTACAGCCCCCCATCCTGCTGACTGGGTGTAATGAAGTGCTGCGCGGGCTGCTTCGTCCCTGTTGCCCGGCTGATCCCCGCCCGATCCAAGCGCCGCCGCACTGCGGCCAAACTTGCAATTCTGGGGCGGCTGGGCGCACTCATTCGCGCCAAACGCTTGCGCCGAATTGGGCGCATTTTTGTTGCTGCATGACGTGTCACTCTACAGATGCCGGAGCGAGGCAGAAACCCCTGTCGTAGGGCGGGGTAGTACACGACAGCCGTTTGTGGGGTTAATGCGGCCAAGCACTTGACAATGAAATGTATAATTCACGAATCGGTGTGAGTAAGCGCGAATAGACCGGGAGCAGAAAACTCGTCAACACGAATTCCACCTAAGCGATCAGGCAACAAGCTGCCAGATTTCTCGTTCAGTAGTTTTGACTGTGCGGGTCTTGACCACACGCGCTGTGGTGTTCCACGTGGAGCCAGAGTTGACGGGCGCGGCCCTTGCCGGTGACTTGTATCAAACCGTGATCCCGCAACCGCGCCAAAGTGCTCTCAACGCCGCGCTCCGACAAACCGGTGAGCGTGGCCAGATCGGCGTTGTGACAGGCGGGCCTTGCCTCAATGAAAGCAAGTATGGCCTTTTCGATAAGGTTCAGATCAGGCTGCCCGGCGATGGCGACCGGGATCGTTATGATGATTTCGTTGTCCATGCGTGCAGGTGTCACGGCAGACGGCGATGTGGCGTCTCTAATTTGCTGGTTTTCGGAAACACTTCACACCTTCTGCTTGTCCTTGGCAGTCGACGGCTTCTTGAAAAACTCCAGCAACTTGGGTGGGGCGGTCCCGGCCAGCATCAATCCTTCAGCCTTCGCTCGAAAGGACTCCAGTTGCTCCTTTGTGGCGTTGGCCAGCAGTTTCAGACCCTGTTTGTGGTAGTGGGTTGGTGTGTGATCGAACAGAAAGGTATGGGCAAAGTAGTACGTATCAATGCCCCGCATCAAGTCTAAAGCCTGTTCGCGAAGTGGATCGTCCTCTGGGGTTTCCCGCTCGATTTCGTTGATCGTTTCAGTCGTGAGCGCCTGAAGCGTGCCGTAATGGACACCATTTGCTTTCAAAGCTTTGACGAGGTTCTCCCATTCGAGATAAATCTCGCTGACGGACTTCACGGCAGCGAGGGCCACTATTTTGCCACTTTTGATGGCCTCTTTTTCGGACATAAAGTAGCTCCCCTCTCGCTCGGCGATAAACACCATGCCCGGCACCTGAATCCGGTACGCGGAACCATCGCGCACGAGCATTCCGTCTTTGATTAGCCGATTCTTTAACTTCTTCAGCCCCGATTCGCTGTTGCCGAGCGCCCGGAGCGCGTTCTGGGCATCGGGTTTAGCCGCGTAAACCGCCAGCAAGAATTTCTCGGATGCGCCGACGCCTTGGAGTGCGACGATCTCAGCGGGGATCACAAGGCTGCCGTCGGGCGTTGCATACCGGTGTTCAGGCGGGGCTACCTTTTGGCCACTTTGTGATCCCTCTATCTCGGCTACAAAGTGGCTCCCCTCTGGGTCGTCCCTAAAAACAAGACCGGGAACACAGATCAGGTGACGGACGCCGCGCTGGATGAGCCACCCCTTGTCTGCGAGCCGTTGCCTCAGTAGGCGCAGGCCGTCGTGTTTGATGCCGACGGCGCGGCGCACGCGCCATTCGGCAACTTCGGGATTGGCCGCGAACATGGCCAGCGTCAGCTTTTCAGCCGGGGTGGTGTTTTCCAACGACAGGATTTGCGCCGGGACCGTGACGGGTTTGATAAGGATAGAGACCATGATTGTCGGGGAGCGCAGTTGGGCAACGCCATTACTTTGATAGGCTTCGTTTCATCTTCGCTGCGACGAGTTTCACCGGAAGCGGTCGAGGTACTTCTCCCGTTCCACCGGAGGCAGGTCGTCGATGTACAGGTCGAAATCAGGATCGTCTGGTTTGGGGAGCCGGGTGTAGCGGCGTTTTTTACGGGAGCGTCTTTTACGGCGAGGATAACCGGGTTGATCGATTTGGGAGAGTTCCGCACGAAGCGCGAGCGAAAATTTGCCTTTCGACGCGCTTCGCGCTAGCCGGAAGCGAGCGTCAGCGAGCGAAGGCGGCGCGAAGGCGTCGCCGTGTTGGTCAGAAAAAGCTTCATCATATAAAGCTTCATCAGGGGCCGCGCAAGTGCTTCCCTCGGAAGTGCTTACGGTTGAAATTCGTTCGGATTTGGCCGGTATGCGTTCGGATTTGGCCGGTCGACGTTCGGATTTGGCTCCTGAATTTTCTAACATACTCAAACTGAGCAACTTATCGCCGTAATTGGACATCAAATCCACGTTCAAAGTGTAGATGGTTTTGTGTTGTTTTCCGGTGCGTTTTTCCAAGAGTCCAGCCTTCAGTAAACACAAAAAACCACGTCGGACAGTGCGCTCCGAAAGGTAGCTGTGCCAGGTCACCCAATCTTCAATCGTGGTCGTATGCGCCGCGCCGCGCGCCGTCTGAACCAAGGCTTCCTTGTATGCCGTCGGATAGTGTTCGGTCACCTCCGGGTACAACTCGCACAGGGCTTTTTCGGCCTGCTGCTTCCAGTTTATCTTCACCCAGTGGCCGACGCTGGCCAAGATGATCGCGGGCACGATGCCCAGTTCAGTGGCCACGTTCACGTCGAACTTGTAACCGACATACTCCTTGTCGGTGGGGATGATGCCGTAGTGGTAGACGCCGTTGATGATTTTTCGGCTGACAATGCCGGGGTTCTTGCCCGGCATGACCAAGCGTTGCAACGCTTCCCAGATCGTGGTGCGTCCCAGATAGGGATAACGCTGCGCGATGTCGTCGACGGTCAGCGTGATAAACTTTCCACTGCGCCGGTCACAGCGCAGCCAGATGTAATGGAAGACGATGGCCGCCGGTAAACCGTAAATTTTAGCGATCTGTGGATTGAACCGGTGGGGCAAGAAACCCCTTTCATTGCCCAGTGCTGACGTTTGAGTCGCTGCCTTTGTCGTGTTGTCGGCCTCAAGACCACGAGACTTGCGTGTGATTGGTGCTGCTGAGTTCATGCTGCTGGAGTGTGGAATGGAACCGCGCCGCCCGTCGAAAAATCGAAGACGGCCCTGCAGCGTGCCACCTTCCCGGTAACGGGCGCGGTCCAAAGTCGATTGCGTGCTGCTAGATTTCATACTGGGCTTTTCGTGCCCACGACTAACTACCGCTCAAGAACGTGGTTTCTGATCCCTGACGCTCGCATTGCACTGACCGTGGCTGTAAACGCCGAGTAATGCGTCCCGGTGATTCAATCTTCGGGTTCGGGCTGCTCATCTTCGGCTTGGGTCGAAGCAGTTGTAGACGGCGAGTGCGACCCGGTGCACGGGGCTGCCTCACCCTGTTTTGTGGAAGACTTGGAATTGCCGCCTGCGGGCTGCGGGTCCAAGAACAACAACTCAACCGCTTCGACAACGCCATCCTCGAACTCCTGACGGTGCTCCCGGCCCCAACGCACACACTCAGCCGTGAGCAGCTTGGCGATACGCTGTTTGTTCGTAGTGAGGTTGCGCCGTCTACAACGCGATTACCCGGCGTCACCCTACATTTTCACCGGGGAGAGGAAGGGGCCGCTGACAGATTCCGCCGTGCGCAAGCTGGTCGCCAGAGCGGGCACAGCCGCAGGGTTGGAATTCCCGGTTCACCCGCACATGCTGCGCCATGCCGCCGGGTACAAGCTGGCGAACGACGGGCAGGATACACGAGCCATTCAGCATTACCTTGGCCACAAGAATATCAGCCACACCGTCCGCTACACCGAGCTTTCGCCGGAGCGCTTCAAAGACTTTTGGGCAGATTGACGGTGGAGCTTTGTTTACAGCGCCCGACTTGACCAGACCAGTGGTCCATGAGAGCCAGTCCTGATAAATGGACTACGGTTCAACCGGGACCGGCCCGTGCGCGGCTATCACGTCCACCCCAAGCGCCCAAGGCCGCGCCGGAGCCGATCCGGCCTGTCGTCGTCGTGGACCGCTTCGACCGCAAGCTGCTGGCTGCCATCGAGGGCCACGGCGACCAACCCGCGCCCGTTTGGACCCTCGTTCACCAGATCGTTCATGACGAGCACCCGCCGAGCCGGACGCATCGTCGGATGCTGGTGGCCCGGCTCCTGTGCCGCCTGCGCGGCCTGCTCCGCGTCGGGCGCATCGTGCGCGACGGCGAGGGCCATCTGCAC
The DNA here is from genome assembly GCA_002070715.1 of Verrucomicrobia bacterium ADurb.Bin118. GTDB lineage: Bacteria > Verrucomicrobiota > Verrucomicrobiia > Limisphaerales > MWDV01 > MWDV01. Next base: position 17,214 of record MWDV01000055.1, read on the forward strand.
CTGCGCGAACCCGGAAAGCCGACGCCAACACCCGCGCCCAGCCTCTGCCGGACACTTCGTCACCCTCATCAAAACCTTCAAAGGTGAAGTCCACTCGGCTTCCCGTGGCATCCACCCGCCAGTCGAGAGTCGCGTCCACTGCGCCGAAATGAAACTCGCCACGCCCACCACGGTCGAAGGTGATGTAGCCCGGTGACACCAAGTCCACAAAATCCTGATCCCATTGTTCCATCTCCACGATCCGCCAGCGCCCCACAAATGATGCTTTCATAGGATCAACAGCGATTGGCGAACCAGACCACGTATTCCCGCACCGGCCAGAAATTGGCGTCAGTCTTGGGCGTGACCTCCACGTCGCACAGCGGCACGTAGCCGATTTTCCCCTTTTCCCTGACCTTGACCAGCACGCCCCGGTCAACATCATCTTCGCCCAATTCCAGCACTTCCATCTTGTGGCCGAGCCGGAAGGGAGCCTTGGCCGCGCCCGGAGCGAAATAGGCGTCGTCCTCGTCTTCCTCGCGGGTGACGCTGAACGGGAAAGTCAGATTCTTGGCCAGCCAGTCCGGCCAGTCCCGTTCCTGCCATTCCTCGAATTTCTGGTCAAAAGCCTCATCGGATTCAGGCAGATAGCCATCTTCCCGTTCGCGCAAATCCCAGCGGTGGTCGTCGGCAATGCTCATTAGCTCGATGGCGAGCACGGTGGCCACGGCCCACGGCCAAGCGCAACCGTGAACTGGAGCGCCGGTAGGATTGTCTACACGCGTCCCGACCGTGGATGTGCCCTTTGTTTACAGCGGCGGCACGGCCACGTCTTTGGAAACCGTAAGAGGCGAGCCGGAGGAATTGTTTACAGCGGGAAC
>MWDV01000056.1 GCA_002070715.1 Verrucomicrobia bacterium ADurb.Bin118
GTCATCGGGATCAAGGGTCACGCGCTGGAAGCCGTGGGTGCTTTGGAACTGCCGCCGAATCTGGGGACGCCTGGCGCGCCCAACAGCCGTCGAATGGCCAACGCTGGGCCCGCCATTACCGAGGTGCGGCATTTCCCGGTGTTGCCGGCGGCCGGTCAGGCGGTGACGGTTTCCGCCCGGGTTCACGATCCCGACGGGGTGGCCGCGGTGATGCTCAAGTGGCGCAACGACAAAATCGCCGGCCCCGGGACAGCGATACCCATGACCGACCCGGAGGGCGATGGGGTGTTTTCAGCGACGATCCCCGGACAGGTGGCAGGGCATATCGTCGCTTTTGTGGTGGAAGCCACCGATGCGGCCGTCCGGCCCCGCACCAGCCGGTTTCCGGGGCCGCCGCCCACGGGCGCGCCGCCGCTCGAATGTCTCGTTCGCTTCGGCGACACCCTGACTCCGGGCGTCTTTGGAAACTACCGGTTGTGGGTGTCATCCACCAACGTCACGCGATGGGAGGCGCGGGAAACCCGGAGCAACGAACCGGTGGACACCACCTTTACCTACGGCGATTACCGGTCGGTTTACGCCGCCGGAGTGCGCTACCGCGGCAACTGGCGGACCACAGGTTTTAACGACTATCGAACCGCGGCTTACATGATCAAATTCCCCAAGACCGACCGGATTTTGGGCGACTCGGAGGTGGCGCTTGACTTCATCAGTCTGAATCAGGACAACGGCACCCGGCAACAGGAGAAACACGCTTACTGGATGGCGCGGCAGGTGGACCTCGCCGCCATGGCGTTGCGCTACGTGCATGTGAGTGTGAACGGATCCGCACTGTTCCGCTACGATTCCCTGTCCCCCTCGCGGACCTTGTGCAAGAGCTGGTATGGGGACGACGATCCGCACGTTTACGAGCAGCTTTATCCGCACGAGCCCTTTGGCAACTACACCACCACCGGAGGCGTCAAGAAGCAGGCCAAGTATCGTTACTGCATGCGCAAGAAAAGCACGACCGTGCCCGATGACGACTTCACCCCGCTTTATCGCGTTATTGACGCGTTAGGCGCGCCGAACGATGACCTCTACGTCGCGCGCGTGTCCGCCCTGGCCGACATTCGCGCCTGGGCCGGTTACTGGGTGCTCAATCGCATGTGCGGCAATAGTGACCACTATCGTGCCGCCGACTACCCGCACAATCTGTACACCTATATTCCGCCTTACGGCCGGTCCCGATTGCACATCGTTGATTTTGATGGCGCTTTCCGCACTACGTACGGCCTTTTCCCCAGACGTGGCTTCCTGCCGGCGGTAATGTTCGCCAAACCCGAGTTCCGACGGATCTATTGGCGGCTGGCCAACGACATGGCACGGGGGCCCATGGCCCCGGACGTTAGCGGTGTGCGCCTGAACGATTGGTATCAGGTGTTTGTCAACCAAGGCGTCTCCGCGGTCAATCCGACGGAGATGAGCGCGTGGATCACCGCGCGGTGGAATGAATACCTCCAAGCGCTGGCACCCATGACCAACATCATCTTCCGGGTGACCACGCCCTCGATCGTGACGAATCGCACTCCGGTCGCGCTCCGCGGCGCGGCCCCGATCGCGGTGACCGTCATTGAAGTCAACGGCCAGTCCCATGCCATCAAGTGGATGAGCGAAACCAACTGGCAAATTCAAGTCGCGCTCACCAACGGCGCCAACGACCTCGCGTTCCGCGCCTTGGATGAGCGGGGCGTCGTGGTCGGAAACGACACCCGGGCGATCACCTACACCGGACCGGACGTGTCGCTCGCAGGCAAGCTCGTCATCTCCGAGATCATGTATCACCCGGCGGCGCCGGCTTCGAGTTTCGTCGAAATTCACAATCGTTCCGCCACCGAAACCCTTCCGTTGGGCGGGGTGCGGGTGCGGGGGGTGGGCGTGACCATCGGTCACGGACGTTTCCTCGAGCCGGGCGGATACGCGGTCGTGGCCGATAGTTTGCCGGGGTACCAATCCACCTACGGCAACGCCGAAGTGGTCGTGGCGGAGTTTGGTGGCAAACTGAGTTCGCGCGGAGAAATGCTGAGCCTGGAAGTGGCCCAAGGCACCAATTGGCAGGTCTTAAATCAGGTGGCGTACAGCAACGAACTGCCCTGGCCGGCCGCGGCAGATGAAGGCGGGGTATCGCTGCAATTGGTGGATCCCACACAGGACAACGCGCGGGTGGGCAACTGGGCGACGGGCAGTGGTGCTACACCCGGCCGCAGCAATGCCGTTCAGCAAGCGCTCCCGATGTTCCCGCCGCTTTGGCTCAACGAAGTCCAGCCGGAGAACCTTTCAGGCCCGTGCGACGCCGCGGGTGAGCGCCATCCCTGGGTTGAACTTTACAACGCCGGATCCTCGAACCTGACACTGGACGGGGTGTGGCTCGGGGACGAATACGCCGCGCCGGCCAAATGGGCGTTTCCCACCAACACCGTCATCCCGCCGGGCGGGTTCCTGGTGGTGTGGTGCAGCGGAGACACGAATGCCACCAGCGACACCGAATTGCACAGCAACCTGACGCTGCCCCCGGGCACGGGCGCCGTTGTGCTTTCCCGCCAGTTGGACGGCGGCACGCTGCAGATCTTGGATTACATGAATTACGCCGGGGTGCCGGAGGATTGGTCGTACGGCGCGGTGCCGGACGGGCAACCGTTCACACGGCGGACGCTGTTTTACGTCACGCCCGGAGACACGAATAACGCCGCCGAACCGCCAATAACGCTGTTCATTAATGAATGGATGGCGAGCAACACCCGGACCTGGCCCAACCCGGCGGGCGG
>MWDV01000057.1 GCA_002070715.1 Verrucomicrobia bacterium ADurb.Bin118
TGAGGGATTCGATGTCCAAGAGGTGTTGACGGGTCCAGCTCATGGTTTTTGGAGCACGACGGAATCCGCCGCGCCGGTTTCACTGAAGTTGACACGAACGACTTCGGCGTGCGCGGTGGGCACGTTTTTGCCGACGAAATCCGCCTTGATGGGCAATTCCCGGTGGCCGCGGTCAATGAGCACCGCCAGTTGAATGCGCTGGGGCCGGCCAAAATCATTGAGGGCATCCATGGCCGCGCGAATCGTCCGTCCGCTGAACAACACGTCATCCACCAACACGACCGTTTTTCCGGTGACATCGAAGGGAATCAGCGTCGGTTGCAATCGGGGCGCAACCCGGTGATTCAAATCATCGCGGTGCAAACTGACGTCCAGCGCCCCGGTCGGCACGGGATGGGCCCAAAGCCCGGTAAGGATTTCCTGAAGGCGTTGGGCCAGCAAGACGCCGCCCCGTTGGATGCCGACAATGGCCACCGCCGCCGAGTCTTCATTCGACTCGGCCACTTCGTGCGCAATCCGCGTGAGCGCCCGCTGGATGGCTGGGGCATTGAGGAGCGTGATGGTGTCAGACATAGAAAGAACAAATCGGTCCAGGTCGGTCATCCCTCTGGTTTAAGCTTGGCTTCATGATTTCCTTGGGGATCCCCGTCGGATTCGGGAAGAGATTCGAGGCGGCGTTTACAGGGTTGCGGGTTAATTGTCCACCGAGGCGCGGGCTTGTCGCGCACGCCGCCACGCGGCGCGATGTTTGACAATCCAGTCCGTCAGCGCCCGTTCGAACCCGATATCGTGACCGGCCTTTTCGGATTCGATCCATTTGTGCTTGAGGATTTCCTCCCGTTCGGCCTGAAATTCTTGGTAAAGCGACGATCGGCGAACTAACTCGCTGCCGCTCAAGTATTTCGTGTCATCCGCCATAGGACCCATTCCATCTTGGTTTGCTGCCAACCCTAATTTCACGCCCCACCGTTGACAAGCGAAAGCTACGCCAAGGCATCCCGGAGGGCAAAGATTTCCGCTCCGTCACCGCCTGGCCACCGTCCGGCGCAACCGCTTTACGCAAACGCTTGTTGAATGCTTTTTGCAATGCTGATAAAAGCGCGGGCCGCCGGTTGATCCGGCGCGGCCACCACCGCCGGCACGCCGCGATCCCCGCCCTCCCGGATTTCCAGGTAAAGCGGAATCTCGCCCAAAAACGGCAGCCCCTGTCGTCCGGCTTCCGCCTGGCCGCCTCCGTGTCCAAAAATTTCCACGCGCTCCCCGCCCGGCGCGGTGAAATAACTCATGTTCTCGATCAACCCCGTGATGGGCACGTTCACCTTTTGAAACATGGCAATCCCCTTGCGCACTACCCCCAACGACGCCTCTTGCGGCGTGGTGACGATGATCCCGCCATCCAGCGGCACGGTCTGACAGAGCGAAAGCTGTGCGTCCCCCGTGCCCGGCGGCAGGTCCACCAGCAAATAATCCAACTCCCCCCAATCCACCGAGGAAAAGAATTGCTGGATGGTTTTCACAATCATCGGCCCGCGCCAGATCACCGGTTGATGATCGTCCACCAAAAAACCGATGCTCATGAGCTTCACCTCATGCTGCACGGGGGGCACCATTTTATCGTCAGGGCTGAGGGTCGGGCGCTCGCGCGTGCCCATCATCAGGGGAATGCTGGGCCCGTAAATGTCGCAATCCAGCAGGCCAACACGCGCGCCCAGATGCCGCAGGGCGCACGCCAGATTAACGGCCACGGTGGATTTGCCCACGCCGCCTTTGCCGCTGGCCACCGCCAAGATGCGGGCCACGCCGGGCACCCGGTTCTGATCCGCCCACGGATCCGGCCCGCCCGCTCCAGCCGGCGCTCCGGATTGGCTGACCTCCACCACCGCCGTCCGTACGCCCGGCAACCCCTGCAATACGCGTTCGCAATCCTCTTTCAGTTGCCGCGCCACGTCGGGATTGGCGGTGGTCAATTGCAGTTCCACCCGAACCGCGCCCTCGGCGGCGGCGATCTGGCGAATCAGCCCAAAGGAAACGATATCGCGCGAGTAGCCGGGATATTTGACGGCTTTCAGCGCGTTCCGGATGTCATCTTGCGAAGGCATGGTCATGCGTCCGTTCAAGATGCCAGCCTCCCGTTTGAACGCAAGTTTTGCGGCTCGCCGGCGGCGCGAATTTCCGGCGCCGGACGAAAATGAAGGTTTCAGCACTGAACGAATCCCGCTAGACTGCGTCCAATCTGTGCTAAGATAAACCAGATAAAGCTCATGAGCGTGTCTATACAAGTGCGGTTGGCGACGGCCTGGACGGGCGCAATGTTGGTGGCGGCCCTGGTTCTGGCGCCGCCCCCGGTCCGGTCGCTGGCCGCCAACACCGTCCTGCCGCCGGCCGAGAAACCGCTGCACCGGCCCAATCTCCAACCCACCCCAGCGGACGAGCGTATCGCCTATGTCACCGCCCGGTTGTTGGAAAGTTCCCACTACACCCGCCGGACCTTTGACGACGAGATTTCCTCGAAATTTCTGGATCGGTATCTGATGGCGCTGGACCCGCAGCGCCTGCATTTCACGCAAGCGGACCTCGACGAATTCGAGCCGTATCGGTATCGCTTGGATGATTGTATCCGCCGCTGGGGCGATTTGACGCCGGCCTATAAAATTTTCAACCGATTTTACGAACGCCTCGAACAGCGGGCCGCGTATGTGGAAAAACTGCTTCAAGGCGAGCCCTTCGTGTTTGACACCGACGAGCGGGTGGTGCTGGACCGCCGGCAGCTCCCCCCGCCGCGCGACCTGGCCGAGGCCAAACAACTCTGGCGCGACCGGTTGCGCTACGAATATCTCCAAGAAAAACTCAACCGGGAGAAACCGGAGGAGATTGTCAAAACCCTCACCCGCCGCTACCACCGCAATCTGCGCTTTTTCGCGGATTGGGATCAGGCGGATGTGATGCAGGTTTTCCTCACGGCGCTGGCGCACGTTTATGATCCGCACTCGGATTACATGGACAAGCGGCAGATGGATAACTTCGCCATGGGCATGAACTTGTCCCTGGAAGGCATCGGCGCGGAACTGAATTCTCCGGACGGCTATTGCACCATCCGCAAACTGCATCCCGGCCCCGCCGCCCGCAGCAAACAAATCAAGGAAGGCGACCGGATCGTGGGCGTGGCCCAGGGCGACGGCCCGTTTGTGGACGTGGTGGACATGAATCTGAACAAGGTGGTGCAACTCATCCGCGGCCCCAAAGGCACCGAGGTCCGGCTCTCGATTATTCCGGCGGATGCGCCCGATCCCTCCGTGCGCAAAACCGTGCGGCTCATCCGCGATAAAATCAGCCTCGAAGAACAGGCGGCCAAGGCCAAAGTCCTGGACCTGACCGGACCGGACGGCGAACCGCTGCGCATCGGCGTGCTGGATCTGCCCACGTTTTATTCCACGATGGACATCACCGGCACCGAAGATCGCGCCGACAACAAGAGCAGCGCCACCGATGTGGCCCGGCTGCTCCGCAAATTGAACGAGGAAAAAGTGCAGGGCCTCGTCCTCGACTTGCGGCGCAATGGTGGCGGGTCGTTGGAGGAAGCCATCCGTATCACTGGTTTCTTTATCAAAAAAGGTCCCGTCGTGCAGGTGCGCGACAGTGACGGCCACGTGACGGTCAAGGAGGATCGCGACCCGCGCGTGCTCTACGACGGACCGCTGGTGGTGTTGACCAGCCGGTTCAGCGCGTCGGCCTCGGAAATCGTGGCGGCCGCGCTCCAGGATTACGGACGGGCCATTGTTGTGGGGGATGCCTCCACCCACGGCAAAGGCACCGTCCAGGCGCCCAGTCTGTTGCGCGCCTTCATGCGGCCCAGCACCGTGGTCACCAATGATCCGGGCCTCCTCAAGTACACCATCAGCAAGTTCTACCGGGCCAATGGCGAATCCACCCAGTTGCGGGGAGTCGAGCCGGACATCGTGCTGCCGTCCGTCCTCAACTATTCGACGGATATCGGCGAGAGTTCGCTCGAAAATCCCCTGCCGTGGGATACCATTGAGAGCGCCCGGTTTGAGCGCCTGGACCGGACTGATCCGTACAAGGAAGAATTGCGCCAGCGCTCGGCGGAACGCGTGGCGACCGGCACTGATTTCGATTATGTCCGCGAAGATATTGAGCACTTCAAAAAAACCCAGGCCGACAAAAGCATTTCCTTGAACGAACAACAGCGGCTTCAAGAAAAAGCGGAGGCGAAAGCCCGCCAGAAAGCCCGGGAAAAAGAACGCCTGGCGCGCACGCCGTCGGAAATCACGGTGTACGAACTCACGCTCAAGAATGTGGATCAACCGGGATTACCGCCGCCCGTGGCCCGGACCAATAACCTGGCGGCGGTGGATGCCAAATCATCCTCGGATACGACAGTGGACGCTGCCGAGGTCGCCGCCGCCAACTTGGGCGAAGCCGATGATCCGGAAGCGTCCGACGCGGAAGACGAGGATGCCAAAGGGTCGGCCCCGGATTATGTTCTGGAAGAATCGCAGCACATTCTGGTGGATTACCTGGGTTTGCTTGCCAAGCGCAAGACGCTGACCGCCAGCAACCCGGCTTCCCGCAACTGATCGGAGACGTCACTGGCACGAGCGGGTTTTCTTCCGGAATAACAACCGAAACCGCCTATGAAAACCGCACTTCTCTTCGGCTTCGTCATCGCCGTGAGCAGCATTCCCGCTGCCGGCCAGGGTGCTGCGGGTGCCATCATCAAACAGCGCGCAAAAGAGGTGCGCGATCAAAGCAACGTCCGTCAGGGCGTGCCTGCACCCACACAACCGCACCCTGCCGCATTTCCGCCGGCCCCCGGGCCCGGCCAAATGGCACCCAACCCGCGGGCCCAAAACATCGCGCGCCTGCAAGCGGATCTCGCCGCCATGACCAGCAAAACCGCCACGCCAGCGGTTCGACAACGTTTCACCCGCAACCTGCTGGCCGCCGCTTCGGGACGACAGCCGGACCACGCGACGGTGGGGCAGTTCGTGGACAGTTTGGTCCCCGTGCTGACGGGAGTGACCTTGGAAGCCAAGGAACGCGCCCGGCTGGCGCAAAACCTCAACGCCGCCTTCGACGCCGCGAACACCGCCCCCGCCCGATTGGACGCCGTCTATGCCGACGTGCAAGCTATCCTGCAAGTGGGCGGCGCGCGGCGGTCGGATGCGGTCGCGGTCGTGGATAATCTGAAAGCCGTGGTAGCGGATATCCAAAAAGCACCGACGCGCTGAGAACGGGCGGTTAGGCTCACCGCCCGCGAGTCGGCGGACAATGAGGCAGATCCACCGCTCCTCCGCCAACGATTTCAACACCCCTCACATGCGGCACCTTGCGTCCAGCTTTGCAAAATCTTTTGCTCCCAAGGCCGCCCGGTGTCCCGGAGCGGTTAAAATGATCCAATGAAAATCTTGCGGGTTATTGCGGTCCTGCTGTTGAGCGGCGCGCTGGCCTTTGCCGCACCGGAAAATTCTTCTTCCCCGTTTGAATCGCCGGGCGACCTCACGCCCCAAGGGCCGATTGACCAAGCGGTTTTTGCGCATCTGAAAAAACTCGGCCTTGCCCCCGCCCCGCTGTGCTCCGATCCGGTCTTTGTGCGGCGCGCCTACCTGGACATTATCGGCACGCTGCCCACCGGCGCGGAAGCGCGGGCATTCATCCAAAGTCAAAACCCCGACAAACGCCGCGAACTGATTGATCAACTGCTGGCCCGCGATGAATTCGCCGATTACTGGGCCAACAAGTGGTGCGACGTCCTCCGGGTCAAAGCGGAATTTCCCATCAACCTCTGGCCCAACGCGGCCCAGGCGTATCATCAGTGGATTCTCACGGCGGTGCGCAACAACCGACCCGCCGACCAGTTTGCGCGCGACCTCCTCACCGCCAGCGGCAGCAACTTCCGCGTGGGCCCGGTCAATTTTTATCGCGCCATGCAAAACCGCGAACCGGAAGGCATCGCCCAGACGGTCGCCCTCACCTTCATGGGCGCGCGGGCGGATCAATGGCCGGCCGCCCAACTCGCCGGACTGGCGGGATTCTTCGCCGCCATCGCCTACAAACCCACCGGCGAATGGAAGGAGGAAATTGTCTTCTTCGATCCCGCGCACGACACCAATCAATTGTGGCGGACGGCTACTTTCCCCGACGGCCAGCCGGCCCGGCTGAAGCCCGATCAGGATCCGCGCGCCGTTTTTGCCGACTGGTTGATTGATCCAAAGAATCCCTGGTTCACCCGCAACCTCGCCAACCGCATCTGGTTTTGGTTGCTGGGGCGCGGGGTTATTCATGAACCGGACGACATCCGGCCCGACAACCCGCCCAGCAACCCGGAATTGCTGGCCTGTTTGGAACGCGAGTTGATCGCGGTCCATTACGATCTGAAAGCCTTTTGCCGGGTGATCCTGAACTCATGCACCTACCAGCTTTCGCCCCTGGCCCGGACGAACACGCCGGAGGCGGCCGCCCAATTCGCCAGCTACCCCCTCCGCCGACTCGAAGCCGAGGTGTTGATTGACGCCCTCAATCAGATCACCGGTTCGACGGAAAAGTATTCCAGCGCCATCCCCGAGCCGTTCACCTTCATTCCCGAAGACCAACGCTCGATTGCGCTGCCCGATGGGAGCATCACCAGTCCGTTTTTGGAACTATTTGGCCGGTCACCGCGCGACACTGGATTGGCCGCTGAACGCAACAATCAGATCAGCGCGGCCCAACGGCTGCATCTATTGAACTCCACCCACATCCAGCGCAAAATCGAGCAAAGCCCGCTCGTCAAACAGCAGGTTCAATCCCGGAAATCACCGCGGGAAATGGCGGTGGATCTTTATCTGAACATCCTCTCGCGCTTCCCCAGCGAGGCGGAGATCAAGACGGTGGAAGCCTACGCCAAAACGGGCAAGATGCGCCCGCGCGAACTGGCGGTGGACCTGGTTTGGTCGTTGCTCAACAACGCCGAGTTTTTGTACCGGCATTAAGCCGTCACGACGCGAAGAACTTCTGGATTTCCCGCACCACGTCCACGAACCGGTCCACTTCGGCCGGCGTGTTGTAGAAGTAAAAACTGGCGCGGGCGGTGGATTCGACACCCAGTTTGTACATGAGCGGCTGGGTGCAATGATGCCCGCCGCGCAAGGCCACGCCCGCCTGATCCGCCAGCGTCACCACGTCGTGCGCGTGAACGTCTTTTAAGAGAAAACTCACCAGCCCCGCGCGATCCCGCGGCGGCCCGAACAACCGGATGTGATCCAGCGCCGCCAGTTTTTCGTACGCGTAGCGGGCCAGTTCCTGGTCATGCTGCCAGATGCGCTCGCGCCCGATCGCATCGAGGTAATCCATCGCCGCGTGCAACCCCACGGGACCGGAAATGTCCGGCGTGCCGGCCTCAAACCGGTGCGGCGCCTTCTTGAATTCGGTCTGCTGGTAACTGACCGTCAAAATCATCTCCCCGCCGCCTTGATACGGCGGCAGGGTATCCAGCAATTCCTGCCGTCCGTACAACACCCCGATGCCGGTGGGCCCGCAAATTTTGTGGCCGGAGAACACGAAGAAATCGCAGCCCAGGGCCTGCACATCCACTGGCAGGTGCCCGGCGCTTTGGGCGCCATCCACCAGCGTGGTGATGCCGCGTTGCCGGGCGCGGGCGCACAGGTCGGCCACCGGATTCACCGTGCCCATCGAGTTGGAGACGTGAACCATCGCGAATAATTTCACCCGGTCTGTCAGCAAGGCATCAAGGCGGGTCAGATCCAATTGCGCGTCATCGCCGGTGACCGGCACATAGGCGAGTTTCGCGCCGGTTCGCTGCGCCAGCAATTGCCACGGCACGAGGTTGCTGTGGTGCTCCATTTCGGTGAGCAAGATCACATCCCCCGCTTGGAGATGTGTGACGCCCCAGGTGTGTGCGACCAGATTGATGCCCTCCGTGGTGCCGCGGGTGAAGACGATTTCCTCGGCGTGCCGGGCGTTCAAAAACCGGGCGGCGCGCGCGCGGGCGTTCTCGTAGGCCGCCGTCGCGCGGTTGCTCAATTCGTGGATGCCCCGGTGGATGTTGGCGTTGTCGCGCTCGTAAAAGCGCCGCACGGCGTCTATCACCATGCGCGGCTTTTGCGCGGTCGCGGCGTTGTCGAAATAAATCAACGGTTTGCCGTGGACTTCCTGATTCAGGATCGGGAAATCGGCGCGCAACTGGCGCCAGTCGGGAGGGGACGCACTCATCGGACGGCAGCGGGATCGTTACATCAAACCCAGTTGCAACCGGGCCGCTTCGGTCATCATGCCCTGATTCCACGGCGGGTCCCAGACGAGTTCCACGTTGGCCTCGTCAATCGGTTCGAGCGACAACAATTTGTTTTGCACGTCCTGCGCGAGCACGGGGCCCATGCCGCACCCGGGCGCGGTGAGGGTCATTTTCACTTCCGCTTGGTAACGGTTTTCCTCCACCGGCGTAAGCTGGCAATCGTAGATCAAACCGAGGTCCACGATGTTCACCGGGATTTCCGGGTCGTAGCAGGTTTTCAGGGCGTCCCACACCTGCTTTTCCAATTGCTCCAGCGTGACCGGACCGCTGCTGGCGACAACGGAGGTCTCGACGACCGCCAATCCCAGCGCATCCGCGTCCTTACCGGCAATGCGGAACATGTTGCCGTTGACAATCACGGTGTAGGCGCCGCCCAGCGATTGGGTGATGTAAGCCTGTTCGCCCTTCTGCAACGTCACCTTCGTGCCCACCGGCACGATGGCCGCTTCAACGTCGCGGGTCAGAGTTTTCGGTTCGTTGGTTTGCATACGCGGTGCTTAGTATAGCGGAGGTTGATCGCCTTGTCGCCTGCCAACTGGCGTGGTTCAGATTTCGGCGGTTTCCGTGGATACCGGCTTGGCCTCCCCCCGCAGCGCGGCGATGACCGCGTGCCAGGCGAGGATCGCGCATTTCACCCGGGCCGGATATTTATGCACGCCGGCAAACACCGCCAGCTTGCCCACGTCGCCTTCCACCTGACCGGTGGTGACCATGGCGTGGACTTCGGCAAACATCTTTTCCACGTCCGCCTTGGTCCGGCCTTTGGCAAACTCGGTGAGCAACGAGGCCGAGGCCTTGGAAATGCAACAGCCGGACCCGACGAAACTGATGTCCTGGATGGTGTCCCCCTCCAGCCGCAGAAAAAGCTGAAGCTGGTCGCCGCAGAGCGGGTTGTGGCCCTGGGCCGAACAGGTCCCCGCCGGTAACTCACGATAATTCCGCGGTTGCCGGCAATGATCCAGGATGACCTGCTGATACAGGTCGTTCAGGTCGCTGAACATTTTATTGCAGGTGGGGGTTCGCTTCCAGCCGGTCCCAGACCAATTGGTCGAGTTCCTCGCGGGCCGGTTCGCATTGGATGCGCTCGATGATTTCGCCGGCGAAGGCGTGGATCAACATGCGCCGGGCGGTGTCCGGGCCCAGGCCGCGCGTGCGTAGATAGAAAATGGACTCCGCGTTGAGCTGGCCCACCGTCGCACCGTGCGTGCATTTCACGTCGTCGGCGTAAATCTCCAGTTGCGGCTTGGTATTGGCCGTGGCGTGGTCCGAGAGCAGCAGGTTTTTATTCGTCTGTTTGGCGTCGGTTTTCTGTGCGATGGGCCGCACCAGAATGCGCCCGTGAAACACGCCCTTCGATTTATCGTCCAAGATGCCGTTGAAATACTCGTGACTGGCGCAATGCGGCTGAGCGTGTTCCACCACCATGTGATGATCCGCCAACTGCTCGCCCCGCGTGAGATACAGTCCGTTCAATACACACTCCAATCCCTCCCCCGCCAGTTTGGTGTGAATGTTGTTGCGCGAGAGTTTCGCGCCGAGGGCGAACGAATGCACGTTCACTTGGCTGGCCCGGCCAAATTCCCCGTCGAACCCGGCAATATGAAACGCATCCGTGGCCTCATCCTGAAACTTCACCAATTCCACCCGGGCGCTATCGCCCGCATACAGTTCGGTGACGGCGTTGGTGAGATAGCCCGCCCCGCCCAACGCAACATAGCTTTCCAAGATCGTGACCTGGCTGTGGTCGCCGGCAATGATGAGGTTGCGCGGATGAAACGCGGCCCCGCTCTGCGCCGCGGTGGTGACATAGACAAACTGGATGGGCTCGGCGATGACCTGGTCGCGGGGCACGTAAACGAAGCCGCCATCGAGAAAATAGGCCTGGTTCAACGCCGCAAAGCCATTGGCCACCGGTTGGGCATATTGCCCCAGTTGCCGCTGAAGCAACTCCCCGTCCGCCGCCAGAGCCGCCGCCAGACTGTCCACGCGGGCGCCGGCGGGCAACGGGCCCGGTGTGGACAAATTCGCGGCGAACCGCCCATTCACAAACACGAGCTTGATGCCGGGTTGCCGGGCAAAGGTGAACCGCTGCAACTGTTCGGGCGTAACCTCCGCGGGGACCTCCACGGCGGGGCGGAACGGCAGCCGCGCGATCGGGGCCACGTTGGTGAACCGCCAGTCTTCGTGCGTCGTCGTGGGCAATCCCAGTTCGCCGTAACGGGCCAGCCCCGCCTCCCGCCAGGCCCTCAGCCAAGCCGGACCGGTCGTCCGTTTGGCGAATTTTTCAAATTTCGATACGTATTTGTCGGCACTCGGGGCCGACTGTTCCCGGGTTGATTGCGTCATGTGTCTTAATCTCCGCGCCCCACTCCCGGCCGCCGGGATTTCAAATAAAAAAACGGCGCGCCAGATTGGGCACGCCGCGAAACATAGCACGATCCGTTGCGGAAACAACCGCCCATTCCGCTAATCTTCCCGTCCATCGCCCAGGATGAACGGGGCGAATTCATTGTGGTAATAGGGGGGAATGCGCGCTTTGAACCGGGCCGTCCGCGCGTAAAACCGCCGCTCCACCACCTGCCCCACCTCGTGCAGGCGGGCAATGGCGTCCGCCCGCTCATGCGGAATGGCCATGCGCACGAATTCCCGTTCCGGGCGCAAGCGGGTGCCGATCTCCGCCAGCAACGCCGGCAAACCCGCGCCACTCCGAGCCGAAATGGCCACGCTGTGAGGATGAGCCTCCACCAAACCGCCCGCTACCTCGCCGTTCGACAACAAATCGGTTTTGTTGAACACCATCACCGTCGGCTTGTCGGCGGCGCCGATCTCGGCCAGCACCCCGTTCACCGCCGCAATTTGTTCGCCCGCCTGCGGATGGCTGACATCCACCACGTGCAGGAGCAAATCGGCCTGGACCACTTCCTCCAGGGTGGCTTTGAACGCCTCGACCAGGCGATGCGGTAGTTTGCGGATGAACCCGACGGTGTCGGTCAGCAGCACGTTCTGGTTCGTGGGCAGGCGCAGCCGGCGCGTGGTCGGATCCAGCGTGGCAAACAGTTTGTCCTCCACCAGCGCCTCCGCGCGGGTGAGCGCGTTGAGCAACGTGGATTTGCCGGCGTTCGTATATCCCACAATGGAGGCCAGCGGATATTTGTTGCGTTGCCGGGTCACCCGCTGGCGGGCGCGGTGCCGGCGGACTTCCTCCAAGTCGCGCAGGAGCCGGGCAATGCGGTCCTGCACCTTGCGCCGGTCCACTTCGAGCTGGGTTTCGCCCTCGCCCCCCCGCATGCCGATGCCGCCCTGCTGGCGCGACAGGTGTTCCCAAAACCGCGTCAGCCGCGGCAGTAAATGCTGCAACTGCGCCAGTTCGATTTGCAGTTTGCCTTCTCGGGTGCGGGCGCGTTGGGCGAAGATGTCGAGAATCAGCGCCGTGCGATCCAGCACCTTGCACTGGAACACCTTTTCCAGGCTGCGACTTTGCGCGGCGGAAAGTTCATCGTCAAAAATGACCGTGTCCACCTGGTGCCGGCGGCAAAACTCGGCAAACTCCTCGGCCTTGCCTTTGCCGATGAACGTGGCGGGATGAACGGCGGCCAGTTTTTGGATGCCGTCGCCCACCACGCTGCCGCCGGCGGTCTGGGCGAGTTCGGCCAATTCATCCAACGAATCCCGCAGGACATGGGGGCGGTCGGATTTTAATTCAACCCCGACCAGGAAAACCCGTTCGGTCCGGGTGGTGCGGGTTTCAATTAATGCTTTCAAAAGAATTTAGAGCCTGTCGAGCGACTTTATTGAGAGAAATGGACACGATTCGGGTAGGCTTCCGTTTTCCGGGGAGCACACGCGCCCGCGCGTGTGCCCGACCGCGCCTCGCGGTCGGGACTGGAGCGCACAACCACACGAGCACCCAACGTGCGAAGGCGTATGTTGACGCGGCGGACGAGGCGTCCGCCGCCGCACGCGAGGGCGCGTGCGCTCCCCGCGGAAGATTTTAAACTAATGCAGGACGGGCTCGAAGCGAAAACACGAGGCAAGCGACGCAAATGTTTACAAGTGGATTTCTTCCACTCAATGCGAAAGGGCATGACGTTTCAAACTCCGTTTGAACTCCGCGTGGGGAATGGTGCCCTCCCCGCGCCGCTCGGCGATGACCGCCAGATCGTCCAAGTCTTCCCGCAATTTTTCGTAATCCGCAATGGGCAGGACAACGGCGGTTTTTTTGCCCCGTTTGTCCGTGAGATATTGGATGGCGGTTACCATGCGCTCACTTTACTACAACCCACCCCGCGCGCCAATGGCGATGTTGCCCGTTAATTGCGTCCGGCTTGCCGACGGTATTCTGCCACTTCCTCCGGCGTCGCGGGCGCGGGCCAGACGTAATCCTTGCGGTCCCAAAGCACCCGCAAGCGGGTTTTTTCTGGTTGCAAGGAAAGGTCGCCTCCGTCATCCCGACCGTCATCGCCCACGGAGTACAGCGCGAAAGTGCCATCGCCGTTAAGCCGATACTTGATGGGCTGGCCGTCCATGTAATCCACCGGCACGCTGGACAAGAATTCCGGGATAAGCGCGTCCAGTTCGGCGGGGTAATTGCCGTGGTGGATGAAATGCCGCTGGAGGGCAATGGCCGTCAAGGTCAGCGATCGCTCGGTTTCCATGCGCATCGCCCGTTTGATCGCGTGCGGAAACATCCCGGGGTACTCCGGGCCGGGGAAGCGCCACGCCGCGTAGAAATTCCGGTTGACGAGGCCTTCAGCAAAGCCGTCCAAAGCCGCTGCTGCCTTGGTGTAGGATTTGTGCTGTTCGGCTTCACGCGCAATTTCAAACAACTCCTGCATCTTCTCCAGATAGCGCCGTTGTTCCTGGTGCGACCACGCAAAACGCCACACGCGGCAATAAACTTGATGCCGCCAAAACCGCACCACGCTTTCTCCCCCCGGCCACTTCCTCCACCAAGCGGCCTCGTCATCTGCATCACCAAACATTTCCTGCAAGCCGTAAATTGCGCTGATCGCGTTTTCGTTGGAACGTCGGATCATCTCAGCCGAAACGTCACCGAAGACGCGTTCGCCCTCCAAGCCGTGGGTCATGGCCGTGAGAAATTTCTGGTCCTGCCACGCCGCCTGGAGTTGCGCGAGGTCCGCGTCCTGCCAACCATCGGCTTGCAATGCTTCCCAGGTGCTTTCCTTGGCTATCGCGGCGATGGCAATACGCACCAATTCACTGATGAGGATATGGTCGGCGGCCAGCGTCCGGGGAAGCTGGACCTGCAGGAGGAGCGGCGGCAGGGCGTCTTGAGTTTTACCTTCGTGCAAAGCCAATGCCGATGTCGCGCCTAGCCAGGGTGCCAGCGACTTCAGTGGTGCGAGATATTGGAGCTTCATTTTCATTCCCTCCCGTAAATCCACTTGGTTGTTGAAAACCGGTTTGGCCAAACCAGCGCGAATTTCCGCCAGAACCGCCTGATTGATGGTTAGGTCCGCTGCCAGCGCCTCCCAATGATTGGTCGTGGTTTCATTCACCCATTTCCCCTCGCGGAACGTGCCCTTATCCACCCACACCGGCTCGCGGAAACCGACGATCGCCCGACCGGAAAGCACCAGGCGCATCCGGGGCGGCGGATTGTGCGGCATAACGGTGCCCCGCTGCAGCCGTTCAATGGCGCTGATGACTTGGGGCGCGCCGTTGTCGGCTTCAGCAAATTTCGCCACGAAATCCTGTGGCGATAATTTTTCGCCTTGGGCGAGGAGTTCTTTTTTGTAGTTCGCCAGCGCGATTTGACCGCGAAACCGTTCGAACAACAGGAACGCCACCAATAGCAAAACAAGCGCGAGGAGCATCTTGGCACAAAGTTTGAGTCGTCGCTTGAACACGACCGCAGCTTAACCGATCGCGTTCTATCGGCAATCGCGATTCAGGCCGGAGTTTGCAACCGTCGGCCCCGCTCGCAGGGCCAGCGCCAGCCGGGCAATCCGCTCCGGGGATTCCTCCGGGGCCACGGTCACCCACTGGATTTGCATCTGCCGCCGGAACCACGTCATCTGTCGCTTGGCGAATTGGCGCGTTCGAGTTTTCACCAACGCCACCGTGGCGGGCAACGCGCGCTCGAGTTTACGCAGCAAATCAGCCAGCAATCCGGCAGGACGTGGGGGCGGTCGGATTTTAATTCAACCCCGACCAGGAAAACCCGTTCGGTTCGGGAGGTGCGGGTTTCAATTTCTGCTTTCAACGGAATTCAATTCGTGGGCCCCAGAATAGCAGGAGGTGGCGACCGAACGAGACGGAGATTGTTTCCGGATTGTCCCGGCGGGACAAAACGTGCATAGCCGTGGGCAACGGCCCATGGAATTCCGGGGAAAGACCATTCGACCCGCAGGGGTCGCACGTTTTACCGCGCCACTGCGGGTTGACACCCACGGCTATTCACCTTGAGCCGCTTGGCGGCCTGAACGACAACCCACCCCGCGCGCCAATGGCGATGTTGCCCGTTAATTTTGTCCGGCTTGCCGACGGTATTCCGTCACTTCCTCCGGCGTCGCGGGCGCGGGCCAGACGTAATCCTTCCGTCGCCACAAATCGCGGCTCTTGGAACCTTCCGGCAAGGACATATCCCCGCCGTCATCCTTCCCGTCTTCTCCCACGGAATAGAGCGTGAAACTTCCGTCCGGGTTGAGCCGGTACTTGATGGGCTGACCGTCCATGTAATCCACTGGCACGCTGGACAAGAATTCCGGCACCAGCGCCTCCAGTTGGTTGGGATAGTTGCCGTGGCGGATGAAATGCCGCTGGAGTGCAATGGCAGCGATGCAAAGGGCGCGATCGGTTTCCGCCCGCATGGAGCGCCGCACAGCCCGCGAGTAAGCGCCTCTCAAATTTTCCAATAAAAATCGCGCCCGATCATAAAACCCCATTTTTTCTCCAGCAGCTTCGATTGCCTCAAATTTGGGGCGGATATGAGCGTAGGATTTTTTGCTGTCGCCTTCGCGCATCAATTCCAATGCCGAATCACTGCTGTCCGGTTAAAAACCCCGGTAAATCGGGCTGATTGTTGAGGTCAGGCATAATCGTTGGTGGTGGTGTT
>MWDV01000058.1 GCA_002070715.1 Verrucomicrobia bacterium ADurb.Bin118
GTCAAGGGCTACGGCCTCGGCGAGGCCGGCGAAGGTCGCAACATTACGCATCAACAAAAGAAGCTGAACGAAAAAGAGCTGCGCGAGTTCCGCGCCCGCTTTGGCGTGCCGATTCCGGACGAGGCCATCGCTGAGATGCCATTCTACCGCCCGGCGGATGACAGTCCGGAAATGGTTTATCTCCAAGCGCGGCGTAAGGCACTAGGCGGCTATCTGCCGCGGCGCGTCGTGAGCACGGAATCCTTGGCCATTCCGCCCCGGGATTACTTCAGCGAATTCTTCAAAGGCTCCGGCCAGGCGGCCGCCTCGACCACCATGGGTTTTGTGCGGTTGCTCGCGCTGTTGCTCCGCAACAAGACCATTGGCAAACGGATCGTGCCCATCATTCCCGATGAAGCGCGCACCTTCGGGTTGGACGCCTTGTTCCGCGAGGTGGGCATCTACTCGTCCAAAGGTCAGCTCTACGAGCCGGTGGACCGCAAATCGTTGCTCTATTATCTCGAAAAGAAAGACGGCCAGATCCTGGAGGAAGGCATCACCGAGGCGGGGGCGACCTCGTCGTTTGTGGCGGCGGGCACGGCTTACGCCTCGCATGGACTGCCCATGATTCCGTTCTACATCTACTACTCGATGTTCGGTTTCCAACGCGTGGGAGATCTCATGTGGTTGGCGGGCGACATCAAGGCGCGCGGGTTTCTGCTCGGCGCAACCTATGGCCGCACCACCCTCAATGGCGAGGGCTTGCAACACCAGGACGGACACAGCCTGTTACTGGCCAGCACCGTGCCCACGCTTTACGCGTACGACCCCGCTTTCGCCTACGAAATCGCCGTCATTGTGGCCGACGGCATGCGGCGCATGTTCGCCGTGGGCGAGGATATTTTTTATTACCTCACCCTTTACAACGAAAACTATCCCATGCCGGCCATGCCCAAGGGCGTCGAGGAAGGCATCCTGCGGGGGCTGTATAAATTCCAAGCCGGGCCCACGGGCAAGAAGCTCAAGGCCCACATTTTTGGCAGCGGCACGCTCATGCAATCCGCGCTCAAAGCGCAGGGTATTCTCGCGGAAAAATACGGCGTTTCGGCGGATGTTTGGAGCGCGACAAGTTACAAGGCCCTCCGCACCGACGCGCTGCGGTGCGCGCGCTGGAACATGCTGCATCCCACGGCGTCCCCGCGCAAAGCCTACCTCGAAACCACGCTGGCGAAGGAAAAAGGCGTCTTTGTCGCCGTCTCGGACAACATGAAGCTTGTGCCGGACCAGATCGCGCCGTGGGTGCCCGGCGGATTGACCACCCTCGGCACCGACGGCTTTGGCCGCAGCGATACCCGGCCCGCGTTGCGGCGTTTCTTTGAGGTGGATGCCGAATGCACCGTGATCGCCACCCTGTGGGCGCTGGCGAAACAGGGTAAAATCAAGCCCGCCTTCGTGCAAAAAGCGATCCACGACCTGAAAGTGGACCCGGAAAAGGGATTTGCCGAAATTGTGTGATTGATGGCGTTGCGTCCGACCGGTTGAAAAGCGGTTTGACCAACGCCGCGCGCTCTGCCTGAATGAACGCATGGCAAACGTTCCAGCAGAGTTGAAATACGCCAAATCCCACGAGTGGGTGCAGGTCAGCGGCGATCTGGCCATCGTGGGCATCACCGATCATGCCCAGCATGAGTTGACCGACATCGTGTTTGTGGAATTGCCCGCCGTCGGGCGTACCCTCGCCGCGGGTGAAGCCTGCGCGGTGGTGGAATCCGTCAAGACCGCCAGCGACATCTACGCCCCCGTCAGCGGCGAAGTGGTCGAGGTCAATTCCGCGTTGGGAGATGATCCGGGTCTGGTTAATCGCGAACCGTTTGGCGCAGGCTGGTTCTTCAAAATCAAACCCACCCAACCGGCGGAAATGGACGCTTTGTTGACGGCGGCGCAATACGCCGCGCAAATCGGCGGGGC
This sequence comes from Verrucomicrobia bacterium ADurb.Bin118, assembly GCA_002070715.1. Lineage (GTDB taxonomy): Bacteria > Verrucomicrobiota > Verrucomicrobiia > Limisphaerales > MWDV01 > MWDV01. Next base: position 1,948 of record MWDV01000058.1, read on the forward strand.
GTGAGGCGCGGGCGCGCCATTTGAGCTCCGCCCATCCCTCGGCTACACTTCCCCCGTGAATCCAAAGCGCATCCGATTGTTCGTCAAACCGTATTGTTCCTGGTGCCACCGCGCCCAGGAATGGCTGGCAACACGGGGGATCACCTACACCACCCTGGACGTGATCGCCGACCCGGCCGCCTTTGACGAAATGCGACGGCTCTCCGGCCAAACCTTGGCGCCCGTGATTGAGGTGGATGGACAAATCCTCGCAGATTTCGGCCCTGACGAACTGGCCGTGTTTTGGGAGCGGTTAGCGCGGGATACCGCGGCCCGGTGAGGTCCCATGACTGCCTCATCCTCCGTTTCTCCAGCGGCCCCGCCCCCATCCGCGCGGGACAAAGCGGCGACGACCCCGACCACACCCGGCCCGCGTCTGCCGGCCTGGTTGCGCCGGCATTTGCCGACCTCCGAATCGTTCGGGCAGACACGCGCCGTGCTTGGCGCGTTGAAACTGCACACAGTGTGCGAAAGCGCCAAGTGCCCGAATCAATGGGAATGCTGGAGCAAGGGCACCGCCACGTTCATGATCGGCGGCGACTATTGCACTCGCGCCTGTAAATTCTGCGCGGTCAGCACGGCCAAACCGCTGCCGCTCGACCCGGAGGAACCCCAACGCGTGGCCGAGGCCACCCGCCGGTTGCGTCTGCGGCATGTCGTCATCACCGCCGTGGCCCGTGATGATCTCCTCGATGGTGGAGCCGATCACTTCCGTCAGACCATCGAAGCGGTGCGCCGGTTAAGTCCGGGAGTTGTGATTGAGGTGTTGACTCCGGATTTCCGGGACGACCGCGCGGCGTTGGAACGGGTGATTTCGGTGCGGCCGCACATCTTCAATCATAATCTGGAAACCGTCCGCCGCCTGACGCCGCAAGTGCGTTCCCGCGCGACTTATGACCGTTCGCTCAGCGTGCTGCGCAACGCGAAAGCGATGGGCGCCGGCCGGGTCTATACCAAGTCCGGGTTGATGCTCGGTTTGGGCGAGACGGAGGCGGAAGTGCTCACGGCGTTGCGCGACCTGCGGGCGGTGGGGTGCGATCTGCTCACTTTGGGCCAGTATTTGCGGCCCAGCCGGCAACATTTGCCGGTGGCGGCCTTCATTCCGCCGGAACAGTTTACCTGGCTGGGCGAACGCGCGCGGGAACTGGGATTCCTGCACGTGGCCAGCGCACCGATGGTGCGCAGCTCCTATCACGCGGAAGATTTCTCCCCGGATTCAGGGCGTCAACCCTTGCGGCTGCCGCATCCAGAGATAGAGCAAAGCCACTGCCACGATGGTACCCAAGACTATCGCCACGAGCGTGGCGAGGGTCTTTAAGAACTGGGCTTGCCCCAGGGTGGCCTGAGTGCGCTGGCGTTCCGCCGCCATAAACAACTCGAACTCGCGTTCCACGGAGATCGCCCCCGCGGTTTCCTCCCGTAACACGAGCGTCAACCATCGGGCCGCCCCTGGACGCCACACCTCCGGCAGCCCGGGCAGGACGGCGTCCGTGGCCGGCACAAATCCGCAGCGCCCCCAAAAGGGAGACTCCTCGCGTGTCCACAAACGAACCAAACCGAAGTTGCCGGCCACCGACTGCAACCGTTCCCACAACAACGGCCGCATCGTCTCGGCCGCGGTGAAATCGGCGAACGCTTCGCTATGAATCAAGCCCTGCCGGTTGTTCACCTGCAGCGCAATCGCGCCGATGAGCTGGCCCGCCGCCGTTTCCGCAACTTGAAATTCCGTAAGCCCCTTGTCCAAGTCCGGGGTCGTAAAGCCCATCATCCCCCACAACACCTTGAGCTGGGGCAAATCGTCAATGGTGGCCCGGCGAATTCGATACGATCCTGCGTGCATCGCCGGCAGCGTAGCCGGGTTCCCGGAAAGTTCAACGGCAAATCCCGGCGTTCGCAGCCTGCCCGGGCCGGAGACTCAACCCGACCGCGCCGCCCGGGCGGCCGCCACAAACTCACCCGCCCGCCGCGTCAGCGCGCGCCAGTCATCTTTCGCCAGGATTTCCCGGGTGAGCAACGAGGAACCCACGCCCACCGCCGGACAACCCGCCGCGAACCAGACGCCCACATTGTCCAACGCCACCCCGCCGGTGGGGATGAAACGCAACTGGGGCAGCGGCGCGCGCAGGGCTTTGATGAAGGCGGGACCGAGCACTTCCGCCGGAAACAGTTTGATGAAATCCGCGCCCGCCTCGTGCGCCGTCTGCGCCTCGGAGGGCGTGAACGCCCCAATGATGCTGACCCGGTCCGCCGCGTGAATCAGGGGGACAAAATCCGGGCGCGACAATGGCGTGACGACAAATTCCGCACCAGCCGCCAGGACCGCGCGGCATTGATCCACCGTCACCACGGTGCCCGCGCCAATCATCGCCGCGCGGCCAAATTGCCGGCGCATGTCCGCAATGGCGGCACAGGCGTCCGGCGTGGTCAGGGTGATTTCGATGGCCTGGACACCGCCGGCCAGGAGTGCTTCGGTCAAGCCCAGCACCTGATCCCGCCGTTGCGCCCGCACCACGGCGATAATGCCCGGATCAACCAAGCCGGCCAGAAGATCATTTCGTGTTCGCATAAAGTCATGGGAAATCTGGCAAATCCCGGGCCCGTCGTCCGCAAAAAACTCCCGCCGGCCCAACTGAAACCCCAGGACGCCGGTCCGGTCATGTCCGGGATCTCTGTCCGCAAAAAGACCCAAACCCCCGGCAGCCGGCGGGGTGATTTTCGCCATCGGTCGGCTCGACGTTCTGCCTGAAGTCGCCGCCGTTCATCCGGCGACCACGGTTTCCAGCCCGGCGCATTGATCCTTACGGACGCGGCCTCCCCAGCGCTCCACAGGATGTTGCCTCGCTGGGCATCCGTTGAAAAATTCCCAGTCGCCTTTGCCGCCGGTTGACGCCAGACTATCTCCGTGTCAACACGCTGAATCCGGGATGAAATTATTGGATATACTCAACGGCCCTTTTCCCGTGCCGCCGCTGACGCGTCCGCGCATCGTGCTGGCGGTCGTGGTGGCGGTGGTGGTGGATGCGCTGCAAATCCCGCTCTTCCCCCTGACTTGGACCTTTTTCGATGAAGTGCTCGATCTCATCACCATGGGGGTGATGGTCTGGGCTTTGGGATTCAACTTGCTGTTGTTGCCAACGTTTATTCTGGAATTGCTGCCGGGTGTTGAAGTTTTACCAACCTGGACCGGTTGCGTGATCACGGTGATCATGTTGCGCCGGCGGGGACAATCTGTCCCCCCGCCCGCCGGGCCTGCCAAAACGCCCCCGGAACCCCCCGACGACCAGCCGGTCATAGACGTTTAATCCCGCGGACAACCGGCGTTTTCTTGGGGCGGTTTGCGGCGGACCCGGCGGCGACGGGTGAGTTCCCGCTTTTCAGGCGTCATTTTTGTTTTAACTTGGGGCCATGACGTTGACCGAGCAAATGACGCAACTGGCGATCCAAGCCAAGCACGCCTCCCGGGAGCTGGCAAAACTGCA
>MWDV01000059.1 GCA_002070715.1 Verrucomicrobia bacterium ADurb.Bin118
AGGCAACCGCCTTGCATCGAGTGGGACACCATGACCACGGGCGCTTGCGCCGCCAGACGGTCTTCAACGGCGCCCAGCATGAAGGTTTGCGTGCCGCCGCCGGAAGCGCCGGTGCAGGCGAGGCGCGTGGGCTCCACGTCCGGAAGCGTAGCGAGAAAATCCAAGGCGCGGATACTGTTCCAAGTCTGCAGCCCCATCAGGTTGATGTGCCAGAGCTGGTAGACGGCGTTGGTCGCAAACCGGCGGTGACAGCGCGAAAAAACCGTTTCCGGTTTGCCCGTGCGTGCGTCGTCGGCGAAGAAGGTGTCTTGGTAGCCCACCATGTCATAGGAAAAAGCCACGCATCCCTGGCGGGCGAAACTGATGCACCGGGCCGGAACACTCCCATCGGGACCATCGGCCAGGCGGCCACGGGACCAATGGCCGTGGGGATTGAGGATCCCCGGAAACGGACCAGACCCCCGGCCCCGCGGCCGATACAAATTGCCGCCGACATAAAATCCGGGCGCGCTTTGAAACACGACTTTTTCCACGGTGTAACCCTCGCGTTCGAGACGATCGAACACCCGCGCCCGCAACGGAGTTTTTTCGGGCATCGGCCACAGCCCGCAACTGACCAGGATCTGCTCCCGGATTTCGCGCGCCCGGGTCTGCCATTCGTCCAGCGAAGCGACGGGCGGAAAGGTGCGGGGGGTGTTGAGGGTGCGAACCTGATTGGTGGCGCTCGCCGGGGCCACGACCAGGCAGGCCATCAGCCCGGCAAAAACAAATCGTGGTTTCATCTGGTGCAAAAGGTTACCCGCCGAGCCTATCCAAAACGCCGGATGACAACAAGCGCGGGGATTCTCCGCGCTGCCGCCGGTTTGCTTTTTAACGGGGGCTTCCCGATCCGCCGCATCCCGGGGAAACGGCTTTCGTCAATCGCGCAGATACGCTCCGTGGGCGCGGAGTTCCTGCCGCAGCGTTTGGGGATTGACAGCAGCGGGGGTGACTCCGGCGCGCACGGCGAGCCGGGCGGCGCGTCCGGCGGCTTCGCCCAACGCCATACAGGTGGCCATCACGCGAATGGACGCCATGGCCTCGTGCGTGGTTGAAATACAACGGCCTGCCACCAGCAGATTATCCACCCGCGTCGGCACCAGCGTGCGATAAGGAATGTCGTAACAATCACCGCACCAGATCAACGTGCAGCCTTCGTCGCCGGGACGGTGGATGTCAATCGGGTAACTGGCCACGGCGATGGCATCGTCGAATTTGCGGCACTGCAACACATCGTCCTGGGTCAGCACATACTGGCCCACGATGCGGCGGGTTTCGCGGATCCCGAGAAACGGCGCGGTCTTGGTGAAATATGCCTGCTCGAAGCCCGGCACATAGTGCTTCAGATAGGTGATGATGTCGGCCATCTGCCGGCGCGCTTCGATTTCGCCCCGGGTCAGACTGCGGGCGTCCGTGCCGTCCACCCCGGCCACGCGAGTCATGTTCAACCACGCCTCACCCGCGCGCAAACCGGTGATGATGATGGTGCGTTCGTTGGGGATGTTGAGGTGGCGTTCCGCGCGGGCCCGGGCGATCAACTCACGCAATCCGACGACAATAAACTGCCGGTTCTGGCCAAAGTATTCCGCCGGGATAAAGTCGGTGAGATAGGTGCGCGGTTCGTGCGCGATGCTGAGCCGCAGTTTGTCGGTATCCACCCCCGCGAGGCAGAACATGAGCGTGGGCGGCTGCATCCCGCCTTGGGCGTTGCCTTGTTCACAGGGCACCCCCGCGCGGAACGCCACGTCGGCGTCGCCCGTGCAATCAATCACCACTTTCCCGAGGATCGCTTCCCGGCCGTTTTTGCTTTCGGTGATGATGCCGCGAATGCGGTTGCCGTCCATAATCACATCCGCGCTGAACGTGTAGAACAACACCTCCACCCCGGCTTCGACGAGCATGGCGAGCGCCACCGTTTTGACGGCTTCTGGTTCAATGAGGGTGATGCTGACGTGCAACGGACAGGGCCGGTGCTCGCTGGCGGCGTCTTGCGCCCGGAGCCGGTCAATGAACTTTTGCGGCAGCCCCTGAATGATTTGATTCCCCTTCTGGCCGAGGAATCCGAGGATCGGCAGGCCAATGGTCAGATTGCCGCCAATGAAACTGCGGCTCTCGACGAGGCCGACTTTCAATCCATCCCCGGCGGCGGCCAGGGCGGCAGTGAGTCCCGCCGGCCCGCCGCCCACCACCAGCACATCATACACGGCGCGCACCGGCGTGGCGCGCGCGGGTTCCTGAATCACTTGAGCGTCGTTGAGCATGGCTTGGGTGTTTGGCCGAATCGGTTGACCGGGTCACTGCGATTTAATCTCTCCAATCATCATCCGGGAGGATGCGTTGCATGAATGGATCAAAGAACGGGACTGCAAACACGTCCGCAGCCGTCAAAATTCCACGGTGGCCGAGAGGAAATAATGGTCACTTGGGTAGCGGCCATTTTTCCCATCGCGAATGATTTCCGCCGCCAGCGTTTTCACGGGCCCCCGGTAAAAAATCCAGTCAATTTTCCGTCCGATGCCCTTCCCTCCCCAACGCTGGGCATATTGCGGTCCTTGGAACGCATGGAAGGTGAACCCGGGTTCGTCCGGTCCGTGAACCGCCTGGTAAGTATCCCGCCAACCGCCTGCCAGGTAATTCTTGATGGCCTCGTGATTCACGTGGGCGTTCATGTCCCCGGTCAGGAATTGCGGGAGTTCTTTGGGGAACGGTTCACTGGCCTGGACAATCATGGTCGCCCCTTTGGCCCGGGCTTCGTGACTGATGTGATCCAGGTGTGTGTTCCAGAAACGGAATTCCTTGCCGGAGCGCCGGTCTTTCAAGGCCACCCAGTTGGCGAGGCGCGGGCTGGCTGAATCCCATGATTTTGACACCGCGACGTGCGGCGTTTGGGAAAGCCAGAAGCCGCCGCAGGAAATCAATTCATACCGCGCGCGCCGGTACAGAATGGCGTTCGCCGGACGAAAATCATCGAGCGCGTAGGAAAGCGCGTAGCTGTCGTATTCCGGCATCCGCTCTTTCAAATACTGGAGGTGCTTCATCTGCGCCTCCTGCAACCCGATCAAGTCGGCTTGCTGGCCTTGGATGACGTCGGCGCACAAAGCCCTCCGATGCTGCCAGCCATCGCCGGCTTTGTTGTCCTGGGGCAAATCCACCCGGACATTACAGGACAGAATTTTATGCGGGGCTTTACCCGTTTTCGCGGCGGTTTCGGTGGCGGCCCGAGCGGTGCGGACCAGACCGGAGAACGAAGCGGCCAGGCCAAGATATTTGAGAAAACTACGTCGTTTCATGGGGAATACATGCAAAAACAGCGCTCAGAAAGCCAGTTTAGTTGCCAGAAAAAAATGATCGCTCGGATAACGTCCGTCCCGGGAATCCCGGATGATCCGCCAGTCGAGAGTGGTGACGGGGCCGCGCGTGAAAATGAAATCAATCGGCCCCCGTTTGAGCGCGGCTTTGGACCACTGGTTTTTTTCACCGCGAAAACCGTGGACGGTTGGCCCTGACTCGGGCGGACCGGGCGCGGCGGTTTGCGTGTTGGTCCATCCGGCGTCGAGCACCGATTTGATGGCGTTGTTGGCGCGTCCGGCGTTGAAGTCGCCGCACAGAATTTGCGGAAACTCCGGCGCGTACAGCGCGGCCTCGTCCAGGATCAGTTTGATCTGCGCCTCGCGGGCGGGCTGACTGACATGGTCGAGGTGCGTGCTGAGCAAACGGAATTGCCGGTGCGTGGCACGATCCCGGAGGCGCACCCAGTTGACATGGCGGGCGCGGGCGGATTCCCACGAGAGTGAGCCGGGCAGGTGCGGCGTTTCGGAAAGCCAGAAGCCCCCCGCCGTAACCAGCTCATAGCGTTCGCGCGAGTAAAACACGGGGTTCTTGGCGATGCCCCCATAGCCGATCATCCGCGCATCCATTTCCGGTCCCTCGAACCCGAAGCCGGCATGCGTGGGCAAGCCCTTTTCCAAATCCGCCATCTGCCCGCGCAGGACTTCTTGGAAGCCGATCAGATCAGGCTTCTGCGCGCGGATGACGTCCAAGCACAAATCCCGGCGCGCATCCCAACCATGGCCGGCGGCGTCATCTTCGGGCAGGGCCACGCGGATGTTGCAGGACATCACCGTGTGGGAAGGCGCCGTCGGGCCCGCCGAAGATTCGGCGGCGCGTGAGGCGCGTTGAAACGCCGGCAGGGAAACAGCGAGGCCGAGTTGTTTCAAAAAAGTTCTTCGTTTCATTTCAACCAAGGTGTTGCGGTGCGGTTTTGTTCCGTATGGATTGCGGTCGCTCCGGTCGCACCATGGTCCAGAGCAACCCCGCCGCGAGCGGATGCAGAAATGCCATCACGGCGAAAATTTGGGCCGAGCCGAGCGTTTCCATCACGCGCCCGACGTAGGTGTTGAAGACGATCGCGCCCGCCGCGCCAAAGCCGGCGGCAATGCCCATCACACTGCCCACGTTGGCGACGGGAAAAGTTTCGGCGATGACAACGCTGAGGGTGAACAGCCAGCTCAGGCAGGCCGCCGCGACGATGCCAAACAGGATCAAGGTCACCGCCGGATGCGGCCAGTGCGGCGTCAACGCGCAAACCGGCGCCAGCGCCGCCATCGTGGTGAGCATGACCTTGCGGGCCCGCAACGGCGCCAGGCCGCGCCGCACCAGCCAGTCCGACCACGCCGAACTGCCCACGCCGCCGAGGTCCGCCGCCAAAAACGGAATCCAGCCAACCATGCCGATCTGCGCCAGGGACAACCCGGATTTCTCCTGGAGATATCCCGGCAACCAGAACAAACAGAAGTACCAAACCGGATCGCTGAAAAAGCGGATGAGCAGAACGCCCCAGAGACTGCGGGTGCGCCAGAGTTGCGGCCAGGTGAACGCCGGGGTTTGCCCCGGGACATCCGCGCCGGTCGTGTGCTGCGCCATTTCCGGCGGGGGATCGCGGTAAATCAACCACCACAATGTGGCCAGGCCCAGCCCAAGCACGCCGGGCACGATGAACGCCATGTGCCAATTAAATTTCAAGGCCAGCCACGCGACCAGTGGCGGCGCGATGATCGCGCCGATGGAACTGCCGGCCACGCTGAGGCTGTTGGCGGTGGCGCGCAGCGAGCCGGGAAACCAAATCGTCACTACCCGCAGTTGCGAAGGAAACGCAATGGGTTCGGCCAGTCCCAGCAAACCGCGAAAGGCCGCAAAGGCGGCAAAGAGGCGGGTCAATCCCGCGCCCAGACACGCGCTGGACCAGCCCAGAATGCCCACCAACATCATGTGCCGCGCCCCAAACCGGTCCACCAGCCAGCCTGCCACCGGATACATGCCGGCGTAACAGACGGTGAAAATGTTGACCAGCAACGCATAGCCGCGATCGTCCAATTGAAACTCGACCTTCAGCGTGGGTTTGAGGATCGAAACGATCTGGCGATCGAAGTAATTCAGGACAATGGCGCAAAAGATGAGCGCAAGAATGACCCAGCGCCGGCGGTGGGGTGTCAGCGAAAACAACATCACGCAACGCGAATCCTCGCCCGACAACCCTCCGCGCATGTCAACGTGACGGCGCACAGGAAACCGAACATAAGTCCAGCCTGAGGACGCGGAGGGCCGGCGTCAATCGCCAATCCGGTTGGGGCCGGTGATTATTTATTCTCTGCAAGGCTGCGTGCCCGATGCCTGGTTGCCGTTGCGAAGCTACCTCTGGCAACAATCCGGCACTACTTTCCATTTTTCCATCCGCCCGGAAATCGAATCGCGATTGCTTGGCATCCCGGCGTCCGTCATGCTCGATGCGGCATGTTTTGGATTCCACCCGCCATCATCAAGGCGTCCGCCCGCCGCGCGGCGGTTTGGTTTGTCTTGAGCGGAGCCAGTCTGCTGGCAGGCGTTGGGACCGGAGGCGCCGTTGAAACGCTCACCCCCCGGCGATGGTTGGTGGAGGGGACAATGCGCGAAGCCCTCGTTTACGCGCCGGCCACTGCGCGGACGAATCCGGCGCCGGTCGTGTTCGCGTTTCACGGGCACGGCGGTTCGATGCGACAAGCGGCGCGCATGTTCCGTTATCATACCCACTGGCCGGAGGCGATTGTGGTTTATCCGCAGGGGCTGAATACGCCGGGACGCTTGACCGATCCGGCAGGACGCCGTTCCGGTTGGCAATCGGCGGTTGGCGAACAGGACGATCGCGATCTCAAATTCTTTGACGCCATTTGCGCGGATTTAACCACCGAGTTTTCGGTGGACGCCCAGCGCGTTTACGCCACGGGCCACTCCAATGGTGGCGGTTTTGTTTATGTGTTGTGGGCGGCGCGAGGCGACCGATTAACCGCCGTGGCGCCGTCCGCCGCGGTGGCGGGACGATCGCTCCCCGCGCTCACGCCGAAGCCGGTGCTGCAGGTGGCAGGCCGGCACGATGAGCTGGTCAATTTTGCGTGGCAGCAGCGGACTCTCGACCAACTGCGCCGCCTCAATCAATGCGGGGAAGGCAAACCGTGGCCGGGCGAAACGCATTGCACGCTGTATCCTTCGTCACAGGGCACGCCCGTGGTGGCCTTTCTGCACCCCGGCGCGCACCGGTTTCCGCCGGCGGCCCCGGCCCTGATCGTCAAATTTTTTCAAACTATCCGTCCGCCCGCAATGCCGCCGCGTCTTTCAGCCCCGTCTGCCGTCCCAGTCATCTCGGAACCCACCTCCCCATGAACCTCTTGATCCGAATCCAATGGTTTTTATTCCTTGGCGCCGCCGTCCTCGTTCCGCTCCTTGAGGCGGGGGAAACGTTCGAGCTGATATCGGTCCAACGCATCTGGAGCGAAGGCCGGCACAACGCGTTCACCGATCTGATCCGGTTCCAAGAACAATGGTTTTGCACCTTCCGCGAAGGTGACGCGCACGTGGGAGGCGATGGAAAAATTCGCGTGCTCACATCCACGAACGGCCGGGACTGGGTATCGGCGGCATTGTTGAGCGAGGCGGGCGTGGATTTGCGCGATCCGAAACTATCGGTCACGCCGGATGCCCAGCTCATGTTGACCCTGGGCGGTTCGGTGTATGCGGGCCGGACGTTGCAGACGCGGCAACCGCGGGTGGCATTTTCCCGGGATGGCCGGATGTGGACCGCGCCGCAACGGGTGCTGAGCGCCGGCGAATGGTTGTGGCGGGTCACCTGGCACGAGGGCCGCGCCTACGGGGTTTCCTACAGCACCCCGGCACGCTCTGCCGGAGACACCAATCCGCCACCGAACTGGCGCGTGAACCTTTACGTCAGCCATGATGGCGTGGCGTTTCAACACCTCGCACTCCTGGCGGTGCCGGGGCAGCCCAACGAAGCGACCCTGCGTTTTTTGGCGAACGGCGACGGCGTGGCTTTGCTGCGGCGGGAAGGTCCGGGGCAAGATCGCGCGGCGTGGATCGGGCACAGTGCCGCGCCCTACACCGACTGGCAATGGCGGCCCGCCGGACTGCAAATCGGCGGTCCCAATTTCATCGTGCTGCCGGGCGGCCGCCTGATCGCCAGCGGCCGGTATTATGGCGAGGGCCCAGGCGGCGCCCGGACATTTGTCGGCCGCATGACCCTCGAGGGCGTCACGCCGGATTTGATCCTGCCCAGCGGGGGCGATTGCAGCTATCCCGGCATGGTCTGGTTCGACGACCGGCTCTGGTTGAGTTATTATTCCTCGCACGGTGGAAAATCTGAAATCTATCTGGCCCAAGTGCGGGTGGATTAAGACAGCCAACCGTGACGGCGGATTGATGCGGAACGACGCAAGGCAGACGGATTGGCAACCGATTTCAAACTGAACATGACCATGCCCGACAAACCGCCGCCTTCTACTCGCAAGCTTTCGCTCCATCGCCTTGCCTACTGTATGGATGTTGTCAGCTTGGCGCTCTTGGGGCTTTACCCCTTCGCCGCCTCGCATTTTGGCAAGCAGCAAATTATGGGCGTGGCGTTTGGGATCACTATTTTGGTGTTACTCATGTGCCTGCTGACGGAACGCACCGTCCAAAACCGGTGGCTCCCCTTCCTGCTCGCGTTTATCCTGCTCATGATCCACGGCCTCTTTATTCCGAGTTTGAAGTGAGGAGAGTATCCACGAGGCGGTCTCAACGCCTGGTTGGGAAAAATCCACCAATCGCAATCGAACTCCGGAAGGCCCCGACAAAATCCCTGCCAACAGCCCCTGGACGGCTCAACCGTCATGGACACGCCCCGCCGCCGGTCCCTCCCGTCGGCGCGTCCGTATCGCCGTCAGTGCGGGTGATGGGGAGCGCGCACCACCCGGGTGGCGGGATCGCCCAGCGTCTGCGTCAGGCGTTCGCGTAATTGCAACCGGGCGCGCAACAGCCGCACCTTCACGTTCGCTTCGCTCACCCCCAACGTCTCCGCAGTTTCGCGCACCGACAATCCCTCCACATCCCGCAGCACAAAGACCAGCCGGTGTTTCTCGTCCAACTGCGCCAGCGCCTCGTCCAACAAACGCCGCGTCTCGTGGCGATGCACCAATTCCTCCGGCGACTGCCGCCAGTCGGCGATGAAGGCCGGCGGCGCAACCGCTTCCGGCGTTTCCGCCGTCGCGTTGGCCGCCTCCAGCGATACCAGGTCCAATCCCTTGCGTTTGCGGATGACCTTGAGCGCGGCGTGCGTGGCGATGCGATGCAGCCAGGTGGCAAAGCTGGCTTCCTCCCGAAAACCCGGCAGATGTTCGAGCGCGCTCAGAAACACGGTTTGGGCCACGTCTTCCGCATCGTGCGTATTCTGCACCAGCCGAAAGGCCAGGGTGAACACCTGCCGTTCATGCCGGGTGACCAGTTCTTCAAACGCGGCCAACTCCCCCGCCTTGGCGCGGCGGACGAGTTCGGCATCGGTCGGGAGAGATTCCATGGGCGAAGAGCGGGTCAGTTGCTGCCTTTCGATGTGGACATCGGAGCGGCCGGGGATGAAACCGCTGCGGCGGAGGATTCTGCCGGATAATCCGGATGCCAGATGAATTCATCCAGCGCCGCGCGCAATCGTTCGTCGTCCAAGGTCCGGCCCAATCCCGCAGCGCGAGCCGTGCGGGCGACCTCCAAACCGATGGCCCAACTGACCGCGCGCAATTGTTGCAACCCGGGATATAACGCCCCGTCCCAATCCGGTTGTTCCCGCGTGTAATCCGCCAGAGTGTGCGCGGCCGCGAGGAACAACGCCTCCGTGACCCGCGCCGCTTCGCTGACCAAGACGCCGAGGCCGATGCCGGGGAATACGAAGGCGTTGTTGCATTGACCGATGACGTAAGTGCGGCCCTGATGTTCAACGGGCGGACAGGGCGACCCCGTGGCCACCAACGCGCGGCCGTCCGTGTGCTGGAGCGCCTCGGCGGGCGTGCATTCCATACGGTTGGTCGGATTGCTGAGCGGGAAGATCAGCGGCCGTTCACAGTGGCGGGCCAGGGCGCGGAGCACGCCCGGGGTGAAGGCGCCCGCCCGGCCCGTGGTGCCGATAAGCACGCTGGGGCGGTAAATTTCAATGATGCGTTCCAACGCCGTCGGCAGAGGGCCGGCGAACCCCGCCGCCGCCAATTGTTCCGCCGGCCACGCCACCTCCTGTTTGTGCGGGTCCAAGGTTTCCCGTCCCGAATGCACGATGCCCGCGGTATCCAGAAAAAGCTGTCGCTGGCGCGCTTCCTCCGGGGTCAGCCCAGCCTCCAGTTGCGCGGCGCGCAATAGCCGGCCAATCCCGACTCCCGCCGCGCCCGTGCCGACGAACAAAAAACGCTGTTCGCGCAGGGGTTGTCCGGTAATTTGCGCGCCGACCAAAATGCCGGCCAACGTTACCGCCGCGGTGCCTTGGATGTCATCATTGAAACTCGGCAACCGCTCCTGGTAACGCGCCAGCAACTGGAAGGCGTTGCCTTTCTTGAAATCCTCCCATTGCACCAAGGCATGGGGAAAAACGGCTTGGACGGCGCGGACAAATTCTTCGATGAATTCGTCGTATTCCGGCCCGCGCAGGCGGCGTCCGCGATAGCCGAGATACGCGGGATCCTCCAACAGCGCCGGGTTGTCCGTGCCCACGTCCAAGCTCACCGGCAGGCAGTGGGCCGGATGAATCCCCGCCCCGGCGGTGTAAAGAATCAGTTTGCCAATGGGAATCGGCATCCCGCCGGCGCCTTGATCGCCGAGGCCCA
>MWDV01000060.1 GCA_002070715.1 Verrucomicrobia bacterium ADurb.Bin118
AATCCGTGTCGTTCTTGGCATCGCGGTGGACAACGAGGTTGCCGACGTCCTGCTCAACGGGGTGAGCACCGGCATTATCGCGGCCGGTTTTGGTGGGTTGGCCGAGTTCACGCTCTCCAGCGGGTTTGTCGCGGGTGAGAATACGCTGGACTTCATTGTCGAGAACTCGCTGACCGGGGGCACGAATCCCGACACCCCGAACCCGACCGGGTTGCGGGTGGATATGCGCGGGTTGCTCAACATTGCGCCGGTGGGGCCGTCGGTTACGCTGCACGTTGAGGTGGACGCGGGGACGGTGTCGGTCTCGTGGTCGCCCGTGAGCTCGGGGCAGAAACTTGAATGGGCCCCGACCGTGACCGGGCCGTGGACGGAGATCGAGTCGCCGCCGCATCCCTACACGGCGCCGGTGACGGAGGCGGCCCGTTTTTACCGCATCAAGCAATGAGGGTTGATTGGTGGCCGTGATTCCAGACCGGGGGCACCGTGTGTCCCCGGTCTTTTTCTCAAACCGAGGCGTGCCGAAGTGATCGCAGAGTGGCAGCATGATCGTTGGGGTGCGGGCGTGGGGATGATGAAGGATGACCAACCGGACTGAGGGCATTCAACCCCGACGAACGCGGAGGGACAAGGACTTGGTGGGGCGGCCGCGCCTGTGGGTTTTTTCGGTGATGCTATTGGGACTGCTCGCCGGCGGGACGGGTGGGGTGCGGGCGGACAGCGTCGTGGTTTTCAACGAGATCATGTACCACCCGCCCAGCAATGAGGCGGCGTTGGAGTGGGTGGAACTGCACAATCAAATGGCCGTGAACGTGGACCTGTCGCGGTGGTCGTTGAGCGGTGGCATTGATTTCGCGTTCCCGGAAGGGACGGTGATTCCCGGGCAGGGGTATCTGGTGATTGCTTCGTCGCCGGCGGATTTGATGGCGGTCACCGGTTTGACGAACGTGCTCGGCCCTTTCCAGGGCCGGCTTGCCAACAACGGTGAGCGGCTGGAGCTGCGCAATAACAACCAGCGCCTCATGGCCCGCGTCACCTACGGCGTGGAGGGCGACTGGCCTGTGGCCCCCGATGGCTCGGGGGTTTCGCTCGCCAAACGCACGGAGAATGCCGCCAGCGAACCTGCGGCGAATTGGACAATGAGCGCCGAGGTGGGCGGCACCCCGGGGCGGCGGAATTTTCATCCGGCCCTTTATGAAACCACGCAGACCACCCCGTTGCTTCTGGATGCCACCTGGGCGTATGAGGCTTCGGGTTCTGATTGGGGGACGGCCTGGCGCGAACCCGATTTTGACGACAGTGGCTGGCCGACGGGCGCGGGCTTGTTCAAAGCCGGCAACGTCAACGTGCCCGTCGGTGATCCCGAACCCATTCCCGGAGTTTCCAGCACCGGGATGAATACGAATGGCACCGCCCTGGCGCCCGGGATGGACGACCCGCACTACCAGTTGACCCAATCCCCGCACAGCACGCCCCCGCCGCCGCCGATTGCCGCCAAAGTGGTTCAACCGCATCCGGCTTGGATCGCGAACGATCCGCTGTCGGGCTGGATTGGCCCGGTGAATCCGGGCACGGAAAACGTCGCCCCCGGCGATTACCACTATCGCACGACGTTTTCATTGGCCGGGTTTGACGTTGCCTCCGCCGCCTTGACGTTCCGTTACAGCGTGGACGACCGGCTGAGCGGCGTCCGGCTCAACGGCCACTCGCAAGGGATTACCGGGGCCGGATTCGGCACGTTGAGCGGGATTTACCGTCTGACCAACGGATTCGTGTCCGGCCTCAACACGCTGGAGTTCCAAACATTGAATGATGGCACGGGGGTGAACCCGGCCGGTTTTCGCGTGCAAATGTCCGGCACCGCCCGCAAACAGCTTGCCAGCAACACGCTGCTGCCCGCCGGGCGGACTCATTATTATTTTCGCGGAAAGTTTGTCGTCCCCACCCTGCCGCAACTTGCCGCCGTGCGGCTGCGGCCCCTCGTGGCGGATGGCGCTGTGTGTTATTTGAATGGCACGGAAGTCTGGCGATGGAATCTGCCGGACGGGCCCATCACGGCGACCACCCCCGCGCTTGCCAATGTGCCCAACCCGGTGTTGTTTGAACCGTTCGCGTTGCCGTCGCACGCGCTGGTGGCCGGCACCAATGTCCTGGCGGTGGAATTGCATTCGGCGGTGGATGGGCGCACCAATGTGTTGTTCGGCGCGGAACTGGAATTGACTACCACCAACCTGCTGGGGCCGCTCCCGTTTCCGCTGGCTCTGAATGAATTGTCCGGTGCCGCCGCCGACGATTTTTGGGTTGAATTGATCAACTACGGCGAGTTTCCGCTGGATCTGGCCGGGTGCCTGCTTGCCCGGCGCGGCGGCGGAGGCAAACCGGATTACGTCTTCCCTTCGCAAATTCTCGCACCCGGCGAACGACTGCAAGTGACCCAAGCCACTCTGGGATTCGGTGCGGAGGCCGGGCAACGACTCTTCCTGTACCGACCCGGCGGCCAGGGCGTGCTGGACGCGGTGGTGGTCCCGGAGGCGTTGCGGGGACGCTGGCCCGAGGCAACCGGGCGCTGGTGGTTTCCCGCGGCCCCTACCCCCGGTGCGTCCAACCATTTCGTTTTTCGGGATGAAGTGGTCATCAACGAAATCATGTATCATCCGCCCGACCTGCCGCCGGCGCCCGCCGTTTATGCGACCAACCTGTTGGTCAGCATCACCAATACGTGGAAGTATCATGCCTTGGGCCTGGACCTGGGCGGCGACTGGCGCGGGCTGGATTACAACGACCAGGCGTGGCCACAGGGAAGGTCCTTGTTCTACAACACCGCTTCGTTTTTGCCGGCGGACAAAAACACCGAGTTGCCGCTGGTCACCGACTCGGGGGAGCGGATCATCACCTGGTATTTTCGCACGCCGTTCGTGTATCCCGGCGGCACCAACGACACCCAGTTGACGTTCAATCCGATTATTGACGACGGCGCTGTGTATTACCTCAACGGCGTGGAGATCCACCGCCAGAACATGCCCGCCGGCGCGATTCATTACGCCACCCTGGCCAGCGCGGGCGTGGCGACGCCCACCTACAGCGGACCGTTCACGGTGTCGGTCTCCAATCTGGTGGTCGGCACCAACCTCCTGGCGGTGGAGGTGCATCAGTTCACCACGAGTCCCATCGCCGCGGACATGGCCTTTGGGTTGGAAGTCAGCAATTTCGGTTGGCAATCCCCGCCCCGTCCCGCCCGGGAATCGCCGGATACGTGGGTCGAATTATACAATCGGAGTGTCCAACCCGTGGACCTCACCGGATGGCGACTGGAGGGGGGCATTGAATTCGCGTTTGCTCCGGGCACCACTCTTCCCGCTGACGGGTATCTGGTGGTGGCCAAGGATGTCGGTTATATGCAATCCCATTATCCGGACATCACTGTCGTTGGACCTTACGCGAAAAAACTCTCGCGCCGCAGTGATGCCCTGATGCTCAAGGACGCCACCGGCAATCCGGCGGATGAAGTCCGTTACTTCGATGGCGGCCGGTGGCCGGCAAAGGCCGATGGTGGCGGCAGCAGTCTCGAATTACGCGATCCGTGGGCTGACAATGCAAAACCGGAAGCTTGGGCCGCCAGTGATGAAACGGCCCGCTCCGAGTGGGTGAGTTGCTCATACCGGGGGATTGCTCAAAACGTGCTCGGCCCCACCTTGTGGAATGAATTTGTCCTGGGATTGTTGGAGGCCGGCGAATGCCTCATTGATGACTTGCAGGTTATTGAATCGCCGTCAACCGCACCGGTGGCATTGCTGCAAAATGGCACGTTTGAGACGGGGCTCAACGCCTGGCGCGCCTTGGGCAACCACAGCGCCAGCCAGGTGATCGTGGATCCGGACAACCCGGGCAACCATGTCCTGCACCTCAAAGCCACCGGTCCTACCGGCCACCTGCACAATCACTTGGAAACCACTTATGCCGGCGGGAAAGAGGTTGTCGAAGGCCGTGAATACGAGATTTCTTTTCGCGCCAAATGGCTTGCGGGCAACAACCGCCTCAACACGCGTCTCTATTTCAACCGCGTCGCCAAAACCACGGTCCTGCCCCTGCCCGTCCGACGCGGGACGCCGGGCGCGCCCAATTCAACGCGGGTCCCGAATCTCGGTCCCACCTTCGACGCTTTTCATCATTACCCGGTTATTCCGGCACCGAACCAGTCCGCCGAGGTGAGGGTGAACGTCAGCGATCCCCAAGGGGTCACCAATGTGAACCTCCACTGGTCAACCAATGGCGCCGCCTGGCATCACACGCCGATGATGTTGGCCGGTTTCGCGTCCACGCCCGGCTATGCGGGATATTCGGGTGCGATCCCCGGCCAGCCCGCCGGCACCTTGGTGCAATTCTATGTACAAGCCCAGGACGGCTTGGGTGCCAGTGCCACCTTTCCGTTCCGCGGCACCAATTCCCGCGCGCTCTATCGGGTGGACGATGGCTTGCCCGTGATGACCCAGTTGCATCGTGTGCGTCTGTTGATGACGCCCGCCGATGTCCACCGGTTGCACGCCCCCACCAACGTCATGAGCAACGACCTGATGGGCTTGACGGTTGTTTATGACGAAAACGAAGTGTTTTACGACGTGGGCGTGCATCTGCAAGGGAGCGAGCGTGGCCGCAACAGTTCCGGTCGTGTCGGCTTCACGGTTCGGTTTCACGAGGATCAACTTTTTCGCGGCACCCAACGGAGTCTGGTGATTGACCGGTCGGGTGGATACTCCGGGCTGGGCGGTCGGCATGATGAAATTCTCCTCTGGCACGCCCTCAATCACGCCGGGGGCGGGGTACTCGGTATTGAGTGCGACTTGGTGCAGGTTTTCGCCCCGCGTTCCCAGGAGCACGGCACGGGATTGCTGCGCCTGGCCGCCTTCAACAACGATTATTTTGACAGCCAGTTCCCGGACGGCGGCGCGGGAGCGCGGTACATGATGGAATTGATCTATTACCCGCAGAAGACGTTGGTGGACGGCGACCCACAATCGCCGAAGCTTCCCCAACCGGACGAAGTGATCAACATCAGCTTCCAAGACTGGGGCGATGACGCGGAGAATTATCGTTGGATTTTCCTCCAAGAAAACCATGCCGACCGTGACGATTACCGTGACATCATCGCGCTCAATCAGGCGTTCAGCCTCACCGGCGCGGACTTTGAAACGCAACTGCGGCAACGGACCGATGTGGACCAATGGATGCGCACGCTCGCCTTTAAGGTATTAAACGGTGATGTGGACACCTACACCCTGGGCTTGAACCACAACTGGAAAATCTATTTTCGGCCCGAGGACGGCCGGGCGTTGGGACTGCTGTGGGACATGGATCATGCGTTCATGCAATCCGTCTCCGCCGGGTTCCCGGGCGGCAGTTGCCCCAACACGCACCGGTTCATCAAGCGGCCGGATCATTACCGGCGGTATTATCATCACCTGCTCGACCTAGTGACGACCACGATGAATGCCGCCCATCTAGGGCCGTGGGCGGCGCACTACGCCGGGTTGCTGGGACAGAACTGGAGCGGTGCGGTCAATTACATTCAACAACGGGGCGATTACGTCCGCAGCACCATGCCGCCGCCCGCGCGCTTTGCCATCACCAGCAACGGCGGGAAAAATTTTGCCACCACCAACGATCCGGTGACGCTCACCGGCACCGCCCCGTTAACCGTGCAGACGATTGAAGTCAACGGTGTTCGCCGCCCGGTGACTTGGACCAGCCTGACCAACTGGACGTTGACCGCGCCGCTGCCGGGTTTCGTTAATCTGCTTTCGTTGCAAGGCGTGGACTCCCGGGGAAACCCGCTGACCGACGCCCTCGCTGCCATTACCGTGACCAATCTCGGCCCGACGCGCCCCGCCCCGGTCGTCATCAATGAATGGATGGCGGCCAACGCCGGCCCGGGCGGCTTCGCGGATCCGGCGGACGGTCTGTTTCAGGATTGGTTCGAGCTCTACAACCCCAACGACGTGGCCGTCAACCTTTCCGGTTTCCACCTGACCGACAAACTTTCCCAGCCCGCCAAATGGCCGATTCCCGCGGGAGTTGTCATCGCGCCGCGCGGCTTTTTGCTGGTGTGGGCGGATGGTGACACGGAACAGAATAGGCTGGGCGCGGACGGCGATCTTCACGCGAACTTTTCCCTCAGCCGCAGCGGTGAAGCGATTGGGTTGTATGCCCCGGACGGCACCCCGCAGCATGTGGTCGTTTTTGGGCCGCAAGTTGAGAATGTCAGCCAGGGCCTGTTTCCGGATGGCAACACCAACGCCGTGTATTTTATGCCGGACTGGACCCCACGCGCGGCGAACCGGCTGGGTGCGCCGGCGGCGCCGACTGTCGGCGCCATTGTCCGGCAACCAGACGGCGCGATTCAATTCCAGTCCACCGTCATCGCCGGGCGCACCTACCAGGTGGAATTCAAGGATGATTTAAGCGCGCCCGATTGGACTCCGCTGGGCGGTTATCATCCGGCAACCAGTCCGGTCCTTACGATCACCGATTTGCCCGGCGACCAACCCCAACGGTTCTACCGTCTCCTGCTCCTGCCTTGAAGGTTTGCGGCGTAGGGCGGTCGCTGTGCGGATTGCCCTCCGCCCTTCCGTGACACAGGCCCCTCCGCCGCCGCTGTTTCGTGAACTTCCCGTCCTCCGCTTGAGGGAACGGGTATGTGAAAATGCCTTGCGCCGGGGCGGGGGGACTGGTTCATTATGCCCACCGGATTGCGCATGTGGCGGAATTGGCAGACGCGCTACTTTGAGGTGGTAGTGGAGAAATCCGTGCAGGTTCAAGTCCTGCCATGCGCACCATTTTTCCCCCGATGAACCGGCGCCGGGATGGCTTGGGAAAAGACGTTTTTCCAGCCATGCCGCGAAGCTTTTCTTAATCCGCATCTTGGGGGAGGTGGAGGAGAGACGATGGCGGATGGAAGAATTGACGAGGGTGATACGGGCCGGCAGATGGAGTTGAGGGAGCGCACCCGTCTCGGGGGCCGCCGTTGGCGTCCCGGCCGCTGCACCGGCCTCCAAGCCCCGTTAGGGGCGGCATCTTTGTAGCAACAGGCGCAAGCAATCCCCCCCAGCTCCGTCAGGAGCGGCATTGTCCAGCATCACAACCAATCGCCACTACCTCGGGCCGGGGTCGCCCCCAACTCCGCCCGATGGCACCAACAGAAAGCGGCAGAGGGCGGCCACACGCCAAGACGCTTTGCGTTGATTCAGGCACGGGATTCAAGCGTCAGCTTTTGAGCGGCGCCAGTCCTCTGGCGATTTTAACCGGGAAATGGACCGGCTGATACCGATTCTTTTTTTAGAAAACCCTGAAAAACGAATCCGCAGAGGACGCAGATTTCACAGATTCTTTCCGGCTTTTCATCTGCGTGAATCGGCGAAATCTGTGGATGAAAGATGCCGCGCTGATGGCGCTCCGGCAGGAGGCGGGGGAATGGGGACAGGGTGGAACCTGTCCCTCCCAGTGAGGGCGCCGACGCCGGCGGTTTTACCGGCTGGACGTTGTCAGCAAGGGGGCCTTGGCAGGGAAGGCCGAGCGGACGCGGCCCACCGCCCTTGGAACAAAAACGCGGCGCAATCCGGCGGTTACGGCCGGTAATACACGCGGTAGTAGCGCTGGCCATCGCTGGCGGCGTAGCCCGTCTGGGTGGCGCTGGGGCCACTGGCGGGCTGGGTGACCACCGGGCGCCAGTTACCTAACCGGAGGTCGGTGCAATACTCCAAGGTGTAATTCGTGCCGGCCAGGGTGTTGGTGTAAGACACGATGGCGATCCCATTGGTCCATGCAATAGAAGTAACCTGCGGACGGGGAGTCAGATCAAGAATTGCCAATCCCCAGTATCCATCGGCCACGTAGGCGTAGTTTCCGCTCACCGCTACACCAGAGGCTTTTCCGCTCGTCTGGTAGCCACCCACGCGCTGTGGATGGGTGGGATCGCTCACGTCAATCACTTGCAAGCCGGCGTCCTCAGCTGCCACGTAGGCGTAGTTCCCACTCACCGCCACCCCTTCGGCATAGCCGCCGGTCTCGCAGCCGCCCACCCGTTGCGGGTTGGCCGGATCACTCACGTCAATTATCTGCAAACCCGCATACCAACCCGCCACGTAGGCGTAATTTCCGCTCACCGCCACCCCTTCGGCATAGCCGTCGGTCTCGCAGCCGCCCACCCGTTGCGGGTTGGCCGGATCGCTCACGTCAATTATCTGCAAACCCGCACGCCAACCCGCCACGTAGGCGTAGTTTCCGCTCACCGCCACCCCTACAGCCCACCCGTCGGTTTCGCAGCCGCCCACCCGTTGAGGATGGGCCGGATCGCTCACGTCAGTCACTTGCAAGCCGACGAATTCAGCCACCACGTAGGCGTAGTTTCCACTCACCGCCACCCCTTCGGCGTAGTCGTAGGTCTCGCAGCCCACCCGTTGAGGTTGCGCGGGATTACTGATGTCAATTACCTGCAAGCCGGCACTGCCATCCGCCACATAGGCGTAATGCTCGCTCACCGCCACACTCCAAGCATGCCCGCTGGTATTGTAGCCGCCCACGCGCTG
>MWDV01000061.1 GCA_002070715.1 Verrucomicrobia bacterium ADurb.Bin118
GCAATGGCGTCCCGAACGCCAAAACACATGCCGAGATGTTCTGCTCGAAGGATTTTCATGAAATATCGGATGGAAAACCGCCAACGACCGCGCCCAAACACCAATGCCGATCGGGTTGCGGGAACCAGGCGCGGGCCGTGCGGCCGTTTGCCGTGTGCCCCGGGCGTTTGTTGGTAATCGCATATGCACTTTGTAATACAAAGTGAGAGACCGCGCGCCATTATTTATGTTCAAAGAAATCTTCAACGGGTCAGGGTTTCCGGGTTTGCTGGACGATTTGCTCCAGCAAGGTGATATAATCAGCAAAGGCTTTGCGGCCGGCGGCGGTCAGCGCGCAGGTCGTGAGCGGGCGTCTGTTCTGATACGATTTTGCCACCACAACGTAGCCGGCTTCCTGCAACGTCCGGATGTGCGAGGTCACGTTGCCGTCGGTCATGCCCAGCGTGTCGCGCAATTCGGTGAAGGAAAGCTCAGGCGTCGCCGCCAGCAGGGACATGATGGCCAGCCGTCCCTTCTCGTGGATGACGCGGTCGAGCTGCAGGAAGGGTTCGGGATTCACGGCGCCGTCTCACGCTTCTCGGTAAAATAGAGATAAATGCCGTAGGCCAGTTGCAGGCACCCGAACCACAGTCCCATAAACCAATGGCCGGTTTGCCAGCGGGCGTCGGGGTGATCCTGCTGGTGCGCCACCGTAACCCAGAAAAGCAGCCCGAAACCTCCGACGATGAAAATCCAGGCCAGCCAACGCAAACCGCGGGATGTGAAAAAACCGGCAGCGTGCAGTGCGCAGCCATAGAACACGGCCCAGATTGAGGACAAAACGATCATGAGGCCCCGGTCTTCGGCCATGCCGGTCGGCGGGTCCGCCGTTGGGGATTGGGCGCAAATGACCAGAAACCAGATCCCGACCAGCAACCCCGCCGTCAAGCAGGGCAACAGGGCTGTCGCCACCCGCCGGGTGGGCGGCGACCAAAACGCTTCCGCGCTTTTGAGGGCTTGGCGCCGGACCAGCACGAATGCTCCCGCCAGCCCCACCAAGGCCACGCCGCACCAGTAGCTGATGAATTTCGGTTCCGACTCAACGTGCAGGAACACCCCCACCAAGGCCGCGATGATTCCGATCGCACCGGCAAAAGTCATCACCGGCGCCAAAGCCCGACGATAAAGCGCCGACCGTTCCATGAGAGTGCGAATGACTCGAAGATTCTCAGCCGCCCAATGCTCGCTCATGACCCGCACTTTGCCATACAAAGCATAAACGTCAAGCCAGGCTTGAGCGTGGCAGGTGGTTTATTCGGAATGCCTCGCTTGCCGGTGGCATGGGTTACCCGCCAATGGCACAGACGCAATTTCTGCCGCCGCAGCCGGTTGTGCGATTGTAACCAGGACACGCTTTTGGTAGTCCTCCCGAGATGCAATTGCCCACGCACAAAACCAAAATCGTCTGCACCATCGGCCCGGCCTCCGCCACGCCCGGGATGATGGAACAACTGATCCGCGCCGGGATGAACGTAGCCCGGCTCAATTATTCCCATGGCGATTTTGCGGAAAAAGCCCGTTGGATTGCGCAACTCCGCGCCGCCAGCGCGGCGGTGGGCCGACGGGTGGCCATTCTGGCGGATCTCCCCGGACCGAAGATGCGCATTGGTTCGTTGCGCACCGAGCCGTTGGAACTCCAGCCCGGCCAGGCGTTCACGTTGACCACGGATCCCCTCGAAGGCGATGCGGAGCGGGTTTCGGTTTCCTTCGTCCGCCTGCCGCAAGTCGTGCAACCGGGGAACGCGCTGTTCTTGAACGACGGCCTGATTCAACTCGAAGTGACGCGGGTGGAGGCGAACGCCGTCCATTGCCAGGTGCGGGTGGGCGGGGAATTGCGCTCGCGCAAGGGACTGAACCTGCCGGGCATTGATCTGGGCACCGGCGCCTTCACCGCCCACGATCACGAATGTCTGAAAAGCGCGCTGGCCAGCGGGGTGGACGCGGTCAGCCAGTCTTTTGTGCAAACCGCCGCGGATGTGCAAGCGGTGCGGGACGCGGCGGCGGCCCTCGGGCACCGGCCTTTCCTCATCGCCAAAATCGAGCGGGCGGGGGCGTTGCAACATTTGGACGCGATTTTGGCGGCGGCGGACGGGCTTATGATCGCGCGCGGGGATTTGGGCGTGGAAGTGCCCATCGAACAGATTGCCGTGGTCCAAAAGGCCATCACCCAAAAAGCGAACCGGCGGGGCAAACCGGTCATTACCGCCACCCAAATGCTGGAATCCATGACGACCACCCGCCTGCCCACGCGGGCCGAGGCCACCGACGTGGCCAACGCCATTCTGGACGGCACGGATTGCGTGATGCTTTCCGGCGAATCCGCCTTGGGCCGGTATCCGGTGGAAGCCGTGACCATGCTGGCCAAAATTTCCGCCGCCGTGGAACCGCACCGGAGACGGTTGTCGGTGTGCGATAAGCTGGATGCCGAACGCCTGCGCGGCGACGTCCGGTTGCGCGACGTGATCGCCCTGGCGGTGGAGGATACGTTCAGGCATGTGACCCCTGCGGCGGTGTTGGTGCCGACGCTAAGCGGCGCCACAGCCCGGAGCATCGCGCGGTTTCGCCTGCCGGCTTGGATTATTGCGGTCAGCCCGCATGAAGCCACTTGTCAGCAGCTCCAGTTTTCCCACGGTGTGCTGCCGGAATACGCGCCGGAACCGCCCGCGAACTGGAACGCCTTTGCCGGGGACTGGATGCGCCGTCACCAACTGGACGCCGACCTGATGTTGCTGACCGAAGGCCCGTCGGCCAAGCATCCCGAGGCCAATCATCGTTTGGAATTGATTGCTGTGAAATCGAATCCTTCCCTGGACTTGGTCAACGGAGATTAATCCCGGCAGGACAACACAGGGCCATCGTGCCGCCGTCCGGCGCCAACGGAGGCCGTGCGCTCACTTGATCTTGAATCCACCGATCCAACCGGTAGCTTCTCGGGCAATGAACACTTTGGTCTCACCGCCCGCCGCGCCCGGCTCTCCCTTTATCCGGTTTCCGCGCCGCCGGATTTTCATGCTGGCTGCGCTTACCATAGGCGTATGGCTGGCCTTGCGCGGCCCGCTGGGCGCGGCCGCGGATGAGGCGACCGCAGTTTGGACCGTTCCCTCCACTGCCGATCAACGCTCGTTCACGTGCGAAGTGGTGTCCCTGGAAACGCGCGCGGATTATCAGTTGTTGCATCTGCGTTTCCCCTCGGCCATAATCACGGCGGTGCCGCAAAACAACCGGGTGCCGGCCCGCCTGTTTCTGCCGGACAACCTCCCGCCGGACACGCCGCGCCGCCCGGGAGTCATCTGCCTGCCCATCCTCAACGGAGACGAAGCCCTGACCAGCGCCGTTTGCGCCGTCTTGGTGCAACGGGGAATTCCCGCGCTGATGTTCACCCTGCCCTATTACGGCGAGCGCGGCACCACCGAAGGCCGGCGGGTGTATGCCCGGGATATTCAAACCCTCTTGGAAGGGCTCGAACAAACCTTAGCCGACATCCGGCGCGCCACCGACTTGCTTGCTTCGCGGCCGGAAGTGGACCCGCAGCGCCTGGGAATTACGGGCATCAGCTTCGGCGGCATTCTCGCAGCGACGGCGGCCGGATTGGACGCGCGATTGCAACGGGTCGGCCTGTTGCTGGCCGGAGGCGATCTGCCAACCCTGATCCGGGAGGCGCCGGAAACCCGCGAATGGAACACGCGCCTGACCGAATTGGCGCCCGCCGAGCGCGCCGCGGTGGACGCGCGGTTGCGGGCGCTGGACCCGTTGACGTTGGCGCCGGCTCTGCGCGACCGGGCCCGGCAAGGCCGCGTGCTCATGATCAACGCGGCGGAAGACGAGGTCGTATCGCCCGATTGCACGCGTAAACTGGCGGCCGCCCTGGGTCTGACCGATCAAGTGGTTTGGTTGGAAGGTCTCGGCCATTACACGGCGATGGCCGAGCTGCCCCGCGCCTTGCGCCGGCTTGGTGATTTTTTCGCGCAAGACCTGCCGCCCGGCCTGCTCACGGAGACACGCCCCGCTGCCGCCGTCACCACCCCCGGTCCCTGGCAACAATTGGCCGGCGTGACGCATCAATTATTGGTCATGTTGACCACGCCCCCGCCCCCGCGCCGGTGCCATTTCTTGGAAGCCGGGTTCACGGCGACCAATCAAGCGAGCCAGGTTACCACCGGCGCTGTCCGCCTCGTCGTCGGCGACGCCGGTCGGTTCAGTCTGCGATGTGAGCTGCCTTCGCTCGGCACCTTGGCGGCAGGCCAGGACCGCTATCCCTGGCTGGCCAGCGCCCCGGAGCGCGCACTCTTTGCCGGCACGCTCGATCCCGTCACCAACCAAACGGCCTGGAGCCACCTCGCTCCGGAACATCTGGTCCGCTACCGGATGCTGGCGGGCGCTGTCGCCACGATGTTGCTCGTGCCGGATCTCGCGCAAAAATGGGTAACGGTGGAGCGCGATGCATCCGCGCCGCCCGGCCAGGGGGTTTGTGTTGCCCTCCGCAACAGCGGCAAAACGCCGGGGCGCATCTGCCTGACGTTGGCGGAGATGGAGCGCGTCCCCACCCAGGCCGACTTTGAGATCGGCGGCTGGCGCGGGCGGGTTCGCCTCCACGGCTGGCAAACCAATACGCTGGCCACTGACGCGCTTTTTGCGCCGCCGCCCGCCGCGCGCCAACAGGCGGTGGCTCAAGCTGACGTCTATCGCATGTTTTCCGCCGTGCTGAATTTTGCGGGGGAAATGCTGGACAACCCGGCCAGTCCGGCGCCGTCCGATCCGCCCGCATTATCCGTGGTGGCGCGCGATCCCTCCGGCCACGGGCTGCTGTGCCGGCAAGCGGACAAAAACATCCTGATCGTCCAGGGCACCCCCGCGCAAATGGGCGCGGCGCACGGGGCCCTGCTTGGCGCGGCGGTCCGCCGTACTACCGAACGGGTGGTTTACGGTGTGGGCACCGCAGACACCGTGCAATCGGGGCATTGGTTTCCGGACGTGCTCGCCTCCATCGAACGCCGCACCCGGCCTCATTTGCCGGCGCGCTTCATCGAAGAATGCGACGCCCTGGCGGATGCGGCGGGTTTGTCGCGCCGGGACGTTCGCTACGCCAATCTGTTCCCCGAGCGATTCCATTGCAGCGGCGTGGCGGTCCGCGGCCGGGCCACGCCGGATGGACGGGTGTTACAGGCCCGGGTGCTGGATTACCTGCGCGACATCGGCCTGCAACGCAATGCCACCGTCATGGTTTTCCTGCCGGAGGACCGGCACGCGTGGATGAGCCTGGGCTACGCCGGGTTTATCGGCACCGTCACCGCCATGAATGAAAAAGGGCTGACCATTGGCGAAATGGGTGGCCGCGGCGAGGGCCAATGGGACGGGCAACCCATGAGCGTGTTGCTGCGCGAGGTGATGGAACGCGCGGCCACGGTGGACGAGGCGCTCGCCCTGATCCAAGCCACCCCCCGCACCTGCGAGTATTATTATGTCGTCAGTGATCCCTCCGGCGCCATGCTGGGGTTGTCGTGCCGCCCGGAAACCGTCGAGGTGCTGAAGCCCGGCCAGCAACATCCCGCCCTGCCGGAAGTGCCGGAAGACACCGTGCTCATGTCCGCGGGAGAACGCGCCGAGATTCTCAGCCAACGGTTGCGCGCGCACTACGGCCGGATTGACGCCGCCCGGCTCCGGGAAATCATCAAACGGCCCGTGGCCATGAAATCCAATTTACACAACGCGATTTTTTCGCCGCCGACCTTGGAAATGTGGTTTGCCGACGCCGGCCGCACGACGCCGGCCTGCGATGAACCCTACGCGCGGGTGCAACTGGACACCTTGATCCAATTTTACCAAACCGCCATGGCGGGCCACGACGCCCCATCCATCGCCCGCTGAAAACAATCACCGGGCCGCCTCAGCCGTTCGGTGGCGCCGGCGGGCAGCGGTATTCCCCGCGGCCAATCGGCCGCTTCCCGAGACATCGGGCGGGGATCACGTAACGCATGAAAGGTGGGGAATCCCGGGCGGCGCGTTCAGGGAATCGCCAGCCGGTTGGTGGCCAGACCGGTCTGGCTCAACATTTCACGAAACTTCGCGTTGGCAAGTACCTTCGCGTTGGCAAGTTGGTGCACGGAGCCGTCCGCCAGCGCGAGGTTGCCGGATCCTCTATGGCGTTTGGCGGTCCAGCCTGCCGGGCTGTTGGTCCAGAGATGTAAAAGGCCCGGCTGAACCGGCTGGCCGGCCACCTCCAAATTACTGTCGCCCGCCAGCCAGCCGTCGGGATGATCTTCGGTAGCGTCCAGTCCTAGAAAATAGCTGATATTGGCGTTGCTAAAATTCGTGTGGAAATCCGGGCTCCTTCGGCGCGAGCGGTCCGCCGGGCAAACCAACACGGCCGGGGTGGCTAGCTCGTTGGACAACACCTGAAAATAACGAAATACATCGGCGGTTGCCTCGTGTTCCTTTGTTCCGCCAAATATCCCGGTAACCTGCATGGGGTAGAGGTTGGTATTATCACCCGCCCAAATGCGGAAGGACAGGCCAATTTGTTTCAAGTTGCTGATGCAATAAATCCGCCAAGCCTTGGCCCTGGCCCGGGCGAGGGCGGGCGGCACAAGCACCAGTGCCACCAGCGCCAAAACGGCCAGCACCACCAACACCTCAACCCATGTCAATGCCCAACGGTGGCGCGCGCGGTCGGAAAACCGGTTTTCCGCGCCGTGAACCGATTGTTCGCGAACCGCG
This sequence comes from Verrucomicrobia bacterium ADurb.Bin118, assembly GCA_002070715.1. Classification (GTDB taxonomy): domain Bacteria; phylum Verrucomicrobiota; class Verrucomicrobiia; order Limisphaerales; family MWDV01; genus MWDV01. The sequence goes on from MWDV01000061.1 coordinate 6,754, forward strand.
CTCCGGTTCGGCGCGGCTTGATACTGGTGGCTTTGATGTCGTCGCATAAGGGACCTCGATTTCTTTAGCATCATCAATGCCACGCGGTTTTGCGCCTAAATTCGCGGGTCCGGGTCCGGGTGCCGCGTGAAATCCACGCACAATGCGTGATTTTCACACCATCAGCGTGAAATTCACGCCGCGATGCGCCCCCCAATGGCCGCTCCGACCGCCGGTGATTTGAGGCAATCCGGTGGCCAAGACGGCCCCGCCGATGACTTGCGATTCGCGCCCCGCACTTGGTAATTTAGTAGCGTGCCGTTGCCTGATCACATCCGCAAAAAACTTAGCATGTTGCCGCACCGGCCCGGCATTTATTTGATGAAGGACCGGTTTGGCACGGTCATCTATGTGGGGAAGGCGCGGGACCTGCGCAAGCGGGTGAGCCAGTATTTCCAACCGTCGCGGCGGATGGGTTGGGATCTGAAATTCCGCGCCCTGACGGAGGCCATTTGCGATTTCGACGTGCACGGGGTCAAAAGCGAACCGGAGGCGCTGTTGCTGGAAGGCAAACTCATTAAGGAGTTCCAGCCCAAATACAATGTCAGCTTCCGCGACGACAAACGCTTTCTCATGGTGAAGGTGAATCTGAATGATCCCATTCCCCGTTTCACGCTCACCCGGTTGCGCACGCCCGACGGCGCCCGTTACTTCGGGCCGTTTGCGGATGCGGCGGCGCTGCGGCACACGCTGCAACTGGTCCGGCGTCAGTTTAATCTGCGCGGCTGCCGTCCCTTGACGCCGAACGCCACCGATTACAAGCATTGCCTCTACGCCCACTTGAAACACTGCACCGCGCCCTGCATTGGCAACGTCACCCGCGCCCAGTATCTGGAACAGGTGCGCGCCGCGTGCGATTTCCTGGAAGGCCAGTGCGCGGAGTTGCGGGACCAGTTGACGGCGGAGATGCAACGCGCCGCCGCCGCGCAGGAATACGAGCGCGCCGCCCGGCTGCGCGATCAACTGGCCGCGCTCCGGCAGACCACGCGCCGGGAGGAAAAATTTGAGCGCGTGCCTTACAGCCTGCCTCTGGCCATCGAGCCGGAGCGCGACCTGGCGGCCCTGGCCGAAGCGTTGGGATTGTCCGCTCCGCCGCAGCGCATCGAGGGCTTCGACATCTCCAACATCAGCGGCACTCTCAAAGTGGCCAGTGTGGTCCGCTTCCGGAACGGGCGTCCCGATCGCGCGAATTATCGGCGCATGCAAATCAAAACGGTGGCCGGGCAGGACGATTTCGCGTGCATGGCGGAAGCGGTGCGGCGCCGTTACACGCGGTTACTGGGGGAAATCCGAAATCCAAAATTGAAAGCCCCGGACGGTGATGCTGGCGGCGAGGCCATCCCGGCGGAACTCCAAAAATTGGTGAACAAAACGCGCGCCCGGATCCGGCATCCCGCGCCGCTGCGGGACGCGCCGACGGGCCCTTCGCTGCCGGATTTGATTTTAATTGATGGCGGCAAAGGGCAACTGGCGGCGGCGAGCGCGGAATTGGCCGCCCTGGGTTTGGCGCACCTGCCGGTCATCGGCCTGGCCAAGGAGTTCGAAGAGATCCATCGTCCCGGGGTCAAAGCCCCGTTGCGCTTGGGCTTGGATCATCCCGCGTTGAAATTACTCCAGCGGGTGCGTGACGAATCGCATCGCGTGGCGAACGCGTACAACGCGCAACTCCGCTTGCGGAAAATCTCCGAGAGCATCTTGGACGAATTCCCCGGAATCGGCGAGACGCGCAAGGCGGCGTTGTTGAAAAAGTTCGGCTCAGTCCAACGCCTGCGGCTGGCCACCGTCGAGCAAATCGCCGAAGTGCCCGGCTTTGGCGGCAAGACGGCGCACGCGCTGCGGGCGTTTTTGAACGCGCGTTCCCCGGCGGATTGAACTTGCGTAACCGGCGGTGGATCAACCGGTTTTGTCATTCGGCAGGTTGATTCGACATTTTGCGGGCCCGATTTGCAGGCGAATAAATCGTGCGGACCCACCGGGGCGGGGGCCGCCGGTCTGAATAGCCCGCGGGATAATCCAGTCGAAGGGTCAGAAAGCGGACATGCAAACAAAGTGCAACCAGAGTAAAATGGAGCAGGCTATGAAAACGCGGCTTTTGCAAATCGGACGGCTCGGCGGGCTGCTGTTGGTGGTGGCGGCGGTCAGCGGTTGCGCACAAAACGGCACGGCCACACCACCCGGCGCGGCCGGTGTCACCACGAATACCGTGGCGGTCGCCGCGCCTGCGCCCGCGGATGCGGCGCCCGTGGGGGAGGTTTCGGAAAATGCGCCTCCGCCGGAATACGTGGAGCCGGCGCCGGGCAGCGAATCGGTGGTCCTCCCGGCGGAGCTCAAATTGTCCCCGCACACGAGCGAGATTGTAAAACTCGCCCGCAGCGGTGTGGATGACGGGGTCATGCTGGCTTTCATCACCAATTCCACCGGCACCTTCAATCTGGGTTCGGACCAGATTGTTTATCTCAACGATCTCGGAGTGGCCGGGCCGGTGATCACGTCCATGATTGAACACGACCGGTTGTTGCGCGAAGGCGCCGGCGCCCTGCCGCCGATCGTCCCGGCTCCGGTCCCGGTTGCCCCACAAGCGCCCGCCCCTGATCCCGCCGCCGAGGCGGCCGCTGCCGCGCCGCAGGCGTTGACACCGGCTTCGACGTGGACCGAAGCTCCGCCGGCCCCCGCTGCGGTGGAAGAAGTTCCCGCGCCACCCGCCAATGTGACGTACAATTATTTCTACAATTCGTTGTCCCCGTACGGTACCTGGGTGGACATTGAGGGCTACGGGTATTGCTGGCAACCGACGGTGGCGGTGGTGAACGTGGGCTGGCGCCCGTATGTTCACGGCGGCCGCTGGATTTATTCAACCTACGGCTGGTATTGGCATTCGGATTATTCGTGGGGCTGGGCGCCGTTCCACTACGGACGCTGGTTCAGCCATCCCCGATGGGGCTGGTGCTGGCGGCCCGACACTCTGTGGGGTCCGGCCTGGGTGAGCTGGCGTTACACGGATAGCTATTGCGGCTGGGCGCCGTTGCCGCCGGCGGCGGTTTACACCTCGGGCGTCGGCTTCACGTATTATGGCAGTTCCGTGGGTTTCAGCTTTGGCTTCGGGCTGGCCTCGTACAGCTATGCCTTCGTAGCGTGGCCGCATTTCCACAGCCGCCATTATCACCGGCATACCGTGCCTTCGCAGCGCGCGCGCACCATCTACAACAATTCCACGGTGGTGAACAACATCATCGTCGGGAACAACAACACCATCATCAACCGGGGTATTGAAGTGGACCGCGTCAGCCGGTTCACCCAACGGGATATCAAACCGGTCCGTGTCCGCGATGTGGCCATTGACAACCGCAGCCGTCTGCAACCCGGGGAGCGACTGGAACGCGGCGGACGGGAACTGGTCGTGCAACGGCCCCGCCTGCCCGAATCCCCGACGATGGCCCCGGGCCGGCAGGGACGCGACACCGCACGGGCCGGAAACGCACCCGCGCGTAACGCACTGAATACTTCGCTGGCCGGCGCGCCGACGGCCACTCCGTCAGTGCCACGCATCGCGAATGCCAGCCGCGCCGAGCGCAGCCGCGAACAGGCGGAACGGAACCAAGCTCGGGTGGAAGCCGCGTTGCGAGGACAACGCCCCGCGCCGGCCACCCCAAATTCCACCGTTGCGTCCGATAAGGGCGCCGTGCCCGTGGCCCGCACGCGCGAAATCCGACGCCCGGAAACCTCCGTAGCCTCCACTGCGCCGACGGCGCCAACCACCACTCCGCGCTCGCCAACGGTGCTGCTCACGCCGGTGGCACCGGCGGCGTCGGGACTCGCCAAGGCGGAAACCACCCCGCCCCGGAACGAAGTCCAACCGTCCGGCTCGACGACTGTGATTGGTCGGCGCGAGCCGACTCCGACCCCGCCGCGGGCAATTCAACCCGGCACGCCGGGCAATACCGATCCCCGGCCCCGGCCGAATATAACCACGACGTGGACCCGACCGTCATCGGAGGTACCGCGCAGTCCGGTGGTTCCACGCGGCTCGGCGCCCACGCCGATTACCCGGCCAACGGTCCCGGCACAAACTCCCTCCTCCGCGCCGGCGGCCACCGTGACGCCGCCGAGCGTCAGTCAGCCGCAGCCCGCGCCGGCGACACGCTGGGATACCTCGCAACGGATTACGCCAGCCGTTCCGCCGCCCACTCAAAACTTTGCGCCGCGCTCGACGCCAGCGCCACGCTCGATGCCAGCACCGCGTTCGACACCCGCGCCGCGCCCGACGCCAGCGCCGCGCGCGATACCAGCGCCGCCCGCAATGTCAGCACCGCAGGCGATCCCCTCGCCGCCCGCGATCCGGATGCCGGCCCCGGCCCCTTCGGTGGCATCCCCCCCGCGGATGCAATCGCGGCCGATGCCATCCGCTCCGCCGCGCCCGTCTGGAGGACCGGCTCGTTCCGCTCCCAGTCGGGAAAGCCCGCGCTCGCGTTAGTCGCACGACACCTCTTCGCACCCGTCCTTGCGGGTGCGGGAGAGGGCGGGAGGCAACAACTTTCAACTTCGGTTCACTGTCTGTTTGAAGCGTTTTCCCGTGATCCATAAACACGAACATTCCATGATTCAATTTCGGCATCTTCTTTCCGTTCGCGCCCTTTTTTTCGTCGTTTTGTTATGGGTCGTGCCGAATGTGACCACCGCCCAGACCAACATCTTTTTCACACAGTTCGAGACAACGGAGGGGTATGATCCGGAGTTGCCGCTCGTCGGTCAAAACGGCTGGATCGGTGAAGGGTCCGGCGGCTGCGGCTTCGTGACGGAGTATATCGAAGGACAGGGACAGCAAGCCTATCTTGGTTACTCTCCGCCGATGGACGATGACTTTTATCTCGCGGTGTGGCGGCCCCTGAATTTCGACCCGCTCGCTGCGAATCTGCCCCGCGTAAAGTTTTCGGTGTTGCTCAGCATTGAGGATTCGTCCGTGGATAGCTGGGATTATTTTCGCTGGAGTGTGTACACCCGCGAGGGGCACCGCCTGTTCTCGGTGGAGTTCGACAACTACTACCGGGACCTGGCTTATCAACTCGACGGCACCAACGATTGGGTCTATACCCCGGTGACCTACGACAACGCCCAACCGTACACCCTCACCTTCACCATGGATTTCGCGGCCAACTGTTGGAGCGCGTCCCTGGATCATCAACTCATTGCCACCAACCAGCCCCTCACCACCACCAGCGCCCCGCTCAATCTGGGCGATGTGGACGCCATCTGGATCCTGGATGATCCCCGGTTCCCGGGAGACAACTACATGCTCTTCGACAACTACCGGGTGACAGCGGAACAACCGGCGCCGCCACCGCCGCAGTTGCAACTATTGGGCCGCACCGGGGCCGGGGAACCGTGGCTGCGGTTGACGGGCGCCGCCGGGACGCGCTTTGCCATTGATGCCACCACCAATCTCCAGTCGTGGACGGCGCTCAAGACCAACGTGTTATATGACGGCTTGTTTGACTTTGTGGATACCGGCGCGCCGGGAGCCCCTCAACGGTTCTATCGGGCGCGTTGGGTGCCGTAGAGAAAAACGATCGGATTCAAACCTAGCGGTCAGCAGAGTAGGAATACAAGGGAACCCCCGTCACCTTGGACGTTTGACAGTCTGTCAACCCTTCTAACCTCCTCATTATGAGGAGGTTTTATCTGCAGAAACCTACGAGTTGACTCATGCCAACCATGGAATCCTTGTCGCCCGGGGTTGCAGACTCCCCCCAACAACCCGCTCGCAAGGCAGCTACCGCTTGGACTTGCGCATGGCTTTCTGGAACTTCTCCCAAATCGCATCCACTGATTTGGAAGGCAGTTGTTTGTCCTCTTCAGGCATTAACTCGAATTCCTTGTTCGCCTGAATTATTCGCTCAAAAATGTACCGGAGGCGACAGTACTGTCGCCATCGTTCGCGGTCCCGTCGGCAAGCAGCCAAAAAATCTTTGAATTCATCAGGTTCATCATCATCAAATTCATCAGGTATTATTCCAAGTTTTGGGAAGGCGAACGGGTAATTCAAGCAATGCTCACGGTGAGCCAGGGCTTCCGCGTCCTGGGTTTCTTTAACGATCACATCAGTTGCTGGGCGGTCGAGCAGGGTCTTCAAGCAATGCTCCAAGTGAACCTGGTTTTCCGCGTCCTGGGTTTTTTTTACGATCACCTTGGAATCCCGAACTAAATCCGGAAAGGATTTCAGCAACAGGTCCAGTTCCGTTTTCTCCTCCTTATTGGCCAATCCACGACCGACGGCCACAGAAAGCTCAACCATGCGATCCCTTCTGTCCTTGTGAAGGGCTAAAAGCGGCAAGTCCATAACTATCGCCTTTCTTCAACTAACACATCGTTGTAAAAGTTATTTTGCATATATTAGGCGTCAAATTCTCCGATTTTTGCCTCCTATCCCCCAAGTCCAATCCTCCTGAGCTTTTTGAGCACTTTCCGGACAAGCGCCCCCACCGACCCCGGCCTCATCCCATACCGCTCCGCAAATTTGCGCTGGGTCATTCGCCCGGTTATGTGATGTTTGAGGAGTTCCGGCTCAAGTCCTTCCAGCTCAGCGGCTTCTATGAGTGCATTCAGAAGAGCCTCAAGATCGGCATCAGCGGGAAGTCCAAGCGCCAAACGGATTTCCTCGGCCCACTCTTTGAAAAAGGGCGACTCCAGATCAGCAGGGAGTTCCGGGGGGTCGCCGTAGGCATCTTCATGGCGCCGCGCTTCGCGCCGTAGGAAATCGTAAGCCTTGAATTTGGCAATGCGGCGAAACAGGCGCTTTGTGTGTTCCTCGTTACGCAACTGCGCCATCTCTAACACACCGTCGCGAAAGAAAGTGACGACGGTCTCCGCCAGCACGTCTTCAATATCTTGGTGGTTTCGCGACGACAGAATCTTTATGACAGCCGATTCGGCGAAATGTACCAAAATTTCGACATCTTCCCGCCTCGGTTTACACCGGCGGATCGCGGCCATGTCAAGCGGCATACTGGAATGCTGTGAAAAATGTCGGGAAACGCAAGGATATTTTCGGTGGTCGCGGCGGCCACGGTCGCCCCTTTCCTAAACGCGGCGGGGTCAAGCGGCGACGATTCGGAAAAAATGAGCCGCCAACGTAAGCAAAACCCGATTATTTCCGATTAACCAGTAGAATGTCGTTTCCTCCGGCGAAATGGTTTCTCCGTAGGCAACTAAAACGACACGATGATTGAGGGCGCTTATGAAATTAACATCGTCAGAATTTTCATGCTGCTTCTTTTATGCGGGAAGCGGTGCTGGTCTGCAGCCTTTGCTGCGTTTCATGCATATAACGCAGATGTTTGTCCATGCGTGCGGCGGCAAATTCTGTGCTCCCGCCGCTGTTGAACGCTCGCTGTATGAAAAGGGGGACAACCTGAACCGGATTTACCCCGGCGCGGTGACAGTTTCCGACACCATTCACGGGTTACAACTTGAAGACTTCGAGCATGAAATGTCCGCCGACTGGCGGAATTCGGGATCCCCATCCTGTTCGCACCCGAAGACCATGCCGGGGTGGAAATACATCGCGGCCCAGTGATCGTTAGAACATCTGAATCAACGCCACGGAACCGATTTGATAAAACAAGCCCAGCAAATTCTCCAGCCACCCCGATTTGACAACGATTTATATGGAACAAAACAACGAAATCCGGATCATGCTCGAACTTTACCAGGAGCCGAAGGATATGTGGAAGTTTATCAACAAGCTCGAACGCTCGTTTGCTCGCCGACCGGCGACTGTCGCCTTAGATCTGATTGGCCCCGGCACGTTGCTGCCCGAGCCCGCGCTTATTCTTCACGAGATCATTGTGGCGCGCCCGCCCGAAACGCGATTCTTCACGCGGGCGCGGTCGAATTTGATCGACGCCTCCGTCCTGCCCTGGCTGCTGGGCGACCGGCGTGAGTTGCGACGCACAGGTTGGGTTTATTTGAGTATTCCGAGATCACTGCGAAGAAAGCTGAATCTGGCATTGACGACAGTTAGGAAGAAACTCCCTCGGTTGGATGATGATCCGTTCGGTCTCTTCTCGGAAAACATCCACTATTTGGCCGATTGGGAACAGGTCTTAAGATTGATCGAACAATACCTGCCCTTGGACGAGATTGCCGAAAAGCGGCTGATGGCTTCGGATCTCTGCGATCTTGGGATACTCTACGACAATCCCATCGACCGATTCCTTGAGGCGTTATGGGTTAGCAGCGATTCCAACCCGATATTGTCCAAAAACCTGGATAATCTTGGTCCGAGTCATCCACGCTTTCAAGTATGATGATGAATTATTATTGGCATTCGCATTCCCTATCGGTCAGAAGCCCTCCGAAAGACACGATGCAGGCGGCAATCTAGATGGATGTGCTTCTGCTGACTGGTCATAAATTCGCGTACCAGTCGATTCCGGTGGATGGACCGCCCAGATAATCGGCCGCTTAGGAGTGATGCGCCGTTGGAGGTGTACCGGAAATCAGCAGGCTGCTGGAAAGGGGTGTTTTGTGCGCCGCCCCTTCTTGCGGCGTAGCCTCATCACCTCCAATTCCACCACCAGCGACCCGATCTGCCCAGTCTTTCCCAGCGATGGCGGGAAAATCCCTGACAATCCGATGAGGGCG
>MWDV01000062.1 GCA_002070715.1 Verrucomicrobia bacterium ADurb.Bin118
CCGGTTGGTGAAGAGCGTGTCCTGGGCGGCGAGGACCTCGGCGCAACTGGCGTAACCGGTCAGGAGGGTGGTCATGAGGCCTCCGCGGCCCGGCTGGGCATCGCGGACTTTCTTGGGCAGCGACCCCGCGTCCGCCGTCATCACCGCCAATCCTTTTTCGTTGACGCCCTGCTTGATTCCGGGCGAGTTGTTGCCTTGGGCGTATAGCCCGAAATATGCGTGGCCTTTGGTGGGACGGGAGATTTTCAGCACCTGCACATGGTCCGGTGCCCAGTCGCGATTTTTAGAAACAATCGTGCCGCCGCCCGCATCCGCACCCGCTGCCCCCCAGAGGGTGCAGGCTCTCCCAGTCGGGAGCAACGCGCCCAGGCACAATGCTGCCAACACGACTCCGGTTCTCCATCCGGCGGAGAGGCAGCGGGAGCGCCGCGCCACTGCCCGGGCCAGTGATAAAGGCGTGTGTTTCATTTCGCCAATTCTGGCGCGGGAGACCGGTGCGGCCAAGCACGAAGGGAGGAGGATGCGCGGTTTCATTGCCAGCGCGCGCTTAAATGGCCCGATCGTAAATGCGTTCGAAGACCTGGCCATCGCCGGCGCGATGAGGATCCACAATGGTAATGCCGTCGGCGCCGAATCGGGCGCTGACCGGCGCGCCTTGTCCGGCTTGCTGATACTGGTAGTTCAAGTCCCGCACAATCCGCGCCGCGTGGATGATGGCCGTGGTGATGCGGCTGTCTTCCGCCGTCGGATACATCGCCGCCACAGCTTCGCGGGATTCGCCCAAGAAACGTACCCGGCAGATGGCCGCCAGCCCCGCGATAAGACTGTCCACCCCGTAGCCGACGGTGGCCGCCGAGCCATCAGCGCGTTGAATGGCGCGGATGAAATGAGTGTTTGCCGTGCGCGAGCCGCCGCCCGCCGTCCACCAGCGCAGTCCGCGATACTGCTGATCGCTTTCCACCTTGCCCTCGGTGCCGACCAGTTCGTGGCCTTGATTCACCGGGCCCTCGAAATCCGGGGGCGTGATCCAGTGATTGTGGAAATGCATGCTCATGCCGTTGGCGTAGTCCACGCGCACCTGCACCGCGTCGTAAGCGTTGATGCCGTCGCGAATCAGACGTTTCTTCTGCCCCACGGCCGTAAGAGACACCGGTTTGCTGCGGTAATAATGCCAGATCAAATCCACCCAATGCGTCCCGACGTAACTGAACGGATCGCTGTGTTCGACCCATTGAAAGGTTTGCGTGGCAACCTGGAGCGGCTCTTCCAGATACGCGAGGCCATACAGCGGTTCGCCGAGGCTCCGGGCGAGGATATCGCGAATGCGTTGGTGGTCGGGATCGTAACGTTTGTGCATGTCCACGGCCACGACGCGGTTGCGTTGTTGCGCCAGTGCGATGATTTGGTCCGCCTCATCAGTCAAGAGGCACATCGGCTTTTCGGTGAGCACATGCGCGCCCGCTTGCAACGCGGCGAGAATCGGCGCGGTGTGTAAATGATCCGGCGTGGCCACTGCCAGCACGTCGAGATCCGGAAAGGCGCGCAGGATGTCCACCCACGGCGTCTCGCCATGAAAGGCGCGAGGGGTGGACGAGGTCGTGCGGGCATAAACTTCAATCGCGCGGCGGGCCGAGGCGGCGGAGCGAGTGCCGACGGCGGCCAATTCAAATTGCACCGGCGCCAATGCCCGGGTCCAGGCATCGAATCCCAACCGGGCCAGCTGACCGGCGAGGCCGAACCGTTGCAGGCCGGCAAAGACGCGGAGGTGAACGTCGCCACCGAACATTCCGGCGCCGACCAAAGCGAGTTTAAGGGTGCGATCCATGCGGGTTTTGCTGGGTTGTGTTGCCAGGCAGTGTTGGCCGCGCAGCGCCGCGAAGCAATGAATTTTCCCGCGGCAAAAGGTTTCAGGGCCACCGGATCGCACCGATTAGAACGGGAGGTCCGGTAAACGATAAATCTCCAACTCGTCGAACCAACACACATCGTCATCGGTCCGCTGACTATGAACATTGAGGAGGACGACCAAGCGGCCCGTGTCCGGTGGAACGGTGACGGTCCCCGCGCTGGCGTGCCATGCGCCTTGATCGGGCTGGAAAGGAAATGTGCGGTCATCGGTCTCGTGCGTCCATTGACGCTCAGACGTCTGCCAGCGAACCATCAGGTTGGGGAGGAAGTTGCCTTGAGTCCGGCATTTCGCCTTGACCACATAGATCTGACCGGGCGCGACCGGGATGCTCTGCAGAAAACAGCCGCGCATGGCTTTGCGGGCGCGGGCCGAGCCTTTGCCGACTTGGTCATCCCACGCAAATGTCCCGGTCGGCGTCTGCTCATCCTGCCACGCGCCCCATCCCTGCGGCAGGGTGCCGCCGGGGTCGGGCCCGTAGCTGACCGCGCCGTTTATCGCCAGATTCGTCACCGTCTTTTGCGCTTGGTATTTCGCCAGTTCAATGCGGGATGCCGTTTCGGGGTCGCGCGTCCAAGCGATGGCGCGGGTAATGCCGGGCAACGCCTCTTCCCATGCCCGGCCTTTCCCCACCGTCTTGGCCAGCGCCTCGGCGCGCCACGGTTTGTCTTTTGCCAACCCGCTCCACCATCGGGATTGTTCGCCGTAAATCCAGACGTATTCATCGGCCGCGTCGCGGGCCGCGCCCAGGTTGCGCACCAGACGTTTCAGCCGCGAGCCGTCCAGCGGGGGGCGGTAATAGCGATGCCCCGGTTCATTGACAAACATGTCGAGGTAAAAGCCAAATCCCGCCTGCACTTGTTGCCGGTATTTTGCCCGGTTTTCCGGGGCGACAAGTTGAATGCAGGGTCCGGTCCAGGATCGCATCTGGAGTGCGGCGCGTTGATACGCTTCCACACTGTCGAAGTAATAACCGTTTTCGCACCCGTCCACGAGGACCATCGCCGGCGGCGCGGCATCGAGCATGCCGTTGAAAAACGCCGGCAACAAACCGTAGCTCGCCGTGGCGAGGATGGTCTCCGGTTCGTCGGCCTGGCCCGCGCGCCATACGACGCTGTTGAGAAACAACGCGAGCACGACAGCGTGCGGCATTTCGGCGGCCAGACTGCGGGTGAACTGCGCGCCGCGTTGGCGGGCGAGGGCGGCCGTCTCCGCAAACGTGCGTCCCGCTGCAGGATCAAACCGCCACTGGTTTTCGCCGTAAGGCTCGAAGTCGAGCGCCAGACCTTTGGCGCCGCCTTCGCGGACCAGCCAGGCACAGATACCGATCTTTTCAGCCAAGGCGCGCCAGCCGGAGTCGTCCGCCCAATCAATCCGCTTCGGGGTCGCGTTGAATCGCAGGAAATTGTCCGTGTAATTTGTAAATCGAGCCGCCCGCAGATCCGCCACCGCCGTGTGGAACCATTCCTTTTTCCAGGGCATCGGATCCCAACCGCTCTGGGTGCTGATGGTTCGGCCGTTGTCCGTCTTCGCGGTGACTTGGAAGATGACACCGTCGAACGGACCTTCGCGTTCCATCTCGTCGGCAAATTGTCGCAGAAACGCGGTGTCGGGAATGTCCCATCCGAGTTCGATGAATTTTTTGTGGGCGGCGGACGCGGAGAGGGCAACCAAGAGGCCGAGTCCGATCAGCCGGGAGATGGTGCTGGGTTTCATGGGCGGGATGTTCGGTTCAACGCGGGTGGATCACGGGTTTGAAGTGGCGCGCTGTCTGCGCAGTTCTTGGTTGGCCTGCTGGATGGCTTCCAACTGCCAGCGCCGCGCGTTGGTGGCGGTTACGTTCCAGTCGTTGGCTTGATAATCGTAGTCAAACACCCACAACGCGCTCAAAGGCACCTGGTTGGTCCGCATGGCCGACAGGATCAGTGTGAAGCGGGCGCGCGCTTCGGGCGTATCGGCGCCCGGCACGCCGAACTCGCCCACGAACAGCGGCTTTTTCTCCCGCCGCGCCACGGTCATGGCTTGGGCAAGCCGGCCCACGTCGTTGGTGAGTTCATACGCCCGAACCGAGAGCGAGTTGATGGGGGAGAGGTTGTCCGCCGCCAGCATCACGGCGAATTGTTCCGGGGTATCGGGTTGCCAACTGCGCTCGCGCATTTGGTGCCAGGCCGAGGGACGAGGAAACGCGTTGCCGCTGAGGATCAAGCGGTGCGGATCGTATTTCCGGACTTCGCGGGCAAACTCGCGGAACGCAACCCGAATGTTTTCATGCGTCACCTCATCGGCCTCGGTGCGTTGCGCTGGCGTACCCAGGTGCGGCACCACCGGCGGCCGGTGCGTCGCCGCATTCGGCAGGTCCGCCGCCAGGTTGTATTCGTTGCCAAATTCCCAAGCCCAAATGGCGGGGGATTGGGCATACCGGGTCACCAGTTCGCGGGTGTAACGGCGCATGAACGCCAGGGTGCGGCTGTGCGGATCGCCCCAGCGATTGCACGGTTCGCCCATCAGATCCGGGACCGTGCTCAAGTTCCAGAAAAGGGACGGGATCAATCCGACGTTCTCGCGTTCGGCGCTTTTTATCACCGTATCCAACCGGGCGAAGTGGGCCGCCGGGTTCGTCTGATAAAGTTGCCAGTGCACGGGCCAGTAGCCGCCGGCGGAAAAGCGGGCAAAGGGAATGCCCCGCGCCGCCAATTCCCGGAACCCGGCGGCGTAATTGGTTTGTGGGGACTGTTCCAAGATGCGCACGAACGCGTCGTAGTAATTTACGCCAATGCCGCAAAACGGAACTCCGCGCAGCAGCAACTCCCCCTGCTCATTGGCTGACAAGCCAGGGGCGGCCAACGCGTGAGCCCCGACGAGGATCAAGGGCAACAGGACCCAGCGCGTCCAGTGGCGGTGTAGCGTTGTCTTTGGCATCTGAGGCGGAACGATTCGATTGGAGTTTGAGTGGAACGGGCCACTGGCCTGTTCTGTCGGGCTACCAGCCCGATAGTTGAACCCAAAGAGTGCGAACCCGATGGTGTGCGATCTCCGTGCGCTCGGCTGGGCGGCAGGTTGCCGCCCAGAACGGCCAGGTTGGCCGTTCCACCTGGACCAATTGCATCGTTCCGGCTGAGACGTGTTGCGCACGAATTACCGGCGCAGCCTAACCTTGGAGCGGGATAACGCGCAATGTTGAAGATGCTTGCGGGGGGCTGCATCCTCTGGATCAGGCGATGCCGCGTGAGTATCGCATCACTCCAACCAAGTTACGGTTGTGCATTATCAAGGCCCCAGTTGATCCGCTGCTCAGCGAACTCGATGGGCTTTTTGAAAGATTCCAAGAAATGACCTGCGACCGGCGGGGAGTGACCTTGGATCAGTCACAATTCTGCGGTGACCGACGATTCGCGCCGACGCGATTTAACGATCAAGCCAGCTTCAGATCGGCTTCCGCCCGGGTCGCGGCATCGTGGAGTTTGATGATGGATTGGACTTCCGGGTGTACCGTCGGATTCCCGAGTCGGCGAATGAATTGGCACGCGGCCCAATGGGCGGCGGAATTCTCGTAATTCGTCAGCCAGCGCTGGAAGCGTTTTTCGCGCTTCTCATCGGCGAACGGCCAGCGTTCCGGTTTCAT
>MWDV01000063.1 GCA_002070715.1 Verrucomicrobia bacterium ADurb.Bin118
GTTGGGCTTCGGGACGGATGTCGGCAGCAAAACCTCGCACACCGCCATTCTGGCGCGGTCGTTGCGTCTGCCGGCGGTGGTGGGATTGCACACCGCCTCGCAGGAACTGGCGACGGATGATTACGTCCTGCTGGACGGCTTCAATGGTCTTATCATCGTCAACCCCACCGACCAGACCCTCTTTGAATACGGCCAGCTCATCCGAAAGCAGGTTTCGCTCGAGAAAAAACTGCGGGACATCTTGGACCAGCCGGCGGTCACGCTCGACGGGCAGCGCGTGGGGTTGCTGGCGAACATTGAGCAGGCCACCGATGCGGAAAACGTCAAGGACAGCCGCGCGGAAGGCGTGGGATTGTTCCGCACCGAATACCTCTTCATCAACCGGGGCCAGCCGCCCTCCGAGGATGAGCAGTACCAATCGTACCACGCCGCAGCGGCCGCGTTGGCGCCCCATCCGGTCACGATCCGCACCCTTGATTTGGGCGGCGACAAATTTCTCTCCCACCTGGCCGTGCCCACCGAAATGAATCCGTTCCTGGGCTGGCGCGCCATCCGGTTTTGTCTCCAACAACAGGACATCTTTGCCGCCCAGTTGCGCGCCATCCTGCGCGCCAGCGCCCAAGGGAATGTCAAGATGATGTATCCCATGATCTCAGGCTTGGACGAACTGAACCAGGCCAACGACCTGCTGGCCGCCTGCAAGGCCGAGTTGCGCGCCAAGGGCCAGGCTTTCGACGAGAGCTTGGAAATCGGGGTCATGATTGAGATTCCCTCTTCGGCCATGATCGCCGACGCCCTAGCCCGGCGGGTGAAATTTTTCAGCATCGGCACCAACGATCTGATTCAATACACGCTGGCCGTGGACCGGATGAATGAGCGCATCGCGCATTTGTACGACCCGACGCATCCCGCCATCCTGCGGCTGGTCCACACCACCGTCAGCGCCGCGCATCAGCACGGAGTGCGGGTCAGTGTGTGCGGAGAAATGGCGGGAGACCCGGCGCTCGTGCCCTTGTTGCTGGGCTTGGGCGTGGATGATCTCAGCGCCGCGCCGTCGCTCCTGCCCGCAATCAAGTATCTCGTCCGGCGGCTCAAATTCAGCGAGGCCCAACAACTCGCGACGTTTGCGCTGAACTGCGAGAACAGTGCCGAAATCTTGGCTCACTCGGAAGCGCTGGCCCGACGCAGTGCGCCCAGCTTGTTCAAGAGTCGGATTTAAGCGTTCCCTCCGTTGGGTGATCGCCGATGTGCTTCGGCGGCTGGAAAGGAAGTTGCATTTTTTCGGTGCCGAAACATTGAAATCCAGCAGCCCGGGCGGAAAACGAATGGGAGAACTCCGGCGCGTTGCGGGCGTTCCGCATCGCAAACCGCCCGCTCCCAGTAAACGGTTTCCCGCGCCTTATTTCGGCGGGGGGAAATCGGTGATGACGGGAGGTGACGCCGCTGCGGAGGCCAGGGCGCGCAGTGCGTTCGCCTTCGCTTCGCGCAGCAGGCTGAAGCTGGTGACGAGTGCCCACAGCCACGATACCACGAACAAAAGCGCGCCGATTTTCCAAAGCCACGCGGGTGGCGTCACTGCGGGGGATGCCGCATTCGCCGTACTGATCAGGCCGTAGTAGGCCTTCATCATTCGGACGAACCACGCCAGGAGAAACCCACACCCCGCCAAGGCCAGCAAAAGTTGTCCGGCGCCGGCGAGGTAGCGCCCGCCCATCAACGAACCCAGCCCGGGCGTGGCGAATTGGTTAATGGCCACCGCCGACATGGCCCGGCCCTGGCCGAGGGGCCGGCCTCTCCAGTGTCCGAGCGCCCGTTGCATAACTGCCCGCCCGGGATTCAGGGCAATTGTTGCAACGCGGATTTGACCTCGGGCCGCATCAGCACCACCAGCGCCCAGATGCCGATCGGTACCCCCACCAAGCAGCAGGGGGAAGTGCAGGGGACCAAGGCCAGAATCGCCGCAGTCATCGCCCAGCCGTAACTGCGCCCCTTTTTCAGTTGCAGGGCGCCGTACCAAACCAGCGCGGAAAGCGCGACCCCCAGCAGGGCGCTTACCACGCCCCCCATGCTGCGGGCGACCTGAAAGATTTTTTCTATTTCCGGATCCAAGTCCGGCGGTAATGCTTGGAACTGACCCGCCACCAAGAACCAGATCACCATAAAGCCGTTGGCGAGAAATCCAAGAACCGCCGTGACGATCAGCCCCGTCGCCGGGCCGGACACTTGGTCCAAGACCCGGGAGTCGGGCGACGAATACCCGAGGGTTGAAAACGAAGACGGCGGCAGCGGCTTGGCGCCCAGTGCGCCGGCAAACTCCGGCCGGTCCGCCAGGGTCTGCCAGTCCGACGCGTCTTCCACCCGCACCCGAGTCTGTTCGTTGGCCCGCCCTTCCGCAATCCATTGACGGATTTGCTCGTCGTTGACCGGACCGTATTCGTTGCCGTCTGCTCCAATGATTTTATACATGGCCGTGCTGGATGATTGAATGTGCGGTCGAGCTTGGGCCAACCCTTCCGCCAACGCAAGCGCGCGTTACAGTCCGGTGCCCGCCAGCGCCACGCCCGGCAGGTTACGGACGATGCCAAAGAGAATGAAGATCGCCACCCCCACCCAAATCCACGCGGTGGGCAGGGTGAACTTTTCCATAGGATTCCGCCGTTGCCGCGCCCACCAAATCGTGGTCAGCACCAGCACCCCCGGGACGCCCAGGACGAACAAGGGATTCAAGCGCAGGGCCTCCCGCCAATGCCCGTGCAACAACGCGTGCAACGCCCGCAACCCGCCGCAACCCGGGCATTGCAACCCGGTCACGGTATAAAACTGGCAGCGGGGGTAAAAATGGCTGTGTGCGGGATCGAACCGGTAGAACACAAACGCCAGCGCCACCGTCGTCAAGGCCAGCAACAGCGTGCTGATGATCAGGCCTTTGCGCGAGGAACGGGGCATCGTTTCATTCGGTTACCGGAACGCTGCAAAACTCCGTGTCCGCCCCTTCAAAAGCGGTGGATTTTGCAGGAGATATCCGGCCAGGCGGCGACCATGCCGAAGAGGCTCAGAATGACCGAGAAAAACAGGCTCAACACCGACAGGATCAAGCCGGCAATGGCCAGTTCACGACCGGATTCTACAGCCGGGGCGCGGTTGATTTGCATCCACGCGAGGATGCCAAAGAGAATCCCCAGCACGTTGAAGGGAAACCCGTAACAACAGCAGCAACCGCAGGTGATGGCCAACAGTCCCATGACGAGGCTGGTGACCGCCATTGGATTGGTGCGGCGCACCGTGGGAATCGGCGCCAAGGCGACCGGCGGAGTGCCCAGCAGTGGACCGGCGGTAGGCGGAACCCCGCCACCCGCCTCTGCGAATTCCGGCAGCGTCCCCAAGGGTTGCCAGCCGGTGGCGCCGGTTGTTTGCACCCACGATTGCGCGTTGGCCCGGCCTTCGCGCAGCCATTGCAGCAGGGTTTCACGCGAAATCGGGCCATATTCGCGTCCATCGGCGCCAATGATTCGATACATGATTCAGGTCGCATTGGGGCGGGGCGGCATGCCGTCGCCGGGCGACGTTGTTTATACGGCTAACGCTGCCCGGGGGATTCCGCAAGCGCGGAAATTCGCTGGAGGGACTTCGCGCGGTTGTCGGCGGCGCATCTCGGTGGCGCGGCGCCCGGCTTGCGCGCAACGAAATGCTTTTCAAGCCGCCGCGTTTCCCGCTTAATCCGCCGGAGAACGAGCCATGAACACGAACCGCGATCCTTTGAAACCCCGTCACTTCGCCAGCGATAACTACGCCGGGATCTGCCCGGAAGCCTGGACGGCCATGGCCGAGGCGAACACCCGCCACGAAGTCAGTTATGGCGATGACACCTGGACCCAGAAAGCCTCCGATCTGCTGCGCGAGGTGTTCGAAACGGATTGCGAGGTGTACTTCGTCTTCAACGGCACGTCGGCCAATTCCTTGTCGCTGGCCACGCTATGCCAGTCGTATCACAGCGTGCTTTGCCACGAACTGTCGCATATCGAAACCTCCGAATGCGGCGCGCCGGAATTTTTTGCCAACGGCAGCAAGATTCTCGTCCTGCCCGGCGCCGAGGGCAAAGTCACGCCCGCCGGCATCGAACACGCCGCGCACCGGCGGAATGACATCCATTATCCCAAACCCCGGGTGCTCAGTCTCACCCAGGCCACGGAGGTGGGCACGATTTATTCCGTGGCCGAGTTGCACGCGTTGACGGCCACAGCGCGGGGCTGCGGGCTGCGGGTTCACATGGATGGCGCGCGTTTTGCCAACGCGGTCGCGCGCTTGAACGTGCCGCCCAAGGAAATCACCTGGAAAGCGGGCGTGGACGTGCTCTGTTTTGGCGGCTCGAAGAACGGTCTGGCGGTGGGCGAGGCGGTGGTGTTTTTCGACCGGGAACTGGCGCGGGAGTTTGATTACCGCTGCAAACAGGGCGGCCAGTTGGCGTCCAAAATGCGTTTCCTCTCGGCGCCCTGGGTGGGCCTGCTGAAGGACGGCGCCTGGTTGCGGCATGCCCGGCATTCGAATGCGATGGCCCAGCGGCTCGAAGCCGGGTTGCGCGGGCTGGCCGGAGTGCGGATTACCTATCCTGTGGAGAGCAACGCCGTGTTCGTCACCCTGCCGGCGGCGGTGGAAAAACAACTGTACCAGCGCGGCTGGAAGTTTTACACCGGCGTCATCACCGGCGCTGAATCGCGGTTGATGTGCAGTTGGGATACCACGCCGGAAGACGTGGATGCATTCGTGGCGGACTTGCGGGAATTGACCGCGTAACCGCGTTGGCGCGCCGGCAAGCGTATCCCCCGCGCCGCGCCATCGGAGCGCGGCAACGGGGGATTCAAGTTTCCATCCGGAACCAGGGTTTCCCGACTTAACTGGCGGGCGACGCGTCGGGCGCCTCCGCCGCATCTTTCTGACCGGCTTTCCCCGCCCGATCCACTTGCTCGTCGGCGGGGGGCTTCTTGCCCCATTTGCCGCCCGTCATCTGGTCAATCAGGTAGTAATGGTTCAGCAGGCTGTAAATGAAACCGATGATGACCACGACCAGCGCGAATTTCGGCCAGGCGCTCGGGCGTTCCCCGAATTTGTCCGCCGTGATGGACGCGCCCGGCGGCAACTCGGCCACGCTCGTCAACGATGCCCCAAACGGCACGTTGATCCGGGCTTTGGCGTTCACCGCCCACCCGTTGGCATCCAGGATGGGGCCGAGGTTCCGTTTGCGCAGCTTGAGCCAGGCAATAAGCATCGAAGGCCCGGAAATGAGCAACAACAAGCCAACCACCGCCAGGCAGACCTGCCAGAACGGCAGCTTGAGCAATCCCGTGGCATACCCGGCAATGGTGGCGAAGGCGGTCATCAGAAAACCGAACGCCACGCCCATGGCCGCCACCGCGCCCACGTCCACCTTCTTGGGTTCGGCCGGTTTGGCTTTATCCACGTTGGCCGCGGTGGCCGCGGTGGATTCCAGTTTGGCGGTTGCGGCGTCGTCGGCCGCGGCGGCGCGTTTGGCCACTTGTTCCTCAATCAGCCGGACGAGCTTCTTGTAAGGTGCCCAGAACGCCTGCCGGATGCTGATGGGATTATCCACAATCTTGGTGATGGTGGCATCCCAGTCGCGGCCTTGGCGGTCGTAAAACAAACCGTTGCGTCCGACCATCAGGTTGTCGGCGTCGCCGTTGGTGAACGCGGCCACGATCTGGCGTTTTTCGTCCGTGCCTTTGCGCACGCAATCGCAATACGCAAGGTAGGTCCCGGCCAGCGCCGCCATGCTGGCGTGTTTGCCGGCGTCATCCACCGGCAGGCACAGCCGGCACGCCCGTTGATCCAGATACAACGTGCCCGCCTGAAACGTCGCCGGTTCGTCGTCGTTGTCGTAAAAATCGCGGAAATTGACGAAATTGATGCAGAGCTTGTGCAGGTCGCGCACGTAGCGGCAGAGCTTTTCCACATTGGCAATCCCGGTGGCCTGCGGTTCGAGCGCCAAGTCGTCCGCGATGAGCGCCGCAATGGTTTCCTTCGCCTTGCTGCCGAGGATTTCCCGAATCCGGGCGACGCCGAGTTTCTCCACGTTCGCGCCGGTTTTCGCAGCGCTCCAAGTGGCGTACGGCGCCAGCCGCGCCTGTAACGCCGCCCAATCCGCCTCGGTCAATTCCGCTTTGTCCCCCAACAACGGTTTGACGGCGTCGGTTTGCAGGGTGGCGAGCGCGGCGGCGTGCGCGGGATTCACCGCGCCTTTCAGCGGCAACGGTTTGCCGGGCGCCACTTGCGCCAGCGGAAAACTGGCGATTTCCTCGGCGGTGATGCTCAGATCTTGCGCGGCCACCGCCAGATATTCCTCCTCCTTGCGGTTGAGTATGGCCACGGCGCGCGAATCAAAAGCCGCCAGCCGGCAACGCCCAAAGAAATCGTCCACTTTGGCCTTGATGGCCTGCACTGCGGCCGCCGCGGCGGCGGTGGCTTCTCCGGCGGGCAGGATGGTCGCCGCCTCCGATTCACTTTGCCGGATCCACGCCTCGTAGTCGGCGCACTCGGTGAAGAAGGCATCCACCTTGGCCTGATCAATGCCGGGTTTGCCGGAGCGATCCATGACCGTGCCCAAACAATCCGCAATTTCGGTGATGACCGCCTGGGTGGCTTTGTCTTTGGCGGATTCTGGTAGAATCACGCCATCGCCGTTGAGGACGGTGTCGGCAAAAATCTTGTTGGCATCGGAGGCATCGGCCAGGGAAATCGCGTCGGCGTCTTTTTTGCCGAGATTGGTCAGGATTTGTTGGGCCGAAGCAAGGATGGCCCCGCCTTCCTCGGTGGCGTCGTTGATGGCCGCGAGCGGCAGCACGTCGCCGCCCTTGATCAAATGATCGGGATTCTTCAACCGCGCCCCGGCCCACTTGACGGCGGCGATCAGTTCCGGCGCGCGGATGCGGCCATCTTGGTTGGTGTCAATCAACGCGGCGGTTTTGGCGTCGAATTCCAAGCCGGTGGTGGGGCAGGCTAGGGCGACCCACAGTTTCTGGTCGAGTTGATCCAAATGCATCAGGTCCGCGCCCGATTCCAGTTTGACCTGGTCAAAACCGCCGGCGCGAAAGAACTGCCAGCGCGGTTGCGATGGCGAAGCCATGGTGTTGGTTTGCATGATCTGTCTATCTACGTTTGGTGCCGGGGGCGGGGTTTGATTACTCGCCGTTGTTCAACGCCACCCGCGGCGGGTTTTTCTCTTAAAACGAACGCCGGCTAGTATGCGCAGCCCAATCCTCCAAATCAAATGCAAATACCAGCCGCCGTGGGAAAGGCTGGGAACAGTGTGACCTCCCTTCGCCTTGGTTTTTGGTGTGCGGAAATGTTTGGTGGGTTTCATCGGCGTCTTTACTGGCTGGCACATTGGATGGTGTTGGTCAGCGTCGGCTTGTTGGTCTTTGTTGGGTTCAGATTGAAATGACCACGATGTCCAACACAGCGCGGGGTTCAGCCGGCCAGGGCCGCGTCATCTGGCCCAAGGCCGGCTTATTTTGTTTTTAGTCCGCCTGATGGGTAAGGCCGCCGTGTGCGGCGCGATTCCCGCCCGCCGGCGTTTTTTCCGCTGCCCCGGAATCTGCGGCGGTGCATAAGGGTTGCCAAACGCGTCGCTTGGCGGCATTGTCTCAGGGTCATGAAGATCAAGATTGCGATGCTTGTTTGCGCGGTTGCCGCCATCGCCCTGGCGGTGACGCTTTTGGTTACCCGACAGAAGGCCGCCGAGGTTCATCAGCAAGATGTGGAAACCATCCTCTTCCATTCGAACAAGTGGGTGACGACCCAGGATAATCTGGATCGGCAAACCCAGGTGGGGGCGGAATTGAACCGGATGCTCGACGCGCAGAAGGAAGCCTACGCCGAGTTGACCAATTCTTACACGCGCACGGCGGGGAAACTGGCCCAGACGGAATCGTCGTTGGCCGACACGATTGCGGCGCTTAAATCGGCCGAAGAAATCGTAGCGCAACGGGACGCCAAAATCGCCGAGCTGGAATCCCAGAACGCGGTGCTGGATCAGCAGGCGCTGGATCTCAGCGCCGCCATCACCAATCTCACCAGCCAGATCGAGGAAACGGAACGCAAATTGGCGGCGTCGGAGGGGGACAAGGCGTTTCTGCAAAAAGAGTTGAAACGGCTCATGGCGGAAAAGGCGGAACTGGAGCGGCAATTCAACGATCTGGTGGTCTTGCGCGCCCAAGTGGCCAAGTTGCGGGAGGAACTGAGTATTTCCCGTCGCCTGGAATGGATCCGCCGCGGACTCTCGACGGCGGGAGACCGGGGCGCGGTGAGAGACCGGCCGTGACGGCGGCGGCTTTGTTGCAGGGCAAGAACGCGCCGCGCAAACCGCCGAAACCGCCGGTGCATTATGATCTCAATGTGGAAGTCGGTGCGGACGGGTCGCTGCGGGTCATTCCGCCCCTGACCAATCCTCCGGCGGCGTCGAATCCTCCGACCAATTAAAACGGTGCCGCGGTCGTCGCCCCGTCCTGGGAACAACGGCGGAGTGGCGCCACCGCGGCGCTGGTAATCGAAAGTACGTTATTCTGTCATGCCTACCTACGAGTACGTTTGCGAAAAATGTGGACATCAATTTGACAAGTTCCAATCCATCACCGCCCGACCGTTGACCGTGTGTCCGAAAGATCAGTGCGCCCGTAAACAGTGGGGCAAAGGGCGCGTCAAACGCGTCCTCAGCGCGGGTGCGGGGTTGATCTTCAAGGGCAGCGGGTTTTACATCACCGATTATCGGAGCGAGAACTATAAACAAGCCGCCAAGAAAGACACCGCCGCCCCTGCCGCCAGCGGCGAGACGAAAACGGCTGCCGCCAAACCCGCCAAGGCGACGGCCAAAACTCCGGCCCCATAGCGGCTGCAGAGCGCGGCGGTCCCCCCGCCTGGTGAATTGGCATTGGTTAACGTGGATGGTGATGGGTGGACTGGCCGCCCAGTCCCTCGCGCAAAATGCCGCGTCCTTCCGCCCGTCCGCCACGAGTCAGTCGGGGCAATTCGTTGTCTCGCGCCATGGAGGCGCCACGCATCCGACGATTGTCTCCGCGCTGACCACGCAGGCGCAATGCTTGGAACTCGAACCCACCCTGCTGGTGGTTTCCTGCGAGCGCATCCGGCAGGCTTTGGATCGGGAACTGGGCCTGACGGCCCCGTGGCAGGGACGCATTCACGTGTTGCTCCGGCCGGCGCAGGGGGCGGAGGACGCGATTACCCTCACCGCCGAGAAGTTTCGGGATGGCTGGGCTTACCGGTTGAGTTTGCCGGAGGTCGTGGCCCCGCACCGGCTCATGCGCGCCGTGGTGGAAGCCATCCTGCTCGAAGTCGCCAATCGGCACCATGCCGGGCGGTCGGCGGAAATACCGCCCTGGTTGGCGATCGGCCTGGCTGAACGATTGCTGGCCCTGGCCGGACCTGAATTGTTGTTTCCGCCGCCGCGCCTGCGCGTGGGCGCGCTCACGCTCAGCCCCAGCACCGTCACCAGCCGGCCGCCGGACCCGCTGGCGCAAGCCCGGGCGCAGTTGCGCGAGCACGCCCCGTTGACCTTGCAGGATTTGAGTTGGCCCACCGAAGCGGATTTCACCGGGGACACTGCGGCGGGATACCGGGCCAGTGCCCATTTGTTTGTGGTTGAACTGCTGCGCCTGCGCGACGGCCCGGCCAGCCTGCGCGCCCTGCTCGAAGAACTGCCCCGCCATTACAACTGGCAAACCAGTTTCCTGAAAGCGTTTCCGCTCCACTTCCAACAATTGCGGGATGTGGAAAAATGGTGGGCGGTGCAGGTCGTCTATCTCAGCGGCCGCGATTTGGCGCACACCTGGTCGGTGGCGGAAAGCTGGCGCAAACTGGACGCGGTCCGGCGGGTGCCGGCGCTGGTCCGCCCCACGGCGGACGCGCTGCCCGAGGCGACCGCCGAGATTCCGCTGGCCACGGTCATCCGCGACTGGGATTTTGTCCGGCAGACGGCGGCTTTGCGCGCGCAGATCCAGCAACTCGAGTTACTGCGCCAGCGGGTCGCCCCGGAGCTGCTGCCGTTGGCGGATGCTTACCGGCGCGTGCTGGCGGAGTATCTCGACCAACGCAACAAGACCGGGATGGTGCTCGCGCAGCGCGGGGTCGCCCGTCCGGGACACGGGCAATTGATCCGTGACACCCTGCGGCGCCTGGCCGAGTTGGACCAGCAACTGGCCCAATACCAACCGGAAGAACCCACGCCGACCGCGGAAGCTAAACCCGCCGCGTCCACGCCGCGGCGTTGACGAATTGCCTTTGTTCACTCTACCGGAAGCGGCGATGCTGGAGAGAGAAACTTCCCCATCAATTTTGGCGTTGCGGCGTGGTCGTGCCGTCTTTCGTCTTGCCTGACGGCTTCAAAAACGACAAATCAGGCGCGGCTTATGTTGACGGACAACATTTTGGAACTCATTGGTCGCACCCCGCTCATTTCGCTCAAGCAGGAAAATCTTTATGCCAAGGCGGAATTTCTCAATCCCGGGGGCAGCATCAAAGACCGGGTCGCGCTGGCGATGATTGAAGGCGCCGAGCGCGACGGCCGGTTGCGACCCGATTCGATCATTGTGGAACCGACTTCCGGCAACACCGGGATTGGCATCGCCCTGGTGGGCCGGCGGAAGGGATACCGCGTGCGCATCGTCATGCCCGAAAACATGAGCGAAGAACGCAAGAAGTTGATTCGCTGCCTGGGCGCGGATCTGGTATTGACCCCCGCCGCCGAAAGCCTCGCCGGCGCCGTGGCGCGGGTGCGCCAGATGCAGGCGGAAGACACCCGCGTCTTTGTGCCGCAGCAATTTGAAAACCCCGATAATCCGCGCGTTCACTATGAGGAAACGGCTCGCGAATTGTGGCGACAAATGAACGGCGACATCGCCGCTTTTGTGGCTGGAGTAGGCAGCGGCGGCACGTTACAGGGCGTGGGACAATTTCTTCGCGAACACAAACCGGCGGTGCGCCTCGTGGCGGTGGAACCCCGGAATGTTTCCGCCCTGCTCGGCCACGAACCGGGGCTACACCAGATTCAAGGGATCGGCGATGGATTCATCCCCGCCGTGCTGAACGTGCAACTGATTGATGAAGTGATCGAGGTGAGTGACGAGGACGCGATTGAAACCACGCGTCAACTGGGGCGCGATCACGGTTTGCTGGTGGGGATTTCCTCCGGAGCGAATGTGTGGGCGGCCCGGCGAGTCGCGGAGAAAATCCGCGGCCCCGTCGCCACCGTGCTGCCTGACCGGGCCGAACGCTATTTCAGCACAGCGCTGATTTGAACCGCTTCGGACGCCTCGCCGCAAAACGAACCGGGCTGAGAACGATCGAATCAATCCTTTTGTCCGCAGCTGGCGCCGATTCACGCCGCTGGGATCTCGAAAAAAATCTGGGAAATCAGCGGCATCGGTAGATTCGTTTTTCAGGCTTTGGACGGCGCCCCTCATTGATGCGATGACTCCGAATGTGCCCGGAGCCATGCCGCACGCTCCCCCCGCCGGGCGTCCGGGCAAACGGCTTGACGAAACGCGCCTTTGATTCCAGATTGCTGCCATGGACCGTAGGCAACACCCCAAGTCGTTCTGCCGGGCGCAACGGGGAAACCGCCCCGCGTCTCCCGCTTTTACCCTGATCGAGTTGCTGGTGGTCATTGCCATCATTGCCATTCTGGCGGCGATGTTGTTGCCGGCCCTGAACCGCGCGAAACTCAAAGCCCACGGCGTTTCGTGCATGAACAATCTGCGGCAGCTTCAGGTGGCCTGGTTCATGTACGTGCAGGACAACAACGACCGTCTGCCGGGGGTCAGCGGGGGGAGTTACGTCAGCGGGGATACCTGGGTGTCCGGCTGGCTCGATTTCAGCAATAACAATTCCCACAACACCAATCTCCTTTACCTCACCGACGTGCGCTTCTCGCAGATTGGGCCTTACGTCCGTTCGCCGGGCGTTTACCGGTGCCCGGCCGATCAAAGCACAGCGCCCTTCGGCCCGGAACGGTTGCCGCGGGTGCGCAGCGTCTCGATGAACTGCTGGATGAACTACCTCTTCGACGTGGACATCGGGCAGAATCAATACATCATCTTTCGCAAATACTCCGATATCGTCCGCCCCACCCCCGCGATGGCGTGGGTATTGATTGACGAGCGTGAGGACAGCATCAACGACGGCCTGTTCCAGGTGGACGTGGCCAATCGGGGCGGCAGCGCGCGCATCGTGGATTATCCGGCGGGTTACCACGGGAACGCCGCCGGCATCTTGTTTGCGGACGGCCACGCGGAAATCAAACGCTGGATGGATCCGCGCACGACGCCGCCCTTGAAACGCAACAGCCTCATCCCGTTGAACGTGGCGTCGCCCAACAACCCGGACGTGGCGTGGTTACAGGAACGCTCGACCAGCCGCAAATAAAGCCCGCCGCAGACCCGGCTTGGCGCGGACGTTCCCGGGGGAGAAAATGCAGGGGACTACGCAAAGGCAAAAAAGGGAAATTGGGGGACATCGTGACTCCGGAGGCGGGGTGGGGCCAGTAAAAGTGGCGGCGTTGAGCGAGAGGTAACGGTGCTCACATCCCAAGGCAGGCCCGGCGAGTGTTCATACCCTTGTTTTTCTTCTCCAGCGGCGCAATTACCCCCGTCTTTTACAGCCAAGAGACAAACGCCGGTTGACGGATGGCGTCTGCGCTGATAGGTCCCAAGCCCGATATGACCGAGACCCGCACTCCCTCTCTCACCGGTAAAGTCGCCGTCATCACCGGTGCCAGCAAAGGATTGGGCAAAGCCATCGCCCAGGCTTTGGGACGCGCCGGCGCGCAGCTCGCCTTGATCGCGCGTGACCCGGCCACCTTGGAAACTGTCGCCGCAGCCGTTCGCGCGGACGGGGCGGAGGCCGCCATCTTTCCGGGCGATGTCAGCGACGAAGCCCAAGTGACCCAGATCGCGGAGCAGGTTATGGCGCGGTTTGCAGCAGTCCATATTCTGGTCAACAACGCCGGCATCAACCGGCGCCAGCCGGTTACGGAATTCACCCTGGCGGAATGGCGCCAAGTGATGGATACGAATCTCACCGGGCCATTCCTGATGTGCCGCGCTTTCGTGCCCCACCTGAAAGGGCGCGGCTACGGACGCATCCTCAATCTGACTTCGACCATGAGCCATGTCTCGTTGCCGGGCCGCACGGCTTATTCCGCCAGCAAAGCGGGGTTGTTGGGTTTCACCCGGGCCTTGGCGCTGGAGCTGGCGCCGGAAGGAATCACGGTGAACGGCATCAGTCCCGGACCGTTTGCCACCGAGATGAACCAGCCCTTGATGCAGAATGCCGAGTTGAACGCGCGGTTTCTGGGAAGCATTCCCTTGGGGCGCTGGGGTCAACCGGAGGATGTCGGGCAGCTCGTGGTGTATCTTTGCTCCGAGCACGCCGGCTTCATCACCGGCACGGATATTCTGATGGACGGCGGCTGGTGCGCGCAGTGAGCTGCCTCCCTTAACGGCGGCGGACTGCGGGGCCGACTGGTCCGCTGCGGGTCAGCGCGCAGATTCCGCTTTCCCGACCCGCATTTTTTCCTATGGTCAGGGCGCTATGATTTCGGCAATCCGGTCCATTCATTTCGTCGGCATCTGCGGCACCGCGATGGCTTCCACCGCCGCCGCCTTGAAGGAGAAAGGTCTCACCATCACCGGCTCGGACCAGAACGTCTATCCGCCCATGTCCACCTTCCTGGCGGAGCGCGGGATCGAAGTCATGAACGGTTACGCGGAACGAAACCTCGCGCACAAACCCGATCTGGTCATCATCGGCAACGCCATTTCGCGCGGCAATCCCGAGGCGGAATTCGCCCTGGACCACAAGCTTTCGTTCTGGTCGTTGCCGGACCTGCTCCGCGAATACTTTCTCCGCGGCCGACGCTGTGTGGTGGTGGCCGGCACCCACGGCAAGACCACCACGACCGCATTGCTGACTTGGGTCTTCGAGCACAACGGCCTGAACCCGAGCTATCTCATCGGCGGCCTGCCGCACAATCTGGGGCAAGGCGCGCGTTTTACTTCGGGTGAGTGGGTCATCATCGAGGGCGATGAATACGACACCGCCTTCTTCGACAAACGCAGCAAGTTCATCCATTACCTGCCCGAAGTCGCCATCATCAACAACGTGGAATTCGATCACGCGGATATTTTCCCCAACCTCGCCGCGATCCAGACAACCTTCCGCCATTTCATCCGCCTGGTCCCGCGCAACGGCCTGCTGCTCGGCAACGGCGACGATCCCAACCTCGCGCCGCTGTTGGATGTCAATTTCTGTCCCGTCAAACGGTTCGGGTTGGGCGAGCACAATGCCGTGCGCGCCACCAATGTCCGGCTCGGCCCCACGGCCAGCGAGTTCGAGATCCCCAGCGCCCGTTTTCACCTGAACCTGATCGGCGAGTTCAACGTGCGCAACGCCCTGGCCGTCGTGGCCGCCGCCAAACATTGCGGGTTGTCGAACAAACAAATCCAGTCGGCCTTCGACACCTTCAAAGGCATCAAACGGCGGTTGGAAGTGCGCGGAATCGCCGGGGGCGTGACGGTGATTGACGATTTCGCGCATCATCCGACGGCGATTCGCGAAACCCTGCGGGTGTTGCGGTTGAAGTATGCGCGGGAAAAAATCTGGGCGGTGTTTGAACCGCGCAGCAACACCACCCGGCGCAACGTCTTTCAGCGCGAACTCGCCGCCTCCTTTGCGTTGGCCGACGCCGTCATTGTGGCGCAAGTCGCGCGGTTGGAATTACTGCAACCGGAGGAACGGCTGGATCCGCAACAACTGATGACCGACCTTCAGGCCGCTGGCAAGGACGCCGCCTACCTGCCGGATGCGGATGCCATCGTGGCGCATCTCGCCGGTAAAGCGCAGGGGGGCGACATCGTGGTGGTGTTCAGCAACGGCGACTTCGGCGGGATTCACCTGAAGCTTCTCCGCCAACTTGGGTCGCGCTGACGCGGGCCCGCGCGCCTCAACCGGCGGGCTGGTCCAACAAGCGGGCCAGCCGCAACGCCATTTCCAGCGATTGCTCGTAATTCAGACGCGGGTCCACGCGGCTGCGGTAGTCGCGGGTTAAATCCGCCTCGGTCAATCCACAGTCGCCGCCCAGGCACTCGGTGACGTTATCGCCGGTCAACTCGAAATGCACGCCGCCGGGATGCGCCCCCGCGTCGGCCAGGATTTGGAACGTCGTTTCCAGTTCCTCCAGAATACGCTCAAACCGCCGGGTCTTGATTCCGGTGCGGGTGGTTTCCGTGTTGCCATGCATGGGATCGCAAACCCACAGGACCCGCCGCTCGCGGGATTGCACCGCCTGCACCAAGGGCGGCAGTTCCCGCGCTACGCACGCCAGCCCAAACCGGGTGATCAACGTCAGCCGGCCCGGTTCATTCGCCGGATTCAACGCGTCGCACAAAGCCAGGACCTCCTCCGGCTGAATCGGCGGACCGATTTTGACCGCGATGGGATTGCGGATGCCGCGGAAGTATTCGATGTGCGCGCCGTCCAGCGCTCGGGTGCGGTTCCCAATCCACGGGAAATGGGTGCCGAGGTTATACCAACCCTCGCGCCGCGGCACCTGCCGGGTGACCGCCTGTTCATAATGCAGGTGCAGGCCTTCATGGCTGGTGAAAAAATCCACCCGGTTCATCCCCGGAATCGGGCCGCCGGTGAGCGCCTCGATAAATTGCAACGACTCGGTGATCGAACGCACCATGCGCTGGTATTCCGCCGCCAGGGGGGACGGACGGGCAAAATGCATCTCCCAGTATTCCGGGTGATGTAGATCGGCAAATCCGCCGTCAATCAACGCGCGAATGAAATTCACCGTCAATCCCGCCCGCTCATATCCCCGCAACAACCGCGTCGGGTCGGGCGTGCGGGCGTGCGGATCAAAGCCGGTTCGATTGACAATGTCCCCGCGATAGACGGGCAGGGTGACATCGCCGCGCGTTTCCACGTCGGCGGAACGCGGTTTGGCATACTGGCCGGCGAATCGTCCGACGCGGACCACCCGTTTGCGCGCCCCTTGCACCAGCACGAGACTCATTTGCAGGAGGATTTTCAGCTTGGCCGCGATAGTACCGGACTGGCAGTCCTCAAAGTTTTCCGAGCAATCCCCGCCTTGCAACAGAAAGCGCTCGCCGCGTCCGGCTTCGGCAAGCTGTTGTTTCAAAGACTCAACCTCCCAACTGCTGACCAACGGGGGGAGTTCGCCGAGCTGGCGCAAGACCGAGGCCAGGGCGTCCGGATCGGGATACACCGGTTGCTGGGCGGCCGGCTTCTGCTGCCAGGAGTCCGGGCGCCAGGCCGCTGCCTGTGTGGATGCCTTCATCGCGGAACAGCTTACTTGAAAGCGGGCGGCGGCTCAAGCCGGCGGAGGATCGGCGGACGCGGCCTCTTCATCGGATGCCGGCGGCGGCGCCAAAAGCTCCCGGCGGCGTTCCAGACAAAAGGCGACAAACATCGGCCGGGACACGAAACGATGCACGGGCGAAGGCAGTCCCGTATAGAGGGCGTTGAACAGTTTGCGCATCAGGACTTCGTTTTGCAGCAAGGCGGGCAATCGCGTTGCGGATTGCGCGATCATCTGATGCGAGGCGAGTTGCCGAAGCCGCGGCAGAAACGCGCGCAACAGACGGTTCGCCGTTTCGGTCAGACGGGTGGAGTCGTCGCCGGAGGTGGATTGGAAGCGGTGGCGCAAACGGACCGCTTGCTTGGCGAGCCGCCCGCTCGCCGCGACAACGTGCCGCCGGGCGCGCGCCAAGTGATCCGCTGGCTCGACGGATTCGGGCGCAGGGTCGTCCCAGTCCGCAAGCGGCTGCCAATCCGCCTGTCCCGCGACCCAAAAGAAATCCGTGGGCAACAAAAATCCCGTGCGCAACAACTCCCGCGTCTCGGCGTTCGTCCACACGCCGAGTTCAACGCCGTCCCGGGCGATATGTAGTTTGCGCGACATGGCCGCCACGGCACGGTCACGGTGCTTCACCGGGCTTTTGGCCGGTGCCGGTATTTTTCGTAGAGCCGCGTATGCCGGCTTTCGAGGCTGACTTCCCGGCCGGCAATCCACATCCGTTTCACGTTCGCGCGAATGTCGAGCACATCGCCATCCATCGCAAAGAAGGTGGCGTCTTTGCCGGCCTCAATCGAGCCAAGCCGGTCCGCCATCCCCGCCACCCGCGCCGGATAAAGCGTGAGTCCCTTCACCGCTTCGTCGGCGGGATAACCAAACGCCACCGCTTGCGCGGCTTCATACGGCAGATTTTTGACCAACGACGCACTGTTCACGCCGGTGCTAAAAATCACAGTCACCCCGGCCTGGCGCAACACTTCGGGCGCGCGGAAATGCACGTCGTACGCATCCGTGTCGCGGGCCGGCAAAGTGAAAATGTGCTCATAGATCACGGGCACTTGGTGCTTGGCCAGCAACGCCGCCACCCGCCAAGCGTCGCGGCCACCGGCGAGAATGATTGGCCAGCGATTAGTTGCCGCCCACGTCACCGCCGCCTGAATCTGGCGCCCCTCATCCGCATGCACCACCAGCGGACGTTCGCCCCGCACAAACGGCAACAACGCTTCCCACGTCGGATCAGGAGTGGGCGCCTGGGCTTGGTTCGATGCCGCGGCGGCTTTCGCTTGGGCGTAGGCCCGCGCGTCCTGGAAGAAATCATCAAGGGCGCGAAGCCGGGCGGCGCGCTGCTTTGCTTGATCCTCCAGCGATTGCCAGCCCGCCTTGTCCCGGACCTGCTCCCGGGGCGTGGGGTTCAAGGTCATCGCCGGCCAATACACGTGCAGTGCGAGCGACTTCCTCACTGCCATGTCCTCGATGGTCCATCCATCCAAGGCAACCAGCGCCGATTGCCCGGCCACCACGCCGCCTTGGGGGGCCGGCTCGAAATAGGCCACGCCGTTGGCGCGCGCCACCGGCAGCAGTTGGGAATCCGGATTGACCGCCCACCACGAGAGTACGTCCGGGGTGAAGTCCCCCACTTCACGCACGTCCACCGTCGCGCGCACCGCGCCGATTTCTTTCAAGCCCAATGCCGTGTCGAGTGCGATCAAGCCCGGATACAATTGCAATCCGGTCAGGTCAACGATCGGAACATCCGTCGTGTTCACGGACGGGCCCACCGCCGCGATCTTGCCGTCGCGGACCAATACTTCGCCTCCCGGAATCGCGTCGCCGGCAACGGTATGCACGGTGGCGCCTTTCAATAACCAGGTTTCAGCGGCCAGCGACGGCACCAATATGCCTCCGGCACCAATCCCCGTCAGCAACAGCACACCAATCCGCGCCCCTGCGTTCCATGTCCGGAGCCTTCGGCCGCAACCGGGGGTTTTTCCGTTTCGAGTCATTGATGGATTTTTCACAAGCCCTCCGCCTCCGCTTCCCGATCTACACCTTCGTAAAGTTGTTCCCATGCCACCCGAAAGAATGTGTCGCCGTCTTTCGCGCTGCGTTCGCCGCCTCCGCCGGCTGCTTCGAGTCGCCTGACTTTTTTCGCCTTGGCCAGCAACGCTTCGCGCTCCTGCTGCCGCGCCGCGGCGCGCGCCGCAGCCTGCTCGCGGTCGAAGTATTTTTTCCCGTCAATCCACGTCTGTAAGGCCACGCTGCGGGAATCCAACGGCGGCCCGGACCAAATCACCAGGTCCGCGTCTTTGCCCGGTTCCAGCGAGCCGACGCGCGCGTCAATCTTCAACTGTTTCGCCGGATTGATGGTGACGAATTTCAGTGCCTCAATTTCCGGGGTACCGCCGAACTTCACCGCCTTGGCGGCCTCGGTGTTCAGCCGGCGCGCGAGATCGGAGGAATCCGAGTTGAACGACACCAGCGCACCGCGTTCGTGCAGCAGCGCGCCGTTGTAAGGAATCGCGTCATAGACCTCGAACTTGTAGGCCCACCAATCGGCAAAACATGATGGCCCAAGGCCGTGCGCGACGATTTCATCCGCGATTTTGTATCCCTCCAACACATGCTCCATCGAAGCGATCCGCACGCCAAAGCTTTCCATCACCCGAAGGAGCGCCAGCATTTCGTCCTGCCGATAGGCGTGACAGTGAATCCAGCGCCGGCCTTGCAGAATCTCGGCCAGCGCCTCCAGTTCCAGGTCGCGGCGCGGCCGCGGTTCGCCGGATGCCTCCGCGCGCTCCACCGCCCGCAGATATTCCTGCGCCGCGCGGTAGCGATTCGCGATAAAGGTCGGCACGCCCATGCGCGATTGCGGAAAACGCGTGGTGTAGCGGTCGCCCCAGCCCGATTGCTTGACATTCTCACCGAGGGCCATCTTGAGCCCGGGCGGGGCCGCGTCGAACTTTAATCCTTCCGGGCTGGCGCCGTCGCGTAATTTGATGATGCAATCCTGTCCGCCGATGGGATTGGCCGAGCCATGGTAGAGATTGCACATCGTCAACCCGCCGCCGAGTTGTTCCCCCAGCGTCCGCGTTTCCGAGTTCACCACGTCACCAATGCGGCACATGGCCGACGAGGGAATGCTGGATTCATTGACGCTCCCCAGGATGGCGGTGTGACTGTGCGCGTCAATCAAGCCGGGTGTGACGTGCCGGCCACGCGCGTCTATGCGCACGAGATCGGCGCCGCTCGTCAGGGTGAAATCGCCCACGGCTTTCACCTTGCCGTCCTGGACCCAAACCCGCGCGTTCGTCAACACGCCTTGGTCGCCGCAGGTCCAGACCGTCGCATTTTCAATCAGCAAGGCTGCCGGTGTCAGAAGGGGACCGCGCCCTTCCAGCGGAGATCGCGCCACCCGCTGTTGCCGCAATGCCCGCAACTCCGCCGGGCGCGCTTCCGGGTCAGCCTTTTGTTCCCCGGCGGCGGTCGTGGCGGATTTTTCCTTCGTCGGGGAACGGACCGATTTGGCCGTATCCGCGGGCAGGCGATAAACGCGCCCGTCAATCCATACCTGTCGGACTTTGGCTTGCGGCGCAAAATAACCCGGGCTGTCCACGACGGTGAGATTGGCGATTTTGCCCGGCGCAATCGTGCCCAAGCGCTCGTCCACGCCGCATAATTTGGCCGGTACCGTGGTCAATGCCGCCAGGGCATCCATCGGGTCCAAACCACGGTCCAGCGCGAGCCGAAGGTTTTTCCGAAAACTCTTTTTGTCGCTCAAGCCATGCGTCGTCAGCGCGATTTCGCGGCCTTCCCGGCGCAGCACCGCTGGATTTTCGGCGGCCCAATCCCAAGCCCGCAACGCGTCCAGCGATACATCCTCCCAATCGTCCTCGGTCGGCAGGGCCGGCAGGGTGGGGAAATGCAGGGGCACAATAAAGGTCGCCGGATTGTCCGCCAACAAATCCGGCCGGCGCCATTCCTGGCCGCAGGCAAGGATGGCAAAATCCAGCTTCAACTCCTCCGCGATATAGCGGACGCGATCCCCCATCAACGCGCTGCCCGGCTCGAACAGCACGCGTTGCCGTCCTTCGATGGCGGGTCGGAGCGCCGTCCATGCGGGATTGAACTCCGGCCGGGGGCGCCCCGGAGGATGCGCGCGGTCCCCGGCGTGGATCTGGGCATCATATTGGGCGTCAAAAAATGTCTGCCGCACCGCGGCAATGATTCCCATTAACGACTGGGGATAGACGCGTTCCGGACCGCCGCGATCGTCGAACGACACATGTTGAAACACGTCCGGCTGGAGAACGACCGCATTGGGGTTGTCCTCCACCAGCGCAACCAAGGTGCTGCTCCCGCGGATGATGCCGTCTGCCGGCGCCACCACGCCCGCCGTAAATCCCAATTCCCGCAAGGGCGCCAGCGTGCGTTCCCGCGGGGAATAAGACTGAATCGCGCGGCGTTCAGGCGTCACCCGCGCAATCGCGTGTCCCGCGCCCGGCATCCCGCGATCCGTGCGTTGTCCCACCACTCCGTAAAAATCCACCGCCCCGCCCGCCGTGAATGAATCGTTGAAGTCACTGGAGGTTTCCTCCGCCGTTGCCGCCGAAGTTCGCGTGGCGGGCAACGGAAGATACGCGTCAATGAAACCCGCGTAAATCGTCCGGCCTTGCATCGGCCAAACCCGGGCGTCGGCGGGCGCGGACATATTTTGACCCACGGCCTCGATGAACCCGTCGCGAATGACCACGGTGGCGTTGCTCAACACAGTCCCCGGCTGAGTGATCACCGTGCCGCCGACCAACGCGTGGATTCCGGGCGGCCGCGCGCGATGGCCGGGCGGTAGAATGTCGGTCGCGGGAGAGTTCCAAGGAAACGGCACAACCGCCAACAGGGTCGCCCCGACGCAAACACGAAGCCATGCGTTCATCGTCATGCGCCGAGTCTGAGCCGTGCGGCGCCAGATTTCAAGCCGCGGCGCGGAGCCCCGATCGTGCTCCCGCCGGCGCCGGCACACTGACGCCACGCACTTACCACGCTGGCGGAGACTCGGGTAAAGTTCCCGCGCGGCATTGCGTGGCGGCGCTGCCGGCGGCCAATCCCGCGCGCAACCACGCCGCCGGCGGTTGGCCCATTTCAATCTGCCGCGTCACGCCGGCCAGCAAGGCGTCGCCTGCTCCCAATCGGTTGCAGGGGCGCACTCGCGGCGGGAGTTCGCTGAGCATCACGGCTTCCCGGGCATTGACCAGCCACCCGGACGCCGGCCCGCGCGAAACCAGTACCCACCCCTGGGTGAGCGTGGATAAGGCCAAGGCGGCGCGCCGGACGGCGGCTTCGTTGCGCAAAGGTTTGCCCCACCATTGCGCCAGTTCATGCTCGTTGGGCTTCACCAGAAACGGCCGCGCCGGAAGCGCCGCCGCGAACGCCGGACCATCGCAGTCCAACAACGCGCGCGCCGCCTGCCGCCGGGCCAGCCGGATGAGTTGCGCATAAGCTGTCACCGGCACGCCGCGCGGCAGACTGCCGGACAACACAAGCAATCCGCCGCGGGAAAGCTGGCGCAGAACGATCTGCGTCACTTGACGCCATTCGTTTTGGCTCAATTTCGGTCCGGCGTGATTGAAACGCATCTGCGCGCCGTCGGGTGCCGTGAGCACCACGTTGGCGCGGGTGGCTTCGCTCAACGGCACGATGCGGGCGGGGAGCTGTTCCGCCCGGAGGC
This sequence comes from Verrucomicrobia bacterium ADurb.Bin118, assembly GCA_002070715.1. Taxonomy (GTDB): domain Bacteria; phylum Verrucomicrobiota; class Verrucomicrobiia; order Limisphaerales; family MWDV01; genus MWDV01. The sequence continues at coordinate 22,128 of MWDV01000063.1, forward strand.
ATTGGACCAGTTCGCGGCCCACCGCGCCGCCCACCGGAATGACAAGCCGCGGTTGGCTGCCGAGAAACCGTAGCCAGCGCACCACATTCACGCCCTTGCCGCCGGCCCAGCGGGTTTCCGCGAGAATCGCGTTTTTCTCCTCCCACCGAAATGCATCCACCCGCCACTCGACATCGAGCGCCGGGTTCAAGGTCAGAATGACAGATTGGGCCATCAGTCTTGGAGGGCGGCGTCCGATTGCGCGCGGCGGCTGGCTCGCCCTCGATTAGCGTGCGGGCGGTGGCGCGGGCGATACAATGATCGGCGGCGCGATCACCGGGGGCACGTCCGTTGGCCGGCGCGCGCTGTTCGCCAGCGCGGAACGGATCATGAAAAATTCCCCCACGTTCTCCGGCGTGAGCAGACCCACCAGCCGACCCTGGTCCAAAACCGGCATGGACAGGCCGCGTTCCGCCCGTACTTGCGCCAGCGCCTCCTCCAGCGGTGCCGCCGCCGTCACCGTGTTGAATTCCGAGCGCATGATCTCGTTCACCCGCGCGTGATCCCCGTGCTGCCGCAGGGCGGGAAAAAAATCACGATGAAAAAGCATCCCCACCACCCGGCCTTGGTCCACCACGGGAAAATCCTGTTGCGAGCCGGCCAGCAGACAGCGGATGACGTCGGCCAGCGTGTAGTCCGGCGCGAGCGTGCGAAAGTCCGTAAGCATGGCATCCCGCACGGCGCTCCCGGTGAAAGATGATTTCACCTGGGCCGCCGCCGCTTCCTGGCTGGCGCCAATCCAGACAAACAGCGCAATCAAGAGCAGCATCGGATTGGAGAACAAGCCCACGAACCCGAAGAGCACCGCCATGCCTTTGCCGATGGCGGCGGCAATGTTCGTGGCCCGGGCATGATTGAGCCGCATGGCCAGCAGCGAACGCAACACCCGGCCGCCGTCCATCGGAAAGGCCGGCAACATGTTGAACAGGACCAAGAACACGTTCACCACCAGCATCCGTTCAATGAATCCGCCGCTGGTAATGCTCGGTTCGGTGGGCATCTGCCACGAGCTGCGGAGCAACAAACCGGCGAAGAGTCCGGCGGCGATCACCACGTTCACCGCCGGCCCGGCCAGGGCCACGATCAATTCCTGCACCGGTTGGTCCGGAATCCGCTCCAGGCGGGCCAGACCGCCGATCGGTAACAGGGTGATGTCGTGTGTCTGGATGCCGTACCGCCGCGCGGCCAGTGCGTGGCCGTATTCGTGAAGCAGCACGCAAAGAAAGAGACCGGCAAAAAACAAGACACCCGTAACCGCCCCCACCACTCCCCGTCCCGCCATCCAGTGCGCGAATCCCACAAAGGCAAGCAGCAGTAGAAAGGTGTAATGAATGAAGATGTCTATGCCGAGAATGCGCCCAAGTTTGAAGGACCAGTTCATGATTGTCCCCTCGCCAGTTTCCAAGTCCGCATCGGCGTCAATCGCGCGTCCGGCCACCCAACAACAACGGCAACAGATGCCAGAGGAGATACGCCAGCGAGGTGACGAACGCGGCGACATAGGTCCAGGCCGCCGCGTCGAGGACCTGGCGCACTGCGGCGGCCTCGTCGCCCGGGGCAATCATGCCCAGGTTGGACAAGACTTCCTTGGCGCGGCGCGAGGCGTCGAACTCCACCGGCAGGGTGATCAGATTGAACAACATGATCACGCCCCAGGCGGCCGCCATGATGCTCGCCATGACCACCCAGTTGCGTATCAGGCCCGTGACCAATCCAAGGAAAGGAAAAATCATGACCACGTAATTGGCGTAAGTGGTGATGCCCACCGCCGCCATGCGCCAGGTCAACGGTTTGTAGGCGAGCTGTTGCTGGATGGCATGCCCGCATTCATGCGCCGCCACCCCCAGCGCGGCTGGAGACCGTCCGTAGAAGTTTTCCGTGGACAGCACGAGCCGTCGCCGGACCGGATCGTAATGATCCCCCAACAGACCGTCTTGATGCGTAATTTGCACGTCCGGCACTCCGGCCCGGCGCAGGATCTCGTACGCCGCCTCGCCGCCGGTCAATCCGGACACCACCACGCCTTGGCTGTGCCGGCGATACACGGACTTCACCCGCGCCGTCGCCCAGAGCGACAACAACAGGGTGCCGATGAATAAAATCCAAATACTCATATTTTACCTGACAATATAACAACTGTGCCCGCCGTTCCGTTCATTCCGCAAGCCTGTTCAGAACTGTCATCCCGCAGCGAATACCGGCAATGGACCATCTTGGATGAGGCCCCGCCGGGGAAACAATGGGCTGGTGAAACTCCCGGCGGGCGGCGGTGACAGGGCGTTTCAAGGCGCGGCCAGATCGCGCACTTTAAGATTGCGGAACCAAGCTTCGTCGTGGTGATCCGTCAACATGATCCGACCCCGGCATTTCTCCCCAAAGCCCGCAGCGTTCTTGAACTTGCTTTTCGCCACCGCGGCGCGCACCGCCGGACTGCCCAGTTCGTATTCTAACACGTTCGCACCGTTCAGCCAGTGTTCCACCCGGTTGCCGCGAACGACGATGCGGGAGACATTCCATTCGCCCATCGGTCGGGGTTGCGCGTTCGGGCCGGGCGGAAGCACGTCGTAAAAAGCCGCGGTCCGATGCTTCGCATCCGGCACGAGGATATCATCAATCATCTGGTATTCGGGCCCGGGCGCCGCGGGCCGCGATTCCAGCACCAAATACTTGATGCCGTTGTTGGCCTTCGCGGGAAGCTTCCATTCCCAGGACAACTCAAAATCCTCGAACTCCGCCTCCGTCACCAGGTCGCCCCCTCTCACGCCGCCCACTTTCCGCAGACAACCCGCTTCGATGACCCAGCCCTGTTGGGGGAACGTGCTTTTGCGGTACTCCCGCCAGCCGGCAAAACTTTCACCATCAAACAATAATCGCCAGCCGGCGCGTTGTTCGGCTGGAGTCAGCCGGTTGGGCGCCGGCGGGGAATGATCGGCACAAGCCATCAACAGCAGCCCCACAAGGGAGGACATCAGGAGCCGGAGGCGAAACGGCGGATTCATCTGGTTGGCTTGACGAGTTCTATGGCGGCAATCATCCACACCGCGCATGGTTTCCCAAAACGCCGCCCCTCGCAATCCCCGAGTTGCCGCAGGCAGCCGGTGACGCGCTTGGGAAGCACCGGCTCGCGCCACTCTCACCCGTCAGCCGAAGCTTGGCATCCCGCCCCCACCTGCTAGTGTTTCCGCATGGCTTTTGATTCCTTCCGCGATTTCATCAACGCCCTCGACCAAGCCGGCGAACTGAAACGCATTTCCCAGCCCGTCGCCACCGAACTCGAAATCACCGAACTGGCGGATCGCGAAATGAAATCACCCGGCGGCGGCAAGGCGTTGCTCATCGAGCAGCCCACCGTCAACGGCGTGGTGTCGCCTTTTCCGGTTGCCATCAACACGCTCGGCTCATGGGAACGGATGGCGCTGAGCCTGGGCGCCAATTCCGTGGACGATGTGGCCAACGAACTGGGCGCACTGATGAAAGCCAAGCCGCCCACTTCAATGCGCGAGGCCGTCAAGCTGCTCGGCCAGGCGTTCGATCTGCGTCACGCCAAGCCCAAACTCGTCAAGAGCGGTCCGTGCAAGGAAGTGGTTCATAAATTCGACGCGCCACCCGCCCGCAAAGAACCTTGGCCCACTGCGCCAAACCTTAGTGCATCGAACCTGCCAGCGACGACGCACATTTCTCCCTCTCCAGGAGGAGAGGATCGGGCTAAGGGCGAACTCTCAGCCACCAACCCCCAACCGCCAACGCTCCGCACTCCGCACTCCGCACTCCCCATTTTGAAATGTTGGCCCCTCGACGGTGGTCGTTTCATCACGTTGCCCTGTGTCGTCACCCAAGACCCCGACACCGGCGAGCGAAACGTCGGCATGTATCGTATCCAGATTTATGACGACCAAACCACCGGCATGCACTGGCAGCTTCAAAAAGTCGGCGCGCGTCACGGCCGTCGTTATTACGAAACTGGCACGCGCATGCCCGTTGCCATTTTTCTGGGCGGCGATCCCGTGTTCACCTTCGCCGCCACTGCGCCGCTGCCGGATGGTCTGGATGAATTTCTGTTGGCGGGCTATTTACGAAAGAAATCCGTCGAACTCGTGAAGTGCGAGACCAACGACCTCGAAGTCCCGGCCAACGCCGACTTCGTCATCGAAGGTTACGTTGACCCGACCGAACCGTTGCGCGAAGAAGGGCCGTTCGGCGATCACACCGGCTATTACACCTTGCCCGAGCCGTATCCCGTGTTCCACGTCACCGCCATCACGCATCGCAAGGACGCTGTCTATCCTGCCACCATCGTCGGCATCCCGCCGATGGAAGACTTCTACATCGGCGGCGCGTCCGTGAAACTCTTCCTGCCCATCTTCAAGATGAACTTCCCCGAGATCGTGGACATCGCGCTGCCGGCGGAAGGCGTGTTCCACAACCTCGTCTTCGTGAGCATCAAGAAGACCTACCCGATGCAAGCCTACAAAATCATGCACGGCCTCTGGGGCATGGGGCAGATGATGTTCACCAAATACATCGTGGTGGTGGACGACGACGTGGACGTGCATAACAACAGCGAAGTCCTCTTCCGCCTCTGCGCCAACACCGACCCGCAACGCGACAGCATCTTCACCAAAGGCCCGTCCGACGTGCTCGACCACGCGACGAGCGAAATCGCCATCGGCAGCAAGCTGGGCATTGACGCGACGAAGAAACTCCCCGGCGAAGGATTCAAACGCCCCTGGCCACCGCTCATCAAGATGGATGCGGCGGTGAAGGCGAAGGTGGAAAAGCTTTTCAACCCGTAGCAGCCGACGTGAAAACACTTCTCCTGCTCGAAGACAATGATGAGCGAATCGCCGCGTTTGAATCCATCCTTCGTGAACTCGGCGAAGAATGGCAAATGCGTGTCTGGTGCGACGCACCAACGATGCTCGCCGAATGTGAGAAGTTCTTCGACAGCACTCATCTTGTTTCGCTCGACCACGATTTGAATCCGCAGCCCGGCGCTACATGCGACCCGGGCACAGGACTCGATGTGGCAAAACTGCTCGCGAGCCATTTTGCGTTTTGCCCTGTCATCATCCACTCCACAAACGCAGACCGCGCATGGTCGATGCACAACGAGTTGAGATTTGCCGGCTGGAATGTGGACCGCGTCGGACCAATCGGTGACGATTGGGTTCGCAAACTTTGGCTGCCGAAAGCGCGAGAAATGCTGGCACAGTCGCCCCGGCGCGAAGTCTTTCGGCAACCGCCGGACCATTCCGAGCGGATGCAGCGCTCTCTGCTTTCACTCGAAGGACTCGCCATCGGCGACGCTGTTGGTGAGATGCTCGCATATCGTCATGCAGATTCGGCTCGAATCATCGAGCGTGGATTGCCTTCCGGACCGTGGTTTCACACCGACGACACGGAGATGGCGCTTTCGATTGTCGAAGTGCTGAAGCTCTACGGTCACATTCATCAGCACGCACTCGCCCGCCGATTTGCTTGGCGATTCGAGCGCGAACCCGACCGAGGTTACGGGAGCATGACGCGAATGCAGATGAACGAAATCATTCGTGGCGGCGATTGGCGTCAGGGCGCAGCTTCTGCGTTTGGAGGGCAAGGCTCGATGGGAAACGGCGGCGCAATGCGGGTCGCTCCGCTCGGTGCTTACTTCGCAGATGATTTACCCCGCATTGTTGAAGAAGCACGAGCATCTGCGCTCGTCACTCACACTCACACCGAAGGCGTTGCTGGCACGATAGCCGTGGCCATCGCCGCAGCGATGGCTTGGCGGTTGCGAGAAGATAATTCGCCGACGCGCATGGCCAAACTATTCGAGGCTGTTCTTGACTCCACGCCTGAGAGCAAAGTCCGTCGCGGCATTCTCATTGCATCGCAAACACCGGCGACAATCCCAGTCGAGGCTGTCGCAAAAGCTCTCGGCAATGGTTCACTCGTTACTGCACCAGACACCGTTCCGTTCGCGCTTTGGTGTGCTGCCCATCATCTCGACAACTACGTCGAATCTCTCTCGCTGACAATTTCGGGTGGTGGAGACTGCGACACAAACGCCGCGATTGTTGGCGGGATTGTTGCCCTATCCGTGGGACAGGAAGGAATTCGCGCTGATTGGAGGAAGGAGAAAGAACCGTTTCCACCCAATCTGCGCTGATCGTTCTCGCTCGCACTCACGACGGACTTTTGTTGCATATGCAACAAAAGTTTGCACCAGGCTATTCGGGTTTGAACGTGCGCAGTTGCCGGCTGGCGTCCCGGAGCACTTCCACCCGCCGCCGCCACGCCTGTTGCCCCAAGTAATCGGACGGCAGAATCCGGCCCGGCAGCAGCGGGTCGTTCGTCACCGCGTCCAGCCATGCCTCGCGCTCCGCCGCCGCCCAGCGCAGCAACGCCTTCGACGCCGCGTCGGTCCGCAGCGCGCCGCCCGGACGCTCCGCCAGCACTTTCAGATGCCGGGCATAGCGGCGGTTGATGCGCTCGAAGTCCCACGCGCCCGCGACGATTTCCGCGTCCGATTCCCCCGCGCACGGTCGCGCCTCCAGCAGGAGGAGCGATTCCACATTGATCTTGCCGCCGCTGAGAATCTGCCGTTCCTCCACCAGTGGATCGGGCGTAATCCACACACTGCCCTGTAAATAGCCGAAAGCCCGCGAGCGCAGGTAACGTCTTAACCGTTCGCGGCGGGCATTCTGTCCGGTCGGCACGTCAAACAGCACCAACCGCCAGTAGCCGTCCCAAGGGCGGGCCCATTGGGCTTCCGGATCACGCCCGCCCAAGGCATGCAGGCGGCCTTCCTCGGTGAGGCGGTAGAGCCGGTCCGCTGACGATTTGGCATCGCGTTCGAGGAGTTGCAGCCGCTCCAGCTTGGTCACCTGGGGCAGCAGCCCGTTGCGATAGACCCAACTTTCGTAAGAGTCGGTCAGATTGTGAAAGGTGGGCCGCAGTAGCTGGTCGGCGGACCAGAGCAGAAAGTTCAGGAGTTCTTCCGTCTTGGGCTTCATGACCCGGAACATGAGCTGGCAGGGCAGCAACCGTCACGCAAAACTTTGTTGCAGGTGCGACAAAGTTTGTTGTACCTCGCGCTGACACTGGTTCTCAAGGCAGGAGTGTTACGGTTGCGTTGAGAGGGATTCGTTGTTGGAGTGGGAGCGAACGACGGGCGCTTTGCGGGAAGTGAAGTGCCGGCGACTGATGCCAATTCGTAGTTCGGCGAGGGCCGGGCGAACGCAACCGGAGGTATGGCCGTCCGTTTTTCAGGATAAGGCGTGAAGAACCGCGTTCACGACTTGCGTCACGGTAATGCCCCGCATACAGCGAAAATCAATCGGGCATTCGCGGCGAAAACAGGGCGCGCAAGGGGCATCCGATTGCAACAGATGATGGCGGGGGTCTCCCGGCAGACCCGGGCCGGTCAATTCTGATGAAGTGCTGCCAAACGGGACTACCACAGGGGTGCCCAAAGCGGCGGCCACGTGCATAGGACCGGAGTCGTTGGTCAGCAATACCCGGCAGGAGGTCAGCACCGCCATCAATTCGCGAAGCGATGTCTGGCCCGCCAAGTTGCGCAGGAACGGTTGAGGCAGAGCCAAGCGTGCGGCGATACGCCGGGCTACAGCCCGATCACCCGAACCACCCAAAATCAGCCAGACGCAAGGTCGGCGTTGGTGAATCTCCCGCGCGGCCGCGATGAATCGGTCCTCGGGCCAACGTTTGGCCGGGCCGTATTCCGCGCCGGGATTCAGGCCGAGAATAGGCGTGCCCGCTGCGTGAATTTCTTCCAGGCCAAATTTTTGCCGGATCGCGTCCCGTTCCGTTTTGCTCAACGCCAATTGCGGCGGGAGCGGTTCGGGATTCGCTCCCAGCGCTGCGGTCAAATGCAGGTAGTCATACATTTGGTGGCGTCGTCCGGCAGCCGCGGCGGAGCCCTCCGATCGGGGATTCAACGACTGGTAGCCGGGGGCAATGCAGCGTTTAATTTCCGTGATCGAGCGTTTTTGCATGCCTCCCCCGCCCGGGCGCGGTGGAAGTGGATCTGTCAACAACATCGTCCGTCCGGGCCGCGCGCAACCCACGCGACGGGGAATCCGCGCCAGCCAGGTCTCCAGCGCTGAGCGCGGTGAATTGGGCAGCACGAGTGCGAGATCGAATCGTTGAACGCGTAGCCGGGCACTAACGGACCACAGGCCTGCCCCGGCCGCGAACGACTGCACGGCGTTCAACGCCGGATGCCCCTGCCACAGTGCTTCGATTTTTTGCGCCGTTAACAGGGTGATGTGCGCCTCTGGAAAGCGCTCCCGCAATCGCAAAAGTGCCGGCGTAGTCATCACGGCGTCCCCCAACCAGTTTACGCCGCGCACGAGGATGCGGCGCGGTTGCGGACTGAAGGTTGGGATAAATTCTGAGGTCACAACAGAATGCGGAGTCTGGGAAGAGACGTGATCTTGCTGGCGGAACACCGCGCGTGGCTTGACCGGTGATTTCCCAAGGGGCTGATTTGATCGGGGCGATTGCGTTCCCCGGCATCAAGATGCGGAATCGCCGTGGAGGCAACGGAGTCCACGAAGCGGGACGAGTGCAAACCATAATCAGACAGCAGATTTGCGAGACTAAAACACATCGGTTGAAATGCTAAAGGAGAGGGCAATCCGGATTCAAATGCATTTACTCCCGGCTGAGTGCAGGCGGAAGCAGCCTGGCCCCCCTCAAGCCGGTCATGCACCGAGTTTGATTTACGCCTATCGGGATTTGCGATAAACGTCCCGCGTGTTGATCGTCGCCGCCGCTTTCCAAGATGCGTTCGCCCAACTCGGGTTGGATACTCCGGCCCTTGTGCGCGCGCATTTTCTGCCCGGCCCGATCCCCGCCAAGACAACCGTCATCGTCAAGCCGGCGACGCTGGTCCAACCCGACGGCAGTTCGATGGAAGTATTCTACAAACAGTATGAATACGCTCCGCCCACCTGGCGTTTTCTGGGCCGGCCTTCCAAGGCCCGTTGCGAATACGATAATTACGGCGTGTTTATGCGCTTGGAGCTACCCTGCGCCCACCGGATGGCTTGGGGTGAGGAACGTGATGGGTGGGGCCGATTACGGCGCGCATTTATTTTGACCCAGGCGATTCCTGATGCGGTTTCGTTGAAAGAGTTTTTCCAAGCCCCGGCCGGGCTGACGTCTTCACTACGCCGGTCTTTACGCCGGACGTTGCGAAATCAATTGGCCGACATGACCCGCCGAATTCACGCTGCCGATTTTTATCATCACGATCTGGTTTGGCGAAACTTGCTCGTGACCTGGCGGGCCCCGGCCGCGCCGCAGTTGTGGTGGATTGATTGCCCGCGCGGCGGGTTTGTCCGCTGGTCACCGGGGCGGGAGCGACGGCGGATCAAGGACCTGGCCTCGTTGGACAAGGTGGCCTCGCAAGTATGCACCCGCACGGAACGGGCGGCCTTCATCCGCGCGTATCTCGGACGTCCATCGCTGGACGTGGAGGCGCGAAAACTCATCCGCGCCGTTCTGGCTTATCGGCGCAAGCGATGGCCGAAGGACTGGCACGAGACCCGTCCCGCAACGCCGCCCACGGCTGGACATTCTTGAAAAATGTGATTTTATTGGCGCTTGACAAAAACGCGCGGGGCAACTCGAGCATGAACGTACGACTGGAATCGTTACCAAGCCATTCTAAACCCATGAACAGCAAACGAATTATTCTTGCCGGGGTTAGTGCGATGATCATCGTGACGCCGCTACTGCGCGCGGCGAACACCGACTATCAGGTGCAGCCCATCTCGGTGCGCTATGCCCAGACGGCGTCAAAGATCACCGTGGACACCACCATGCGCTACTTTGAGGATGTCCAATTGCAGGAGATGAATCATTTCGACGGCTGGGGCTGCGACCTTGAAGCAACGGTGCCGTTTTATCGCACGCTGCAATTCCGGCTGCTCTGGCCGCTTTACACCGAGGGCGACGCCACCGTCATCGGCACTGGACAGCGCAGTTGGGTGCGGGGTTGGGGCGGGGTTTTAGATCTGCCAAGCGTCATATTGGAGCATCAATTGTTGAGCGCCCCGAACCACGGCTTCAATTTTGCCTGGTATCTCGGGGCTGGCGGGCGGGTCGGCTTTCTGGAAACCGCCCATGGCGACCGCCTCAATCATCAAGGGCGACTCTATCAGGCGGGCGTAAAAGCCGATCGCAGTTTTAACGATGACCAGGTTCGTCTGTTGGCCAACCTCGGCGTGCGCGCTTATATCAAATCGGACGATTTGAATCCGTCGCGCGGAAACGATGATTTTTTCCTGGTGGATTTGAACACGGCGTCGGTCACGCGTCTGCACGAACATTTCTGGCCGGGCATGGGATTGAATTATCAGGGAGAGTTTGAGAAATACAACAGTGTCTCGCTGTTGCCGCAGGCCATTATCCCGGTGAATTCGTGGTTGGAGGTGAAATTCGGCGTGCCGTTCCGATTGACTTCGCATGGCGAACGCGTGGGGCTGCGCCTGCAACTGACGGCGCGGTTTTAAGCCCGAGACTCATCAACCGAAACGTTGATTCAAATCCGTCGCAAAGAACAGGGGCGCATGGCCCGTATTCGACAATAGACATGGAGGAAAACAAATCGTTGGCGGGCATCAATGTGCGGTAGAGCCGTCACCGCTCGATGGAGTCGCGCCAGATCCCGGGCCGCCCGGCGGGCAGAAATCTCGCCGACAAATTCCAGTCCTTCCAAGTCAATCAGAAACAGGCGGTCTTCGGGATCAAACACGAGATTGGTTTCCTTCAAATCCCGATGTCGGAAACCTTCGTGGTGCAACTTCGCCAGCAGGGCGGCGGCGGTTCGGGCGGCGACGTAAGGATCGCCCCGCCATTGTCCGAGGTGTTGGGCATCGGGAATTTCTTCCATGAGCAGGTAACTGCGGAGTAGCAATCCGCCAAGCCGACGATCCGCCGTTGCCAGGGGGCGGGCGGTGGGGACTCCCGCGAGTTCCAAATGATACGCTTTGCGGAAGGCCCGCCGCGCTTTGGAGGCGCGGAACAAGTCCTTCAGCAGGTTTGTAAGTTTGCGGAGGTTGTAACGCTTCAACACAACCCCGCCGGCCCGCCCCACCGTGGCGCTGCGACCGGGCTTGAGAATTGCCGCGCGCCGGGCGAGGAAGTCATCCGGCCGCGCCATGATCGCCCGCACTTGGGCATCCGCAAACGGCAGGCGAACCCGCCAGGTCAAACCGCCATGCCGTTGCGGGGCGAATTCACGGTTGTGCTTGAGGCATCGCTTGGCGCGGTGCGCCAAGGCCGACCGGCGCAGGCGCCCACTGAGCTCTTGGGTTTCTTTGTCGAGGGACAGTGGCAAGTGAATTCCCAAGTAAGCGAGATTGGCCGCGCGTTCCGCGGCCGAAAGCTGGGGTTTGATCTCGATCCCGTGCAGATCCACCAATCGCATCTCGCCGGTTGCGGGGTTTCTAAGGATGTTGCCCGGATGCAAATCATGTTGCAGCACCCCGCGGTCGTGGAGTTGGCCGACGAAGGCCAGCACGGCTTGCGGCGCCAACCCACTGGCCGGATCCAGCGGTTGGCCGGCAAAACTTTCGGTAATCAAGACCGATTCTTGCAAGCCGGCCCAAGTCCATCGTTCTCCCAGCGCAAGATGCCGCACCGTCGGGACGCCCAAGGTTTCCAGTTGTTGGGCCAGACGCCACTCCCGCCGGGCCTGCGAGGCTTTGAAGAAAAACTTCAACGGTCGTAGCGCCACGGCTCGATGGCGATACCGTTTCACGTAAACCGCAATCCCGCCAGCCGTCAGTAAAGTCACGATCTTGGCCGGCGATTCCTTGATCACACGCCCCGGCGAGTCCCACACCGCCGCCAAGTGCGGTTCAAAATCCGGGACGACTTCCCAACGGAAGCCTTGGGATTTACGTTGCAACACAGCGCAGCATAGGGAACTTCGATTTAAGGCGTCAAATCCTGCACGACGTTGAATCCCGGCCTCATGCACAGCGCGTTTTGATGGCTTCAGTTTTTAAGGGGGGCAGGATAGACTGCCGCCACCTGGACTGACCGGATATGCCATGTTTGCCATTGCCCGACACCGAGAATTGCTAGACAAGCTGGGGCTTGCTTCGCTGGAACAGGTGAAAGCTTATCGCGGCGACCTCGTGAAAAATCATCGGGGACGGCGCGACATCTTCCGGATCAACGTCCCCGAGGCCGCCGGTCACGCGCGCGTGCTTTATCTCAAGCGGATTCTCAAGCCGTATCGCAAAGACGGATTGAAGTCCCTGCTGCGGCAAGGACGCGTGGAATCGGTCTCGCGGCGGGAATGGGAAAACTCACGCGCCTTGGAACGCGCCGGCATTGCCGTGGCGGGCTTGATCGCCTATGGCGAGGAATGCGGACCGTTGTGGGAGAAGTTCTCGTTTATTATCACCGAAAGCGCCCCCGGACAAACGATGGAACAGTTCCTGGGTGCATGCCGGGATCGCGCCCGGCGACGGGATGTGTTTGATGCGCTCGCCCGTTTCGTCCGGCAAATGCACGATGCCGGTCTGGCCACACCCGACTTGTTCACGCGGCACATCTTCGTAGATACGGAAAACGGCGACCCGGTTTTTTGCCTGATTGACATGGCCCGGCTTGATCGGCGGACCCGACTGCCGGAGCGGTTGCGCGCGCGCGATCTCGCGGCCTTGAACGTGACCGCTCCCCTGCGCCTGGCATCCACGCGCGAACGCCTGCGCTTCCTCCATCAATATGCCGGACGGCGGGATCGGCGCCTGGTTCAACGCATCCAACGGCGGGTCACCCGTTTGTTACGTCGCCGAAAATTCCAAGACTTCCACCGGCCTCCTAGCCGCATCCCGGATTGAAGATCCTCAGCTGTTGAGAAAACTCCATTGCATGACGGCAATCCCCCTTTTAGCGTGGACAATTATTTGAAAACCAACGCATTCCAGAACACCGGGAACACAGCTCCCCTCGACCTCGTGGGTTATTCCGCAGTTCAGCGCCGCGTCGCAGATCAGGAGACGGTTCTCCGGGAAGTAAGATACGGACTCCCTTCTGAGAAACCATTGGCAGCCTTCCGGGTGCCGACAGGGATGCGCGCTTCCGTTAAGTTGTCAGGCGCGCTGACAGATGCTGTTATGGTCCGCTTCCAATCGACCTGATTAAAACCATGTTGCGTTCGGAAAAAGTGTTTGTCGTTCCCGAGTGGCGGGCCCGTCTGCGGGAACAGGGATTGGATCGTATTGAAGCCCTATTTACCCAAACAGCCGGCGAAGTGGTAGCGTCCAGCGGTACGAGCGAAGTCCGCCGGATTATTTTGGAGAAGGGGGGGCGACCACACATTTTATTTCTCAAGAAATACTGGTTCAGAACCGCCCGGGAGATTTGGAAAAGCGCCTTGCGCGGCGCGTTTTTCGGCCGGCCCAAAGTCCAAAAGGAATTCGCCAGTTTACAGCGCCTGCAACGGCTGGGAATCAACGCCGCCACGCCGCTGGCTTGGGGTGTCTTTCGCCAGGCGCGCTGCTTGCAACGGTCGTTTCTCATCACCGAAGGCGTGCCTCATCCGACGCCGTTGGATGCCTATATCCGCGATGGGTTGGCCGTGCTGTCCGCACCCGAAAACCAGCGTGTCCGCCGCCGGTTAATTGAGCGGCTCGCCGATTTCACGCGGCAAATGCATGGACAGCATTTTGTCCACCATGATTACTTCTGGCGGAATATCATTCTCTCCGGAACCGACCCGGAAACTTTTTTCCTGATTGACGCCCCCAAAGGCCGCCGCTGGTTTCCGGGAATGGCCTTGCGCAGTCGGGCCAAGGATTTGGGCACTTTGGACGCCCCGGCCCCGCGCTTTTTTCGCCGCACCGAACGGCTGCGGTTTTATCTCCGCTACGTCAACCGGGCGCGGCTCACCCCGGCAGATAAAAAACTCATCCGGCAGGCAATGGCCGTGGCGGCAACCGAACGCGAACGCCAGTTGCGCCGAGTGGGAATCCCGCCGGCGCTCGCCTCCCGGTCCGCCCGTTGACGCGCCCCGCGCCTCGGCTTACGTTGCGGCGGATTCTATCAATATATGAGTGATCCGCCTTCGGCCGCTTATGCCGCCAAAACGAAATACACCGAACCGGTGGCCCGGCGGTATTTCGCGCGCCCCGCCCGCAAACACGTTCCCGAGATGAAACTGATGGCCCGGGCCTGCCGATTTATCCCCCCGCAGGCGTCCGTGCTTGATGTGCCCTGCGGTGGGGGTCGGGTGACGGTGCAAATGGCCCAAGCTGGTTACCACATGACTGCGGCGGACATTGCTGAAGGCATGTTGACCGTGGCCCGGGAAAACTTTGCTGCCCACGGCTTGCACATTCCAGTCCAACAACAGGATGTGGAAGGCCTGACCCTGGCCGATGGCAGTTACGACGCCGTCGTTTGTTTTCGCCTGTTCCATCATCTGCCTTCGCCGGAGATCCGGGCGCGGGTGGTGGGCGAATTGTGCCGCGTGGCCCGCCGGCAGGTCGTCATCTCTTACTTCAATGCCGCCAGCGTGGCCGCCTGGCAAAGGCGGTGGCGCGCCCGATGGAAGAGAAAACCCTGCCGGGAATACAGCACCCCGCTGTCCGAATTGAAGCATTACTTCCAGCAACACGGCTTCCAACTCGTCAAAGACTTGGCGCAACGGCGGTTCTTCCATAATCTGCACCTGGCTGTTTTTGTGCGAAGCGAAGAAACCAAAGCATGATTGTCCTGGGTCTGGGAGGAATGGTCGGCCACGATCCCGCCGCCGCGTTGGTCGTGGACGGTCGCGTGGTGGCCGCTGCAGAAGAGGAGCGGTTCCTGCGCGACAAGCACGCCAAAGGCAAACAAGCCGAATGCGCCGCGCAATTCTGTCTGCAATTCGCGGGTCTGAAACCCGCCGCGGTGCAGGTGGTGGCGATCCCCTTTGCCCCCGTGAGTATTTTCAGTCCGGCCCGCTGGCATTTCGCCGCGCGGCATTGGTACGCGCCCGACCGGGCATTCACCGCGCTCTTCAACGGCAACCGCCGGTTCCGCCGGAATGTGCGGAACGTCTTGGCCGCCCTTGATCGGCTGGGCGTGGACCGTCACAAAATCCAATTCATCCCGGTGGAACATCACCTGGCCCACGCCTCAAGCGCCTATCATCTTTCAGGCTATGAACAGGCGGCGATCCTGAGCGTGGACGGGGTGGGCGAGTATTGCACGACTTGGTTCGGTCACGGACGGGGCGGCGACATCCACCCGCTCAAAGAGTTTTTTGCGCCGGACTCACTGGGCGGGTGCTACGGCGCGATTACGGAATATCTCGGGTTCGAGATGCTGGATGGCGAGTTCAAGGTGATGGGCATGGCGCCTTACGGGGACGCCCGGCGGATTGATGTTTCGCCGTTGATACAATGGAATGAGCGTGGTTTTCGGGTAAACACCCGCCTGGTCAACTGCATCGGCTGGCGCCGGCACAAGCGGGTTGGCCGGGGGGGCGAACTGAAGGGAACTTACTTTTCGCCAAAGCTCATCGAGCAATGGGGCCCGGTGCGCGTGGGCGATGAGATTGATGATCCCTACGTGCATATCGCCGCCGCCGTGCAACAACAACTGGAAGACATCCTGATGGCGCTCACACGGCATTTTCTGGGCAGACACATCGCGCGCACGAAGCGGTTGTGTTATGCCGGCGGGGTCGCGTTGAATGTCAAAGCCAATCAGCGCCTGATTCAAATGATGGGGCCGGGCCATGAGCTGTTTGTGCAACCGGCCGCCAGCGATGCCGGGACGGCGTTGGGCGCGGCCACGTATGCGGCCCACCAACTCGGCGACCGCATCCAGCCGATGGCGCATGCCTACCTCGGCCCGGAATACTCCCCGGATGAAATCGAAGCCGTTTTGCGGAAGCGCGAAATCCGGTACGAACGGTGCGCCTCCATCACGGACACGGCGAGCGAACTGCTGGCGAAAGGGGAAGTGGTCGCCTGGTTTCAAGGCCGGATGGAATTCGGTCCGCGGGCGTTGGGAAATCGCAGCATCCTTGGCAACCCGGCCTCCCGCGGCGTGGCGGATCGCATCAATGCCCAAATCAAATATCGCGAGCGCTGGCGGCCGTTCTGTCCGTCCCTGCTGGACACCGTCGCGCCGGACGTGTTGCAAACAACGCATCCCTCCCCCTACATGACGTTCACCTTCGACGTGGCGGATCACTGGAAGCCGCGGATTCCCGAGGTGGTGCATGAGGATGGCACCGCGCGCCCGCAGATTGTCACCGCACAAAGCAACCCGCGCTATTACGAATTGCTGAAAAAATTCGAAGCCCGCACCGGCATCGGCGTGTTACTGAACACGTCGCTCAATCGCCGCGGGGAACCGATGGTTTGCTCGCCGGACGATGCGTTAAACATGTTTTTCGGCAGCGACCTCCAGAATCTGGCGCTGGGAGATTTTCTGGTTCGCAAATAACCGGCAACAACGTCCGCTCTCAACCCAGCCGCATCCGCACCCGCGCGCACACCTGGTCCGGGGTGATCATCTTCATGCAGGCCAGCGGTTCGATGTAGTGGCAGCGTCGTTTCAAGCAAGGCACACAGGGCAGTTCCCGTGCCTGCAATACATGTTCCAACTGCCCGTGTGGTCCGGTCCTTGCCGGGTTGGTGGGTCCAAAAATCGCCACCAACGGTCTGCCCAGCGCGGCGGCCACATGCATCGGCCCGGTGTCATTGCAGAGGACCAGGTCGCTGAGGCGGATCCATTCGACCATTTCCGGCAGCGAGGTCTGGCCGGTTAAATCCAGGCACCGCTCCGGGCACGCCGGATGAATCGCCGCCGCCAGGTGGCGATCGCCGGTCCCGCCCAAGATGGCGAAATGCAGGTCCGCCTGTTCCGCCGCAAGCCGGCGCACGGTTTCCGCAAAGTATTCCACCGGCCAGCGTTTGTTCTCCCAGCGCGCTCCCGGCACAAGCGTGATCCATCGGCCGGGGGTCGGTTGCCAGCGTTCCCGCACCCGCGCCGCCACTGCGGGTTGTGGCGGCAGCCAGGTGAAATGGGAATGAATCGGCACTCCGAGCAAAGGCAACACGGCCAAATACCGCTGGCTCGCCGGGGTGCCGGGCGGCGAAGCGGGGGCCAGCACATCATAACCGGCCTGCGCTCCTTCGCGCCGGCCTTCGGTGGGGTTATCCAAGCCGATGAATGTTTGCCCGTTGGCGAGCCAGCCAAACAGGGCGCTCCGGCTCAACCCTTGCAGGTCAATCACCCAATCAAACTGCATTTGTCGCGCCCGTCGGATGGTTCGCCAAAAGGAGGGCAGCGCCCGCGCGGGGTGGCGTTCAAACAAGAACAATCCGGCGAGATCGGGATCATTGGCCAGCAACGGCGCCAGACCGGATTGAATCCACCAATACACCTCACTGGCCGGGGAATGCGCCTTGATGAGCCGCAACACCGGCAACGCCTGAACGACGTCACCCAGCGAACTCGGTTTGAGGATGAGGCATTTCAAGGAATGGCAGGGATTGCGGCCCGGACCATTTCGACTTCCCCGGCCGGACATGGATTCATCCGTTGCCCCCGGCGGGCGGGGCCGCGCCTTGGCGGACGCCGTTTATCTTCCGTACGCCAGACGTTCCGCCAGCCGTTCCGGCAGGCCGGCATCGCGAATCTTCTTTTGGGCGGCGGCGATGTCGTACTCCAACCGCCGCAACTCGATCGTGCCTTCAACGGTGTCGTACACCACGTAGGCGGCCTTGGGATTGCCGTCGCGCGGCTGCCCGACCGCTCCGACATTGATGAAATACTTTTTGCCAGCCTCAATTTTGAACTTCGAGTAGGTCCCGCCCCGGACCATGCTGTCGCGGATGAAGGCCACCGGAACATGCGTGTGTCCGAAGAAACAGACGGGCGTGTTTTGATAGGGAAAGCTGGCGGCGGCGGCGAGCTTGTCGAAGACGTATCCCCAGCGCTGCGGCCCGTCGAGGGTGGCATGGACGATCGTAAAGTTTTTCACCATGCGCACATATTTCAGATCGCGCAACCACTGCCGGCCGTCTTCACTTAATTGTTTGCGGGTCCACTGCACGGCTTCAGCGGCGGCCGGGTTGAACCCCTCGGTTTGTTCGTCAATCGAGCAGTATTCGTCGTGGTTGCCCTTCACGCAGGGCATGCCCATTTTGCGGACCAGCGCCAGGCATTCCGCCGGATTCGCCCCGTACCCGACAACATCCCCGATGCAGGCATAGTGCGTGCAGCGTTGTTTCTGGGCGTCGTTCAGCACCACCCGGAAAGCCTCCAGGTTGCCGTGAATGTCCGCTATGATGGCAAACTTCATTCCGTCCTACCTCACAATCTCAAAGCCCCGCAAATCCCCCGCGGCCGCGCTCCACGTGACCGCTTCGTCTCGAATAAAATGGGCCAGACCCGCGTCGCGAATCGCCTGGCGGAACGCGTCCAACTCAGTCCGGGTCCCCTCGGCGACCAGTTCCACCCGTCCATCCGGCAGGTTGCGCACCGTGCCCGTCACCTCGTAACCATTGGCCACCGTCCGCACGGTGTAGCGAAATCCCACACCCTGGACGCGGCCAGAGTAAAACACGCCCATCCGGCAACGGTTCGCCGCGGCAGTCATTCCATCGAGTTGTTTTGCAGTGACTCAGTTGCGGGCCAGCGCCAGCCGTCCCGCTTTTAATGGCGAGGATAAAGCCATAAACCGTCCAGTTGCCGCAATGTTTTTCTCCGGGGATTTTACCCGACAACCTGTCGGGCCGACCCAGCCCCGGCCGCTACCCGCGTTTCTGATGCGCGCGACGTTTGGCCGCCAACAACCGGCTGGCCGTGCTCGCCGGAGGCGCCGCGGATGCGTCGGCGGGCGATTCGGCTGGCGGCAGGCTGGACGATTGCGGCGCGTGAGCCGTCGCAGCCACGGCCTCCGGGGACGGCGGTTGCGCGGGTTGAAACAGCTCGGATCGGCGTTCGGAGCCGGCAAAAGTTTGTGTTGCGCGAACCTGATCCCGGCGCGCCAGCAAGGTCGCCAGCGATTCCTGGGTTTCCACCGGACGCGGCGTGCTTTTCCAGAAAAACACCCATCGGCGCAGGACACGCGCCCCGCGCTGCCATTCTTCGCGGCCCCACTGAACCCGGCGCACGCCCACGTCGCCAACGAACAGCACGATGGCCAGTTTGAGCAGCGTTTCCCAAAGCTCGCGCGCTTGATAGGTTTTTCGCCGGTTGTGCAAAAAGGGATTATCCTTCGCCAATGCCGGATTCAACACCCGCCCGCCACTGCTCTCGGCGATCCGCCGGAGCAGGGCCCAATTCGGCTCGGACGCATTGAACTCGGGCGAATAATTCACGCTCGCGCCCACGACCTGCGCGCCGCGCACTTGACCGTTTTCCATGTCCATCAGCTGCAGCAAATACGCGCCCACCTCGCGTGTCGGAAAGCGCGCCTCGTAATGGCCCGGCCCGGTTTGTTGCAGTGTCACGGTCTCGCGCCGTCCGGCCGGGCTGACCACGGTGGCTTGAAGCTCGAGGAAGTTGCGGTAATCGCCGTGGGCATCCACCGCCTCGACCGTCAGCAACCCTTCGCCCTGATCCAGCGTGACCTCGGCGGTGAAATCCGCGTTCGCCAGCCGCCGCAAACTCCATTGCGCGGCTTGCGACCAAAATTGCCGGTACTTGGCCCAGCCCAACCAGTGTTTCGCCCATTTGGACCGCGCGTCCGACGTGAACGCCACCACGCGGCCCAGACCATATTGCCAATGGGCCAGCAACGGATCGCCTTTATCGGTCCAAAGCGGCGTTTCCGCGCGCGGCTTGGGCGTGGTGACCACATAGCCCTGCAACGAGGGCAGCTCGGCGCCACCGATGCCGCGCACCAGTTCGGTGACGGCTTTTAACTGCGGTTGAAAAGGTTCTTCGTGGATGGCGGATTTCAAAATGATGGCGGTCTCTTTGATGAACACCTGCGGCAGTTCGCCGGCGAATTGAACCGGATAAAAACGGCCCCCGCCCAGGGCCGCCAAACTTTGCAGCAGGGCTTCGTCAATGTCCGACCCCACGCCCACGGTGGAAAGGGTGATCCGGTCGGCCACCATGGCGCGGACAAGGCCCTCGAAATCTCCCGGCTGGGACTGGCCATCGGTCAGCACGACGCAATGTTTGAGCGATGCTTTGGCGCCCTTGAGCATTTCGTAGGCGCGGGCCATCGGCGGATGCATGACCGTACCGCCTTGGGCGTTAATACCGGCCACATCGCGCATGATGGCGCGGCGGTGAGAGGCCCGTTGCAGCGGCGCAATTTCGTGGAATGTGCTGTCAAACGCGATCACCGCCACATAATCCTGATCGCCCAACGCGGCCAGGGCCCCGATGGCCGCGGCCTTGGCCATCTCCATCTTTTCTCCCTGCATGCTGCCCGAACGGTCAATCACCAGCGCCAGC
This sequence comes from Verrucomicrobia bacterium ADurb.Bin118, assembly GCA_002070715.1. Lineage (GTDB taxonomy): Bacteria > Verrucomicrobiota > Verrucomicrobiia > Limisphaerales > MWDV01 > MWDV01. Next base: position 42,603 of record MWDV01000063.1, read on the forward strand.
GCGCCGTTCGGCAGCACTTTCTTGCTGTCCAATTCCATGCTCACGGGCAGCGCGTCTTCCAAGGGCGTGCCGCGGTAACCGCCCGCCGTAAACGCCTCGTCACCGCCCACGCACACCAGCCCCACACCAAAATCCCGCACCGCGCTCTCCAGCAACCGCAACCGGTCGCGGCCCAGATCGCCCGCGCCCACGTTGCTGAGGAAGATGGCATCGTAGCTCTGCAATGCCGCCAGTGAATCGGGAAATTGTTCCGGGCCGGTGACGCGGATCTCCAGTTGCGCGGATTGCAAGGCCGCCACCAGCGGGCCGTCCAGCTCCGGGTCATTGGAGATCACCAGCAACCGCGGTTCGCCGCGCACGGTGGCAAACGCGAAGGCGCGGTTATTCTGCGGCAACGGATCGCCCGGCGCTTCCACCCGCGCCTCGTAGTGATAAAAACCGGGCGTGGTGAGGGTCTGCGAAAACGCAAACAGATTCTTGCCCGCCGTCAGTTCCACCGGTTGCTCGCCCAGGAATTGCTCGTTGCGATACAACCGCACCGTCGCCGGGCGGGCAGTGTCCGCCTGCACAAAAATTTTTGCCTCGAAGGCCTGGCCTTGCTTGAGTTGCGACGGCAATTGCAGTCGCTGAACGGAAACGTCGTTGGCGCGGGCCACGCCGAGGGGAATCACGTCTACTGTCACGCCTTGCGAACGTCCGGCCCGCACCGCGTTGACCGCGTCGCCGATGTTCTCGTTGCCATCCGAAAGCAGGACCAGCCGTTTCTGGCCGGTTTCGGGAAAGGCGGCGGTGCCGAGTTGGATGGCGGCGGCGAGATCGGAGCGTTGCGGATTGATCACCGCCTCAATCTTCGGGAGATCGAGCGCCACGTTGGGCAACCGGTCAATGCTCGCCTCCGCGCCGAAGACGATGACCCCGGCTTGGTCCGTCAGAGGCTTTGGCCCGACCAACCGGGTGACGAGTTGGCGCGCCGCCTCCTGTTGCTCGGCCGGGATGCTATCCGAGCGATCGAGGAGGAAAAAAACGTTCATGCCTTCGACCGGACGCCGCCATTGCCCGCCCGCCAACGCCAGCATAATCAGCGTGCAAACCACAAGGCGTAATCCCAGCGCCACGCGCCGGCGCCCCGGACCAAGGGAGACGTCGGATTTGCGGGCCCACCACGCAATCCAGACGATGGCCGGCGGCCAAGCCAGCAACCACCAAGGATGGCTGAAGTCAATAATCTTCCATCCGCTCGGGACAAAGTTTCCCAACCACATCACCGCCACCACCCCGCCCCCCAGCCACAGCCAATTGAAATGGCCCACCGTCTCCATGGCGGCAAACGGATCATCGCGCCAGCCACGATCGCGTTTCCGGGGCGCGCGGGTCATGCGGATGCCTCCGTTTTATCCAACGTGGTTCGGGCGCGTTTCCTCCCACCGGATGAGGCGCGGGAGATGGCTTTGCCTTTCGCCCGGCTCATGTCACGGCGAGCGGGGCGGCTTTGGAGGAGTTTCATTGTTGCGGTGCGTGCCATGCGTAACCTTCCCTCCTCACGCCGTCCGACGGTGATACCACCACCATTCGAGCAAGAGCACGATCAAACCGATGGCGGCGAAGGTGCGCCAGAGTTCCATGTTGGTGCGTTGGGTCGTGGTGGCGGCGACGCGTGTGTAGCTGCCAAACTCCAATTCGCCGCGCGGCCGGATGTTGCTCTCGGCGGCATCAAGCAGGTCCACGCAGAACGTGACCTCGTTTGTCCCGGCGCGCAGGTGATAGACACCCTGCCGCGTGGTGTCGCCAAAGATGAGTTCGTTCGCGTTCTCGACATTCAACGTGACAGATTTGCCGCCTGGCAATTTGACTTCGGCACTTTTTACCGGCTCCGCCAATGCCAGACGGAACGGGTCGCCGGCTTTGACTAAAAGTTGAGCACCGGTCGCATTGGCGGGATTCAACCAGTCCACGACATTGGCGATGAAGATCGGAAACGACACGCGCAACGGCCAGTTGCTCTCCAGCGGATCAAAGCCCACCCACACGATGCGTTGTCGCCCCAGCTCGCCGGCGAGGATGAGCGGTCCTTGCGGCGCTTCGAGAATGGAGACGGCCCACGGCGGCGAGCTGTCGCGGGGGATGAGGCTGCGCACGACTTGCACGTTGTCGAATCCCGCGTAGCGCAGCAGCGGGTGCGAGGCTTTCCAGTCCACGATGGCCGGGGCTTCCACGGCTGCAACGCTCTCGATCCAGTTCGTATTCACCGTGTGGAAGGCCAGCACATTGCCCGCTGGCCAAACGGTGGGTTGGACCCCGTCGAGCACGATGAAATCAAAGCCCGCGCCCGCGTCAGTGAGATCGTTCGCCACAGTGAGCTGCACGTTGACCACGGCGCGCAGGGCTTTCTCGAGCAGTCGGTTGCCCGGCGTGACGAGCAACACGCGCACCGGCTTGGGCAGCAAACTCACGATGGACGCTTCATTGTCCACGATAAGATCGTCCTTGCCTGTCAGGCGGACGGTGAACACGCCATCCAAGGTTTGGGAGGCTTGAAAAATTTGCGGCGCGCTTTGCTGGCCGGGAACGGTCAGCGGCCGGGTGTCGAGCAGGGTTTGCGCGTCGCTGTCGTTGGCCTGGAAATACAACTCCAGCTCGGAACTCATCGCGTTCGACGAAAAGTTCGCCACGTTGGCGTAGATCGCGCGTTGACTGGCGTTGTCGGGGAACGCGCGCACGTCCAACGCCGTGATGCCGAGATTTTCCGCGCGCTGGCCGACCTTGTGATAGATGAGCGGCAGGGATTGGCGCTCAAAATCGCCCAAGTCGGCCACCGCTCCGTCGCTAAACAGATGCACCTCCGCGCTATGGCGATCGCGCACGAGCGCCTCAGCCATTTTGAGCGCGGGGATAAGCCGCGTGGGTGTATCCGACGGGGCGCAGGCTTGTAAAGCGCGGCGCAACGCGGACTTGTCGCTGGTGGCGGATTGTTGCACTTCGGTGTTCGCCCCGGCGAGCAGCACGATCATTTGATCCGTCGGCGCGAGGCTGTCCACCCACTTGAGGGCTTCGGCGCGCGCTTTCCCGAACCGCGATGGAGCTTCATCGGTGGCCTGCATTGAGGCGGACCCGTCGAGGATGATCACCCGCAGTTGCGCCGGTTTCGCCGAGCTTTTGAAGTAGGGCCGGGTGAGCGCCAGCACGGCCAGCGCCAAAAGAAGGAGTTGCAAATACAGCAGCCAATTCTGGCGCAACTTCTGAAACGGCGCGCTGGCCTGGGTATCCGCGAGGAATTTCTGCCAGAGAAGTGTGCTGGAAACGAGCTTCGTGGTCCGCTTGCGCTTGAGCAGGTAAAACACGATCACCAACGGGATGCTGGCGGCGAACGCGAAGGCGATGGGAGCGAGGAAGCTCATTAAGTGGGGAGTGCGGAGTGCGGAGTGCGGAGTGCGAAATCCCGCGATGATGCGGCGCGTTTGCGGTTCACTGACGACCTCCTGACTTTCGCGCGGTGTTTATGGACGAAACAGCGATGGCAACGAGTTCATTGGTCTCTTTCAATAAAGGTGCGGCTTTTATTTCTGTTACTTTGCCGGCTTCCATTAATAGCTCAATCCAATAAGCCGATTCGTCTGCTTCTTCTTCGACTGTCCCCATCTTGCTGATGAAATCCGCGCTGGATTTTGCCCGGCAAGCCGCGCGGTAGTTTGCGCCGACTGAAGTGCCAGAGCGAAGGAGTTGTCTGCCAAGCACGCGACAGGTTTCAATTTTCGGTAAGCCTTCAACGAACTTGACAACCTCTAACGCGAATATTTTGGTCCGTTTCTTTAAGTTTTCGTTACTCATCGTTTACCTTTCCGCTTCCCAATTACCAGGGGCATGATCATGGCTATTCCGCACTTCGCATTCCGAATTCCGCACTCCCTAACTCCACACCTCCGCTTTTCGCAATTGCTTCAACAGCAGGTCCTGCAAATCCATGTTCGAGGGGGCCAGGAAAAAGTTGATGCCGCGCTTGGTGCAATACTCGCGCAGGCGTTGAACGAAATTCTGCACCGTCTGCTGATACGCCTTCAGGCGGTAGCGGCCGAACGTGACTTCCTGCACGGCGCCGCTCTCGGAATCCACCAAGCGCAAGTCGCCGTAGTTGGCGGGCGTGAGTTCCTCCGGAGCGAGAATCTGGACGCAGCTCACCTGAAAGCCGCGACCGATCAGCGCGTTCAATCCCCTCTCATAACCCGCGGGATCAAGAAAATCGCTCAGGACGATGGCAAGGCCGGTTTGCCGCGCTTCCAACGCGCCGCGGCGCAGCGCTTCGTTCAAGTCCGCGCCACCACCCGCGGTAAGGGCATTAAGGTTTTGGAAAAATTGCATCGAAGACTTTTTTCCACGGACGCTTCGCAATCCGCCACGCGCTGCCAACTCCCCGGGTGAATGCGGACTGCGAAGCGCCGGGCGCGGAGCATTTGCGTCCGCTGCGCCGCTTGGTGATTCCGCGCTCCGCACTCCGGATTCCGCACTGGGAAAGGGGATGACGCTCACGCGATCAAATCCGCACAACGCCACGTAGCCGATGGCGGCGGCGATTTGGCGGGCGAAATCAAATTTGCGCGGTTCGCCGAAAGTCATGGATTCACTGGCATCGAGGAAAATGCGCACCGGCAATTCGCGTTCCTCCTCGTAGAGCTTGAGGAACAGGCGGTCGAGCCGGCCGAACAGATTCCAGTCGAGGTAACGAAAATCATCGCCCGGCACGTAGCTGCGGTGGTCGGCGAACTCAACGGATTGGCCGCGTGCGCGGCTGCGACGTTCGCCCTTGGCCGAACTCTTGGCGCGTCGGGCGGCGAGCAATTGGAATTGCTCGAGGCGGCGCAGTAGTTCAGGAGTGAGGAGTGCCATGAGAATTAACGCAAAGGCGCGAAGACGCAAAGACGCAAAGCATCAGGACGATCTTTCCAATTAACTGTAGTTTGCAAAACCGGGTTCGCCGGAGGCGAACAACTTGAATAGCCGTGGGTGAAACCCACGGAACTGCGACCAACAAACAATCCCGCCCCGAAGGGGCGGAACAAATCGTCCGCCCAATCAAACCAGATATTTTTCATCGAATGTTATCCCGTGTTTAACCAGAAATTCACGCAACTCATCCTGGAACGAAACCATCTTGTGATGTTCCTCCTGCCTTTTGATGTATTCAATCACCGCGTCCTTGTCGCTGTGCGAAACCGTGAATCCACCGTAACCCTCCTGCCAATGATCGAAGCCAGGGAAAACGTGGTTTTGTTTAATCCAACTGCTGGTGCTGATTTTGATGTCTTTTACCAAAGTGGCCAGCGCAATGGTGGGATGGATTTCGGTCAAAATGTGAAGGTGATCTTCCACGCCGCTGATTCGGTACAGATGGCAATCTTTGTTTTTCAGAATGCCCCAGATGTAGCGGAACAGGTCGTCGCGTCTGTTGGCGAGCAGTGCACGTTCACGATTCTTCGTCGAGAAGACGACGTGGTAGTAAATTTGGGTGAACGTGGACATGGAGGTTCAGGAAGTTCCCGAGGTGCAGCGATTGTGGCGTGCTGTGAAAATGTTAACGCATTGAATGCAGTCTGCGTCAGTTCGCCAAAGGCGAACCACATGAATAGCCGTGGGTGTAACCCACGGAACATGTCCACCACCATCAAAGGCCCTGAAAGGGCCGGACCACGCGGCGATTAATTTATGGCGTCTGTGAATTCGGCGTGGGCAAGGGGATGAATGAGGATACGACCCCTTCGGGGTCGAATCCTTTTTGTGCTGGGTTTCCGTGGGTTGGCACCCACGGCTATTCATGTTCATCCGCTGCGCGGATGTAGGTGGGCAAACGCACTGCCCCGCAGGCAACTGAGATTGTTCCGGTTGACGAAGAGGTTCAGTGGTAAGCAAAGGCATGGGAATTAACGCAAAGGCGCGAAGGCGCAAAGACGCAAAGCCTCAGGGCAATCTTTCCAATCAGTTGTGCTTTGTAAAACCAGGTTCGCCGACGGCGCATTACACGAATAACCGTGAGTGCGAGCTAGGGGATATGTGTGGTGTGTTGTGAAAATGTTAACGCGGTGAATGTGGTTTTTGTCAGTTCGCCGGAGGCGAGCTGCATGAATAGCCGTAGGTGTAACCCACGGAACATGTCCACCGACATCATCGGCCCTGAAAGGGCCGCACAATGAGGCGAGTATTTTTCGGCGCATCGGTTGGATGCGGAACGCGTGTTGGGACGGTTGTTGATGCGACCCTTTCAGGGTCGGGATTGCTTTGCGCTGGGTTTCCGTGGGTTGGTACCCACGACTATTTACATTTATCCGCTTCGCGGATGCGGCTGGGCACACGCGCCACGCCATGGGCAATTGGAATTGCTCCATCTGATGAAACAGTTCGGGAGTGCGAAGGGACAATAACATCGTTATTTGTTTGTAGAGATTCCACTTACAACATCAGCCGGGGTGTTGGTTCTCGTTTGAATCCAATGAGGAGGAAAATGCTCTTTCACCTGTGCTTCAAACCAGTCCGCCGATGGTTCGTCTTGAAACTTGAAACCCTGAATTTTGAATTCGCGTGTAGGGTGCGTCCATTTGCTTGAGTAGTTCCCGCCGCTTTCTTTTAACAATATCTTCCGAGGTATCCGAATATCACCATCTTGCATCCAGTCTTCGCAATCTTCTTCCCACTTCGTAGAAGCGGATTCTTCCTTCCAAAGGTACACATGTCGCTCGTATTTGTGACCCAGCCCAACGAAGCCGCTACTACTCCAAAGATTTCGACCGGGTACCAGATCATCAAGGTAGCCTTCTGATCCGCCCCCACCGCCACCGCGGCGCGTACCCCACCATCCGTATTGCCTTTGGCCGTGAAAATCCGCCGTGCGAATCTCTACTGCGTAGCCGCCTGGCTTCTGACCACCAAGCAAGGTTCGCTTACCCCTTGGTGCGCCCCATGTTTCTTTGCGGAAATAATTTGTGAATCCTCGCATGATGATTTCGAACTCCCTGCCGTCTACGGTTCCCTTCAGCACAAGAACCGGAGGCGTTTTGAGAGCCTCGCGAGCCTCGATTTCTTGTCGGTCTGCATAATGCCATCGCGCGTCCAGCCATTCCCGGTGCCTTTTTATCGCGACCGATACACCCAACACTCCCGCGCTGACGCTGGCGATCAGGACTAAAGCAAATACGAACTTGCGTTCCCTCGGTTTCACTTCTTTAGGCATTCATCGCTTCGGCCGTCACGGGCACGTCGCGGAGGATTAGCGTGATGATGTGGTCGGTGGTGATGCCTTCGGCTTCGGCCTCGAAATTCAGGATGAGGCGGTGGCGCAACGCGGGGAGCGCCGCGGCTTGAATATCCTCGAAGCTGACGTTGAAGCGGCCTTGCGCGAGCGCGCGGACTTTGCCGGCAAGAATGAGCGTTTGTGCGCCGCGCGGGCTGCTGCCAAAGCGCAGGTATTGGTTCGCAATCGGCGCGGCGGTGTCAGTTTTGGGGTGCGTGGCGAGCACAAGGCGTACGGCGTAATCTTTCACGTGCGACGCAACGGGGACTTCGCGTATCAGTTGCATCAGGGCCAACAGTTTTTCACGGGGCAGGATTTTATGCACCGCGATTTTCGCGCTGGTCGTCGTGCGGTTGATGACTTCGGTCAAACCCGCCGCGTTGGGGTAGCCGACAAGAATTTTGAAAAAGAACCGATCCAACTGGGCCTCGGGCAAGGGATACGTGCCTTCCTGGTCAATCGGGTTTTGCGTGGCCATGACGAAGAAGGGTTCGGCCAGTTTACGCATCTCCCCGGCGGCGGTCACTTGATGTTCTTGCATGGCTTCGAGCAGGGCGCTCTGGGTCTTGGGGGTGGCGCGATTGATTTCATCGGCGAGGATCAGGTGCGCGAAGATCGGGCCGCGTTGAAATTGAAACTCGCGTCGGCCCGCCGTCGTTTCCATCACCAGATTCGTGCCGAGAATGTCGGCGGGCATGAGGTCGGGCGTAAACTGGATGCGATTGAAACTGAGGTCGAGCACTTCGCCCAACGTGCGGACCAACAGGGTTTTGCCCAGCCCGGGCACGCCTTCGAGCAAGACGTGGCCGCCGCTGAACAGGGCGACGAGGGTGTTCTCCACAATTTCGGTCTGGCCGACGAGGACCTTGCCGATTTCGGCGCGCAGCGCGGCGTAGGTGTCGCGGAAGGATTGGATTTGTGATTCAGTGCTCATTGGGAGGTTGTAGGTTCAAAGTTACAGGGACGCAGGCATCATGTTTGACTGGCTTCCGGACACAAGGATTATGCCGGTGTTTTTCCGGGAAGGCGATGATACTTGTGGCGCGACAGGATAACGTGACGGCTTGAGCTTTCCGTCCGTCAAATCGGGCTGCAGCCAGATATTCCGGAGCCAACGCGCCGGGGCGTGGGGCACGCGCCTCACCGACAGAACCTTTGGTAATACTGAAAAACTGAATGAATTGTGCACGGTTGCCGCGCGTAAAACCTTCAGCAACATTTGACAGAACTGAAACGGTCGCGCGACAAATCTGTTTCCAAAGGCCCATACTGAATATGGCGTAAAGGCCGTTCACCTGAGCGCTGTTGCCGCGCCAGCCCTGTGAATCCGCAAATTGTTTTGTCGTCGCCATCAGGTTTTTCGTTCGGGTCATCCGGATTCGGGTTGTCACACAACGCGCGCCGACCAGCGCACGTCCAGCCGCCAGCTCACTTTTGGAGATCGTCGAAATAATCCTTCACCGTGCGTTGATAGGCGCGCGGCACCCGATCCTGATTGAGCGCACTTTGGGCATCGGTCTGCGCAGCCGTGACGGCCTCTTCGTATTGCACGCGGCTTACGCCTTTGATGCTCACACCTTTGAGGGTGATGCTTGGCAGGGGTACGTCCGGGGTAAACTGCCCTTTGACTTGGGTTGGTTTCAATGCGTCGCTCAGCACCGCCTCCTGCGGAACGATGTCCAATGCCGCCGGAGTGAGGCCGGCACACGAACCGCCCGTGCCGGGGATGAGTGCGAGCCCGCACCCTTCCTTTTGTCCCCACCGCTGTCCGGTGCCGATACAGGCTGCGGCGCGGTCCAGATCCGCCAGCATGGCCAGCAACGACTGGCAATCACCCAGTTGATCCATTAGCCGCTGCAATTCGTCCGCGGCCTGCGCCAGTGATGCGCTGGCGGCCGGTTGATTTCCCTGCTGCATCTGGCGCACAGCATCCTGTAAAAACTCGCCCACCTGGCCATATTCGCTGCCCGGTTGCACCGCCTGCGTCACTTCCCGCAGGATCGCCTGCAACTGTTCCGGTGGGAGCTGGGCGTGTTGTAATTGGCGCATCATTTCCCGCAAGGTGGCCTGGGCGGCGAACATCTGTCCCTTTTCCAGTCGTTCGGCGAGATCCTTCCCCAATTGGGCCAGATGGAGTTGCAATTGTCGCAAAGCGTCGGCTGTTTGCGCCAGCTTCGCCAAATCCAGCCGGGCGAGGTCCAGGTCCTTGAGGAACCGATCAATCTGGCCGGCGGCGAGCGCCTGCCTGGCTTCGTCCAACGAGGGCAGCGACAAACCGAGGTCCGCCGCGTGTTGCGCGATATCAGCGAGCAATTGTTCGAGTTGCGGCTTCATGGCGAAATCTCCGGCCGGCAGCGTGGCGGCGGTTTGTTGAAGCTGCTGGAAAGCCTGTTGCAATTTGTCCAAATCCTCCGGGGCCAGCGCTTGGTCGCCCAACGTTTTTTGGAGCGCATCCAACGCCGGTTGCGGATCGGCGGAGGCGATGGGCGGTGTGGCGCCCGGTTGACGCGAAGCCTGTTCCAGCCGGCGCAGCGCCGGATCTTTGCCCAGTTCCCGATTCAGGTCTTTCAACGGTTCGGTCACGCGGGCCAACTCACGCAGCGCCTCGCTGCGCGTGAGCTTAGCGCGTTGGAGCAATTCGCCCAGGTCTTGGACGCGTTCAAGCGCCTGTTCCAAGGCCGGGGTGACGGGCTGATGGTCGGCGCGAGTCCGCCGGATGAGTTCGGTGAGTTGCCGGCCTGTTTCCTGAATCACGGCGGTATCGGCCTGCGCTTGCCGGTATGCTGCCGTGCGGTATTCCGGGACGAACCCCAGCCCGGCGGCCAGGGCCAACGGAAGCAGCACCCAGCGACTGATCCGCGGCAGGGTAAACGGCAGCAGGTGGCGGACATCGAGTTCCCGGGCATGGTGGGCGGCGTCGCGCAGCACCATCCGCCGCCATTCCGGAGACGACGCGGAAGGCGCGAGCTCCAGCGCGGTGCTGAGACGTTCCCGCAATTGCAGGCGTTGATCCAACCAGCGGGCGGCAGCGGCGGGCGCCGGGGCGGACCAACCCGCGATCAATGCCCCTCCACATACGCAAAGGCCCGCCACCCCCGCGCTCCAAGCCAGAATCACCGTCGGCACCGGCAGGCATTTGTAAATCACCAGCGCGCCCAGCCAAACGAGACTGCCAGTGAACAAACCATTCCATAACCCGCGAAAGGCGCGTTGCCCGCGGCGCCGCCGCGCCGTGCGGTGGACGATGGATTGGATGAACTGGAAGTCGCTCACGGCTCACCGCCAAGCTACCGGACTTGGCAGATAATGCCAGTGCAAACTGGTTGGGGTAGGGGAAAAGCTGGCGGTTTTTTCGGCCGCTTGGATTTCCTTGCTCGCCAGCGTCCGAGGCTTCCCCTACCGTACGGGCATGGTGTTTTTGCCGAAGCCGGATGTGATTCTGACCCACGAGAGCGACCTGGACGGATTGGTCGCCGGTGTGCTGCTGCAGCGGTTGGCGCGCACGCTGTTTGATACCGACGTGCGGCTGGAGGCGTGGCATTATCACGGACTGCGCCAACGCCCGTTCAACGAATCCAGCGCCTGGGTGGCCGATCTGCCGTTCGAGCCGCGCATGGACCGGGCGGGCTGGGTGGTGATTGATCATCACGCCACCGAGGCCGTCCCCAAACACGCGCAACTGATCCACGACCTCACGAAGTCCGCCGGCCGCCTCTGTTACGAGCTGGCGTGCCGGCATGGGCTTGGTTCGCCGGCGCTGGATCGTTTGGTGCATTTGAACGATGTGGCGGATCTCTTTCTGGAGGAAGCTCCGGATTTCATTCTGGCCAGTGATTACGCGAATCTGGTGAAGATTTACGGATTTTGGAATCTGCACGCGCTGGTGGACGGGCAGATTGAGCAACTGCTGGATCATCCGCTGCTGGAGGTTATGGCCACCAAACGACGCATTGAAAATCCGCTGGGACTGGCGTGGAGCCGCAACCGCGTCGTGGAAATCACCCCCACCGTCGGCTTCGTCGAAACGGTGTTGGGCAACAAC
>MWDV01000064.1 GCA_002070715.1 Verrucomicrobia bacterium ADurb.Bin118
ATGGCCAATCCCACCGGATTGCAGCAGCCGCAAAAGCCGTCAATCGCAATCGAGGCCCGACCCCAGGACAATTCCAAATGACCGTCCGGAGTGTAGTACTCGACCCGGTGCCGCCCTGAATTGTTCACGCGCAACAAGCCATCGGGACCCATCGCCACGTCAAGAAACGGGCTCGGCAGCACCAAGCCCGGAATGTTCCGCGCGGGATCGCGTTTGCCAATCTGGCCCCGCCAGGTGCCGTCCCGGTCGTAGTGATGCACCACCCGGTTGCCGGAGTCCGCCACGAACACCGCCTTGGTGGTGACGATGAGGCTCGAAAGAAAGGGTTTCCCCGGGAGCGTATCCCAGGCGGCCCGCAACTTGCCTGACGCATGGTAGTGTCGGACGTGATCGCGCAATGCCACCAACAACGATCCGTCTTCCGCCACCGCCACTCCACGGACGGCGACCGGCGTGGGAAGGTGTAACTGGGAAATGCCATCCGGGCCTAGGACACAAACTCCGCTGGTCGTGGCCAGATAAATCCGGCCCGCCGCGTCCAAGGCGAGCCGGCGCGCCCCCGGTTGGGGGGAACGCCATTGGGCGACGCGCTCAAATTTAATCAGGGCCGGATCCACTTTGCGGTAGCGACTGACATCGTAGGCGAAAGGATCGCGGGTGGCGGCGTGGACCTGCGTTTTGGCCAGCGACCCCGTCGCGGTCAACGCCAGCGCGCTGGCGGTGCTGTGGCGGAAGAACGGGGCCGGAGGCAATGTGCAGAAGCGCAACCGGGAACATTCCCGGCAAAAACGGTTGCCGGAACAGCCGGCGGCGATGGTGGCATCCACCTGTTGACGCCGCAACAAGGCCCCCGCCAGCGCGGCCAAGCCGGCGAGGGAGCAGTGACGCGTCGCCGAGCGGAAAAATTCCCGCCGACTCTGCTTTGCTTCAAGGCTGCTCTGCATAACGCGTTATCGCGCCGCAAACGCCCGGGCCACGCAGGGCGCCGTTCCGGATGCGGAGCTTTGCGTCAAAGTTAGGTCTGTTCCGCGGCTACGCCTTACGTTTTCTTGGCAAAGCTTGGCCCGATTTTGTCGCCGGAGCAAGCACGGGCGCAGGGATTGGCGCGGACCCGCCAACGCGCAGCGGTGATTGCGAACGACGGCAGCGGCAAAAACGATTCGTTATTGAGACGTCGGCTGGCCGACTTCGAGGCAAACGAGCTTTGTCAAATCGCGCAACAACAGGCGTCCGTCCGCCAGCGCCATGGGTCCCCAGGCGTCGTGGCCCTGCAACACGTCCAGAGACCCGAGTTCCTGGTATTCGTGCGTCGAAGCTGCCACCAAAGTTAGCCGGCCCGTGTCGTTCAGGACGAAGATAACATCCCCGGCCAGCAACCAGGGACCGAGGCCGAAGTTGGTGCGGGGGCCGCTGGTCCAGACGACCTGGCCATCCAGCCCCAGGCAGACGAATTCGCCATCCGCCCGCGTGCCGAACAGATGTTGTTGATGCACAACCGGCGTGTGCTGGGTGGCGCCGAATTGTTCCGCCGTCAACCGGAACAACGGTTTGGCGGTCAGTTGGCCGTCGGCCTCGGTGAATTGCAGCATTAAACTGCCGGCATTGTAGCCGCCGGTCAGGAAAAGGCGGCCGTCCGCCAAGGGCAGGGGAGAGGGCACGGTGGCGATGCTGATCCGCCATTCGGTGGAATCCCAGAGCAAGGCGCCGTCCGCCGCGTTCACCGCCGCGACCCCGCCACTACCGCAATACACGTAGAACCGGCGCTCGCCCAGTTGCATCGGCATGATGGAGGAATGGGTCATTTTCCAGCCGCGCGGGTTCGGCGTGCGCCAGAGGATGTCGCCGGTGGCGAGGCTGACGGCGATCAACAGATCGTTCTTGCCGGCGGGGGCGAGGAGGACTTTGTCGTCTTCGATCAACGGACATTGACCGGCATACCACGGAGGCACGACGGTGCCGAATTGGCGCGGCAAATCAAACGACCAACGAAGTTCGCCGCGGATGGCGTCGGCGCACAGGACGTGGCATTTGGGCCCGATGGCAACAACGGAGTTGCTGGCCAGCGCCGGGACCGTGCGCGACATGCCATGGTTCCGTTTGACCGCGACCGGATAACTGTAACGCCAGATTTCCCGGCCATCGGCGAACGACAGGCAACACAGTGCGTCCCGTTGCTGGCCGCGGTCGTAGTCCATCAGATACACCCGGCCTTGGGCAATCACCGGTCCGGCGTAGCCTTCGCCCACCTCCACCGTCCACAGCGCGCGGGGCGGCGCGGCGGCCCAGTCGCGGTTGATCCGCAGAGGTTCGTGGCTGGCGCCGTCGCGTTGCGGTCCACGGAACTGCGGCCACGCGCCGGAAAGCGGGGCCGGCTGGCCCGGGCCGGGGGTGAGTTGGCCGCGCGGAACGGGATTGGCGGCGGCGGCCGTTTCGGCGGTCGGCGCGGCATCGGTGCCGGGAATGCGCTCGGTCAATCCCGGCGGGTCACGCGGCCACAACCAGAGCGCCAGACCGATCCCCGCGGTCAAGGCCCACAGCACGGCAAATGAGGCCACCCGCGCATTCATGACCCCAGCAATCCCGGCTTCAATTCCTGGAGGGCGTTGAGCATGAATTGGACGGCCACCGCGGCCAGGAGCAATCCCATGACGCGCGTGATGATTTTGATGGCGATGGGATTCAGGAATTTCGTCCCGTGCGCGGCGAAACGCAGGATCAGATAACTCGCGAACATCACGGCGGTGACCACCACAAAAAGGGCCGCGTGCTGGGCAATCCCGCGGGCTTGATTTTGCAGGACGATGACCGTGGAGATGGCGCCCGGTCCCGCGAGCAACGGAATGGCCAGCGGGGTGATGGAAATATCGTCCTTCCCGGTCCCCGCCTCGGTTTCTTCGTCGGTTTCGCGCACGCGCGATCGTTGAGCCTGTAACATGTCCAACGCCACCATCAGCAACACGATACTGGCGGCAATTTGGAAGGCGGGCATGGTGAGGCCAAGGAATTTGAAGATCACCCGGCCCGCGACGGCGAAGGTCAACAAGACAATCGTGGCCACCACACAGGCCAGGCGCGCGCGTTTGGCGCGTTGCGCCGGGGTGTCCGTCGGCGTCATGGCCACAAACACCGGCGCGGTCGCCACCGGGTCCACAATGATAAACAACGAACTGGCTGCCAGCAGGATGTATTCGGGCAGGTTCATACGCAGCAGGGCGCGAGGATGGCATCCGTCATGCCGTGAATGATTTTTTTATCCGCGGGACAAATGGTGGCCAACACCCCGCCCAGCGTTGCGCGCGCAGCTTCGCGGTCGCCCGTCACAAAGTAATACGGACACAACCGGACGCGTCCGGGCATGGGCACAACGGTTTGGCGGTCAAAATCAAACCATTGCGCGTCCACCCGCGCGGGTTTGTGATACCGCTGCAATACGAACGGGGACTCCGTAAAATCCGCGAGGGCACGCTCCACCGCCGCCGCCCAGTCGGGTTGCGAAAGGTCGCTGCCCAGATAAACCCCGCGGGCGCCCCAGGCGCGCGGCGAGAAACCGGAGATTTTCAGGATCAAATCGCGGTCGCGCTGGGAAAGCGTCTTGAGTTGCCGCCAATCCGTCAACCCCAGCTCGGGCAGCGCCGCGTGCGGCGGCAGCGGCGCCGGATCCACCAGCCAGGTGTAGGGCACGGCCTGGCGCAGACGTTGGAAAAATTTTTCCCCCAATTCCCGCCGCCAAAAATCGTGCAGATTGCGATTCCACAGCAGGGCGAACAGCATTTTTTCCTCAAACACCGGCTTGGGTGGCGGCGTGAGCCGGATGGTTTCCGCGGCGGCCAGTTCCAAAATGCGCGATGCGTTCGGCACGTTGGCGAGATCAAACAATTCGAAGAAACGATAGACGGCGTCGCCGGCGGCGAAGTCGGTAAACCGCCCGTCCTGCACGGTGAACCGGTCCCCGAGTTGGGCCGCGAGCCACTCCATCTCCGGCCGATAGGCGGCCGCTTCTTCGGAAACGAT
>MWDV01000065.1 GCA_002070715.1 Verrucomicrobia bacterium ADurb.Bin118
CCGGCAGGCGGCGTCCCGCCCATTATCCCGCCAACGGGTGGCGGTCCACCTCCAACCGGGATGACGCCAACTGGTGGTTCTGGTGGTGGCGGCATGTTCGGCGGACTAGGCACCGCCGGCATCACACAAGCCATGCGGCAGGGCGGTTGGGTTGCGTCGGTCTTGTCGCGGCTCGGCATCCCGGCCAGTGTGGCATCCTCGTTCGGCCTGATTGCCGGAACACTGACCTCGGCTGCCAGTGCGGCGGCGATTCCCCTCGCAGCATTGGCCGCTACGTTGCTCTCGTTGCGCCGTGCCATCAAGTCTGCCAACGAAGCCGCTGAACTCTACGCTAAGACGTTGCAATCGGGCGGGTTGCCGCTCGGGTTTGTGTCTTGGCGCAGTAGCTTGGCGAGTATCCTTGGCGTCAGCGAGGATGAGGTGTTGAGCTTTGCCAAGGCGGTAGATGGGTTGGGCGAGCGGGTCAATGAATCCACGGACATTATCGCCAGAAACGCGCCGGAGTTGGCCAAGACTTCATGGGAAATGCGGATGCTGAAACTCGAATGGCAGGCGTTCTGGTCAGAGTTTTCAAAAGCAATGTCTCCTGTTTTGCGGCAAATCCTTCGAGACATTTCGTTTTTTCTGAAACCGATTACTATGGCTGCGGGGCTTATCAATAAGTTGAGCGAAGCCAAACGCTTTGCTCAGGATTTGAAACTCCAAGGCTATGAGAAGTTGGCCGATTTGCTTCCCGAAGGCGGCATCAAGGGCTTCATCAAAGAATGGATTACACAAAGCCGTGAAGAATTATCCAAAGCACCAAAGCCTATTGCTTGGTCGCGCCGATTGCCGGGTTCGGATTGGGAACGCAAGGGGCTTGTCTTGGGCGGGTTCGGAATGGCGGGTGGCGTTGGCATTGAAGAACCTTCCAAACAGACCGCCAACAACACCACGCAAATCGCCAAAAGTGTGGGCACAATAGTCACAATCCTGAGATCTTTGTCACGTTTTAGTCCTACCACCAGCCTGTTCGGCCTGGCGTCCCCCGGCCACAGGTCATGGTTCTCAAATCATCTATGAAAACCATCCTACCACGTTCAGTCACGGTTGCCGCAGGCAGCGCGACGACGGTCACGACGCAGCCCGGCGACATTGTATTTGTCGGCCAGCGCGACGACATCACCTACGCCATCCCGGCCCAAGGCGTGTCCGTTGGCAACCTGTCGCCGGTCGCCCGCACCTTCTTCCGGGGCCTGCGCCTCACCAACGAAGCGTTCTACTGTTTCCGGGCCGGAACCGAACCGCTCGCCATTGACATCAGTTCCCTCGTGAAAATCATCATGGCGGCGAACCCGGCGATGTCTGCCGCGCCAACCATCACCTACGACCCCGATGACAAAACGTGTGACGGCACACCGTCCTACGTGGACTTCACCGCCGCCGCCGACAGTGAATTGGATCCGCTGATGTTTGTGTGGCGCGAGAGCACGGTCGCCGGCGGAACGAGCTTTGGCAATCCGTTGACCAAGGGCGGCATCTACGACCCGGGCGTTCAGGCAGCGGGGACGTTGACCTCGAACAACACCAACGTCACCGCCGGCAACTTCGTCATTGTCGCGGGCAAGATGTATCGGTTCGTCTCCACCACACCGGACGCGGAAGGGGATGTGCTCGTGGGGTCGGATGCGGACGGCACCTTGACCAACCTGAAGGACGCCATCAATCGGGATAGCCCGGGCACCAAGGACGGGGTGAAGTACCGCTGCGAGAACGCGCATCCGTTTGTGACGTGTGGTGCGGTGACGGCCCACGCGGTCACGGTGACGGCGATTGGGGGCGGCACCGGGCCGAACAGTCTGCCGACAACGACGAACGACGCCACCCTGTCATGGGGCGCGGATACGTTGGAGGACGGCGAGGCGAGCGAGGGCGGTGAGGGTGCGCTGCGCATCACGCCCAGCGACAATTCCAAGACCGGCTTCAACTACATCTGCTCGATTCACAATCTGGCCGGGTTCACCTACACCCAAGCGGCCAAGCTGACGGTGACATTGGTATAGCATCTATGGCACGGCTACCGTACTTAATCAAGAATAACGCATTTCCGGTTGGCTTTGACCGGGCAACCGGACAACGTGGGCGCGGCCCGCAAGCGTCGTCAAACCCACTTCCGGGCACACCGTCCGAACCGCACCAAATCAATCTCACGTGGGCGAACAACGACTTCTACATTGAGGAGTTAAGCGATTCTCCTACCATCGAATCGGCGGAGCAGATGACCTGCACGCATCGTTTCAGGATTCCGGCGAACGCCGTTGATTACTACGCCTATTTCTATCACCGTGGCGCAATCCGCAACGATTCCTACGGCAACTTATGGCGTATCCTGTCTGTGCAATTCCAGCAGGAACGCGGCGGGTTAAACGGTACGGCCACCATGACCATCGTTGAGGAAGCGATGGGCATTGATGTTCCGCCGGATGAGTTTGAAGTGACGCCGGTTGAACTGGGAATCCATATCATTAAACACCCGCGCTACTTGTACGCGTTCCTTGGCAAGGATGGAGAGAACGAACTAGTCAACCAGATGGTGATTCGGCGGTTGCAGGATTACTTCGACAATACCAACGCCGCACACCGCGATTCTCTGATATGGCTGCTCAAGAACTCGTTGGGGAGCGAGAACCCGGGCGGCGCACAACCGCCGTCGTATGTTGGGAATGGCGAGTCTGTCGGAGCAGGCGCATGGAAGCCGAAGGGGTTGAAGCTCCAAGGAACCGACATGGCGAAGCGGGCTGCGCTGGAAATCATCCAGAAGTACTGGCGCAACGAAGAAACGCCCAGCATCGTCGGTTGGCGGGTTGTTTGGACAAGATACTCTTTCACATCACAACCACTTAATCCGGGTGGATATATCGAGAATCCGCTGGAAGCCAAGCCTGAGCCGTTGCCGGAATACTTCTGGTCAATGTATCCTTGGGGACACCAGTTTTACGGCGACAAACGCTACACCATATTCCAAAATCTGGCCTATTATTGCCCACAAAGCTACGAGAAGCCAACGGATAAACCAGCCGACGACCCGCTCAAACGTGTGACCTCCATCAGCTTTCGACGACTGCCAGACCAACAATCCTTCAAACGCACAGTGTTCGGTATCACCAGCAGTTGGGAAGGCAGTCCGTTCGGCTTTTGGGATTATCACCTTTACACGGACAAACCACGGCCAAGCAAGCCGGAGGACTTTGCCGAAATGGCCTAGACTTTATGCCACTCCGCGTTCAACCCATACCGCGTCCCGTCCTGCCACGCTACAACGAAGGTTCGCCACTGCGCTCCCCATCCGACGCCGATTCCGTAGGCAAACAGTGGCTCAAGTCCGATGCTATCGCCAAGCAAGTGATTCAGTTGACCGAAGCGGTCAATCGGTTGCAAGACCAAATCAATCGGTTGCGCATCCACAAAGGCAGCAGTGACGCCAGCGGGCCACCGTGCCCGTATGCCTGACGCATGAACCATGCCTTGCCTTATCGTGAGCCGTGCGGTGGATGGGGTGCCCGAGACAATCGCGGCGGCTGCTTCCAGCACTGGCGGTTGCGTGAGGCCCAGGTGCCGAAGTGGGAAAACGTCACGCGCGTCGTCAACTGGCGATGCCCAAACGAGTTCCCCGGCGCGAAAGGAACCGTCCCGCCCTATGAACGGCCCGTAGGCAGTCCGTATGGCGAAGGCGAGTGCAGCGGCGGGCCGCCGATGTGGGGTGCGCTGGACTGGTGCGATACGCCACACACCAAACCACCCTGCGGATACTGGTCACGCCAGGAGTTTGCGGCGGCGTGCGCGGCGGGGCAGGAGCGGGTGGATTTGAATTGCTACCGGGAGCTTGAGGGGGAGGTGGCGAATCTGGCGCGGTGCCAGAAGTTGGGGTGTAAGAATGTCCAGGCGCGGAAGGTGTGGCATGGACGGTATAGTTTTACGAGTGAGGATGGGTGTGCCACGCCGGGAGCGGCGCCGGATCAGACGCGGTATTTACGGGTGCGGCGGGAGCTGAGCGGGACGATGACGTGGGATCCGGACGGGGCGGCACCAACGGTGTATTCGCTGTCGTACGTGCGGGAATACCTGGTGAATAGGCATAGCGGGGTAATTACGGAGACGGATAAGGAGGATGAATGGGAGCGGGTGACCGGCAGCGAGCATGTTGCCGCGCCGCCGGGGGGGGTGTCGTCTATTCTTGGGCAGGTGATTGCGTGCGGGCTGTATGGCGGGCCGGGAGCAGAGACGAATCCGTATAATGGGCCGATTGACGGGGCGGTGGGGTTTGCGGAGGCGATTTTGAAGGCGACGCAGGTGGGGGCGACGGAGGCGACGTTTAAGCTGGGGAGTGTGGCTCCCGGGCCGGGAATCTCGCGCACATGGGCGGTGGATTTGGAGTTTGCGGCGACGTTGAGCGATCCTTACACCGCAACTGAGGTCAAGGAAGAGGCTGAGGCGTTGCTGGCGTTGTGGGATTTGACGGATGACGCGGTGTATCCGTGGCGGCGCGATAGATTTACGACTGTTGCGCCGCTGGTGACGTATGATGAGGTGCCGCAGGCGGTGAGCCCGGATGGGGTGGCGACACAGTTCGGGGCGGCGGCGTATGAGGATGGGAACACGGGCTACACGGGGGAAATCCTTGGCAAACCGTTCTCCAAAGGCTGGCCGGAGGGGCGGCTGGAAGGGCAATCGCAG
>MWDV01000066.1 GCA_002070715.1 Verrucomicrobia bacterium ADurb.Bin118
TCCGGACCAGTTGCGCGCCGCCTGTCTCCGCGCGCATCCCGCAGGGCGGGTGGAAACCCGCGACTCGTTGGCGGAAGCGCTCGCGGCCACGGAGTCCGAGCCCTTCGTGGTCATTGCGGGATCGCTCTATCTGATCGGCGAAGCCATGGAGCAACTCCAAGTGACGGTAAATGCGAATGGCGACGAAAAGAAATTGAACGAATGGATGCCGCCCGCGTCATGGACGGCGACGGTCGCCATGCCTACCGTGGCGGTCACGGTGGGGTAACCGACGCGCCGGCCAAGTTCAGGCGCCGAAAACATCATCCGGTTTACGGCGAAATCCTTTGCCAATTCCCCGATACGCCATCAGGAAATAACCCAGCACCCCGACCACCGCGAGCGATAAACCGCTCCAGAACTTCGGCCAATCCGTGCCCGCGGCGGTGGTATTCCAGGCAAACCAGCCGCCCGTGCCGAGGTACCCAGTCAGGTTGCCCACGCCCACGGTGACGAACGACATCAGGGCCTGCGCGCGCGCCCGCCAAGCCGCGTCCACGCGTTGATCGAGATAAATTTGCGCGGTGACGAACACAAACGAAAACGAACACCCGTGCAACGCCACGCCGGCCAGCAGCCCCAGTTTTTGATCCAACGCACAAAAGGCAAACCGCAACACCCCGCACCCCAAGCCCGCCGTCAAAATCCATTTGAGCCGCCAGCGGGACAGCAGGCCGCCCAGCAGGAACATGGTGACCACCTCCAACACCTGGCCCAGGCTCATCCAGGCGCTGGTGCGGTGAAAGCCCAGATCCCGCAGGTGGAGCGGCGAGTAGGGATAAAACGCCGCCACGGGAATGCTGAACAGGGCAATGGTGAGAAACACCACGCGATGATCGCGGTGCCGCAACAAGGTGAGCGCGTCCAACCCCAATCGCTCGCGCCAAGTGAGATGGCTCGAAGATTGAACAGCCGGCAGTCCGGACAGACAATAAGTGAAGCCGGCAACAATCAACCACACCAGCGCGCCGCTGTAACCGGCCCGGGTGGAGGCATCCGCATTCAAGGCGCTCACCAGCCAGCAGCCCGCCATCCAGCCCAACGTGGCCATCGCGCGGATTGGGCCGAACTCGTGTTTGGTATCCCGCAACCGCGCCAACACGATGGTGGAAGCCAGACTCCAAGCTGGCGCGGTGGCCAGCGCGTGCAACTGAATCAGGACCAGCACCATCCCCGGCGGCCAGCCCTGATAAATCGCCGTGGTAGCCAGCGCCATCGTCCCCGCCGTGGCAAGGGCCAAGCCGCGCAACACTTGCACCGGCGACGCCTGCCGGTCGGCCACCGCCCCGAAAATCAACGGCGAAACAAACGCCGCCAACGCCGAGGCGGCGAACGCATACGGACGAATCACACTCAGGCCGTGCGCCTCGAGCACGGGGCTGAGCGGCACCAACCAAATGGCCTGCGCCACTCCCTGAAGCAGGAAGAGCGCGCCCAACTCGGCGAACTGCGTCCGGTGCATGCTGGTCAACACCCGCACAGGACACCCGAAGACGGCAGGGAAGGCAAAATCATCCTGAAGCCGGTTTAGCAGTGGCGCGGGAAGACCGCGCGACAATGGGTCGCCCGGTGTTGGGGACAGAGGTCCTCAGGGGGAATGACGGCTCACAATAGTCTCCGGGCGATACAGGTCGTGGTTGCTCCCTTGGAATTCCGCTTTCAACCGCACTTTGAATCGGGCCAGGTCCACCAGTTCCCAGCCTTGGAACTGCCAGTGCCCGTTGGTTTTACCCGTATGCTCGAATCCCACCAGCAAATGATGGGCGTCCTCCAACACTTTGTTCGTCTCCGTTTTGGGCGCGTAATAAAACGTGCGCAACTTGCTGGCGCGGTTGCCGCGCTCAAACAACTTGGGATCGAGATAAACCACCCGCCCGCTCTCCCGTTCCACCAGCCGCAAATCGGGATATCCAGCCCGCTGCACCCGGCCCGCCGCGTTGCGGGGATAATCGCAGGCCCATCCGGACCGTTCGTTCAACGCCGCGCGCAGAGCTTTTTCAAAGTGGGCGCTGACTTCGTTGATCCGCCGTTCGGCGTGGGCGGGGTGATTCACGCCGTTGAGTTCCCGCAACACCTGATCCAGCGCCCCGCCGATTTGGGCGATCAACTTCCGGTCGGCGGCGCGGGTCAAATCCAGCGCCAGCACGCGCCGGCCGGTCGTGCCGAAGATCACCTCGCCAAAGGGCACGTCCTGCAGTTGCGCGTCGGCGGCGAGCACGGCGTGGAGAGCCGCCTTGGTGGTGTCGGATGCCGGCGGCTCGGCGGCCACCACACTCGCTCGTCCCAGCACGGCGCAGAGCGCGAAAACAACCCAGGCGGCTTTCATCATCGCCGCCAGCATAAACCGTGGGGCAACGGGGCGCAAAAAGATGTTCGCCTCACGGGCGCGCGGGGGTATACGCCAACCACGGCCCCAACCAACGCTCGTCCTCCGCCACCGGGACGCCCTTGCGCCGGGCATGATCTTCGATCTGGTCCTTGCCCAGCTTGCCGACGGCGAAATATTTCGATTCCGGATGCGCAAAGTAGAGGCCGCTGACACTGGCCCCGGGCCACATGGCGAAGCCTTCCGTCAGTTGAATGCCCGCGTGCCGCTCCACGGCCAGCAGCTCCCAAATCTTGGCTTTCTCGGTGTGGTCGGGACAGGCCGGGTAACCCGCGGCCGGGCGGATGCCACGATACTTCTCGGCGATCAATTCTTCATTGCTGAAACGCTCCGCGCGGCCGTAGCCCCATTCCTCGCGGACCCGTTTGTGCAGGAACTCCGCAAACGCCTCCGCCAAACGATCCGCCAGGGCCTCCGCCATGATGGCGTTGTAATCGTCATGCCGGGCTTTGAAATCGGCGATAAGTTCCTTTGCCCCCAGCCCGGCGGTGACGGCAAAAGCGCCGATATGATCGTTGGGTGGCTGGCCGTTGACCTCTGGTGACCGGGGCGCAATAAAATCCGCCAGGCACCGGTTCGGGGTGCCATCGCCCTTTTCGATCTGCTGGCGCAAAAAACAGAAAGTCAAGCGTCGCTCCCGGCGCGTGCCGTTGGCGTAAACTTCCACATCATCGCCGACGGAATTGGCGGGGAAAAAGCCGTACACGCCGCGGGCGACCAGCAGGTTCTCCCGCACGATGCGCTCCAGCAGCCGTTGCGCGTCGGCGAAGAGCTGCCGGGCCTGCTCGCCGTGTTTTTCGTGTTGAAATATTTTTGGATAGACCCCGCGCAATTCCCAGGCGTGAAAAAAAGGTGTCCAGTCAATGAAGGGCACCAAATCGGCAACGGAAACGTTCCGGCGGGCGTCCGCCGCGTCCGACGGCACGCCTGGGTCGCCGGCGGCACCGAGCACCCGCACTCCGGTAAACTCCGGTTGCGGCAGATCGT
This sequence comes from Verrucomicrobia bacterium ADurb.Bin118, assembly GCA_002070715.1. GTDB lineage: Bacteria > Verrucomicrobiota > Verrucomicrobiia > Limisphaerales > MWDV01 > MWDV01. Next base: position 3,413 of record MWDV01000066.1, read on the forward strand.
CGTAGGCCAACTTCGGGGCGTTGGCCCGCGCTTGGCCCAGGGTCAGGAGGGTTTCCTTGCGCCCCGCCCGGTGCGCGCGGGTCCGCTCGTAATCCTCGCGGAGCTGCTGGAGGAACGCCGGTTTTTGGTCGGCGTTCAGCAACTGGCTGACGATCGGCACCGCCCGGCTGGCATCAGGGACGTGAACCACCGCCTCGCGATAAGCCGGCGCGATTTTGATCGCGGTGTGGGCCTTGCTGGTGGTGGCGCCGCCGATCAGCAACGGCAGTTTGCAACCCTGCCGCTCCATTTCCTGCGCCACATGCGCCATCTCGTCGAGCGAGGGCGTGATCAATCCGCTGAGGCCAATGATGTCCACCGCGCGTTCGCGGGCGGTTTCCAGAATCTTCTCGCTCGGCACCATCACGCCCAGATCAATGACCTCGTAGTTGTTACAGGCCAGGACCACGCCGACGATGTTTTTGCCGATGTCATGCACATCCCCTTTCACGGTCGCCAGCAAAATCCGGCCTGCCTTGCGCTGGCTCGTCTGCTGGCCGGCTTCCATGAACGGTTGCAGGTAGGCGACGGCTTTTTTCATGACGCGCGCCGACTTCACGACCTGCGGCAGAAACATTTTGCCGCTGCCGAAGAGGTCGCCCACAATATTCATGCCGGTCATAAGCGGCCCTTCGATGACCTGGAGCGGCTGCCCCAGTTGCTGCCGCGCTTCCTCGGCATCGCTTTCGATGAATTCGTCCAATCCCTTGACCAGCGCGTGTTGCAGGCGTTCGGCGATCGGCAGATTGCGCCAGGCTTGCTCGGCGCGTTCCGGAGCATCAGGGTCGTTGGCCGTCTGTTTGAGGCGCTCCCCGAAGGTCACCAACCGTTCCGTGGCGTCGGGCCGGCGGTTGAGCAATACATCCTCGACCCGCTCCCGCAATTCCGCGGGAATCTCCTCATACACGGCGAGCATGCCGGCGTTGACAATGGCCATGTCCAGCCCGGCCTGGATGGCATGGAACAGAAAGGCGCTGTGCATGGCCTCGCGCACGGCGTTGTTGCCGCGAAAACTGAACGACACGTTCGACACGCCGCCACTGACCCGGGCGCCCGGCAGGTGCTGCTTGATCCAACGCGTCGCCCGGATGAAATCCACGCCGTAGTTCGCATGCTCCTCAATGCCCGTGCCCACCGTCAGCACATTCGGATCGAAAATGATGTCGTCAGGCGCAAAGCCGACGGTTTGAGTGAGCAGATCATAACTGCGTTGGCAGACTTCAATCTTGCGCTCGAACGTGTCCGCCTGGCCGCGCTCGTCAAACGCCATCACCACCACGGCGGCCCCGTAGCGGCGGACGCGTCGCGCCTGTTCGACAAACCTGGCCTCGCCTTCCTTGAGGGAGATCGAGTTGACGATGCCTTTGCCCTGCAAACATTGCAGGCCGGCTTCAATCACCTCCCACTTCGAGGAGTCCACCATCACCGGCACCCGGGCAATGTCCGGCTCACTGGCCACGAGGTGCAGGAAACGGGTCATGGCCGCCACGCCATCGAGCAACGCCTCGTCCATGCATACGTCAATGGCCTGCGCGCCGGCTTCCACTTGCTGCTGGGCGATGGCGAGCGCGGGCTCGAACTGACCATCGAGAATCAGCTTCTTGAACCGGGGCGAACCGGCGACGTTGGTGCGCTCGCCAATGTTCACGAAGTTGATTTGCGGCGTGACGTTGAAAGCCTCCAGCCCGCTGAGCCGCAGGGCGGGCGCGATGACCGGGAGCGGACGCGGCGCGCAATCCCGAACGGCGGCGGCAATGCTTTGGATGTGCGCCGGCGTGGTGCCGCAGCAGCCGCCCACAATGTTGAGCCAGCCCCGTTGCGCCCAATCCGCGAGCTGCGGCGCGAGGGATTCCGGCGTCTCCGGAAACCCGGTGGGCGACAGCGGATCGGGCAATCCGGCGTTCGGATAAAAGCAGGTGAACGTAGGCACCAACCGCACCAGTTCCTCGACAAAAGGGCGCATTTCCTTGGGGCCCAACGCACAATTCAACCCCATCGCCAGCGGTTGCGCGTGGGCCACCGAATTCCAAAACGCCTCCACCGTCTGCCCCGTCAGCGTCCGGCCCGAGCGATCAGTGATCGTCCCGGAGATCAGGATCGGCAGGCGCCGCCCGCGCGCCTCGAAAACTTCCTCCATGGCAAAAAGTGCGGCTTTGGCGTTCAGGGTGTCGAAAATGGTTTCGAGCAGCAGAAGGTCCACGCCGCCTTCCAGCAGCGCCTCCACTTGCTCGCGGTAGGCCCGCCGCAGTTGATCGAAATTCACCGACCGAAATCCCGGATCGTTTACTTCCGGCGAAATGCTGGCGGTGACTGGCATCGGTCCCAGCGCTCCGGCCACAAAGCGGGGTTGTCCGGTTTGATTGGCAATTTCGTCCGCCGCCTGTCGGGCCACTCGCGCCGCCGCCAGATTCATCTCCTTTACCGTCTCCCGGAGAAAAGGATCCGTCACGACGGCCTCGAAGAACGCCTGATCCTTGCGCCCAACCGGAGGATGGGCAAAGAGGAAATCATGCTGGCCAATCGTCGTGGCCGAGAACGTGTTGGTTTCCACGATGTCCGCACCGGCGGCGAAATACTGGCGGTGGATGCCGGTGACGATGTCGGGCCGGGTGAGTTGCAGCAATTCGTTGTTGCCCTTGAGCGGTTTACCGCGCCAATCCCCGAAACGCTGGCCGCGAAAATCGGTTTCCTCCAGCCGGAGCTGCTGCAGCACCGTCCCCATCGCCCCGTCCAGGAGGACAATGCGTTGCCGCAAAAGGTTCGTCAGGGCCGCCGCCGCGTCCGTCCGTTGTGGATATTCGTTCACAGGACGCAACGTAGTGCGGTTTTAAGAACCTGCCAAATAAAAAATCAACGCATCTTGATTCGTGGATATGTTATAGGCGACTCTGTGAACGAGGGCGGGTGGTCCGGTTCGGACGCGGGTCATTCGAAATACTTTTTGATCACCCAGTCGGGCTGGAACGGGTCATATTTTCGAGGGCGACCGGTCAGATCAATGGGCGGATACGGTTTGCTTGCGGTGGGGACTTCGAGGGTGTCGCCGCTCCGGGTCTGCCAGTCTTTCATCAGTGCCAACAGTCGCCGGACTTCGCCCCGATGCTCGGGCGCTTCGATCAAATTCCGCCGTTCATCGGGATCAGCTTGCAGGTCGAATAATTGGAGATGGCTGATTTCCGGATAGGCGATCAGCTTCCAGCGTTCATTGCGCACAGCGCGCTGGATCGTCATGTAGGGCAGGAAGATCGTATCGCGGATTTTGGTTTTACGTCCCTCCCAAAGCGGTCGCAGGCTTTCGCCCTCCAGTCCGGCGGGCGCGGGGACGCCGGTCAGGTCGCACACGGTGGGGAACACATCGAGCAGATAAGTGAACGCGGTGGTGGATTGTCCGGCGGGGATGCCCGGCCCGGTGAAGATGAGCGGGACGCGCATGCTGTGCTCATACACGTTCTGTTTGCCCATCAACCCGTGGCTGCCGAGGGCCAGCCCGTTGTCGGCGGAATAAATGATGATGGTATTGGTCGCCTGCCCGGTCTGGTTCAATGTCGCGAGAATGCGGCCGATCTGCTCGTCCAAGTGCGTGATCATCGCGTAATACTCGGCCAGTTGATCGCGCACGACGGCTTCCGGGCGCGGCCAGGGGGCCAGGTTTTCATCCCGGCAGTTGAGCATGTGGCCGTTGTCGAACGGATGTTGTGGCAGGAAATTCGGCGGCAACGGCGGTTTGCGCGCGTAGTAGGGCGCCACCTGCGCGGGCGGTGCCATCCGCGGATCGTGCGGCGCGGTGAAGGCAACGTAGGCAAAGAACGGCTGCCGGCCATCGTATTGCTTCAAAAAGTCAATGACCGCATCGGCGAATAATTCGCTGGAAAACTTTTCACTCACGCGCTCGGGTGTGAGCTGACCATCCGCGCCGAGGTCCTGCACCGGCACACGCAGATGATTCGACATGCCGCCGAACATGATGTCTTTGCCGCGTTGAAAGGCCCGGCGCCAGGACGGCTTCCCGTTGTGCCACTTGCCGGTGGCAAACGTGACGTAGCCGTTTTCCCCCAGCACTTCGGGCAACAGCCGTTCGCCCGTGAGCTTTCTGGTATCAATGCGGAACCAGTTTTTGCCGCTCATCAACATGGCCCGGCTGGGCCGGCAAACCGCGCCGGCGTCCCCGCCAAAGATGTAATTGGCGCGGAAGCTGAAGCCGGTCGCGACCAGCTTGTCCAAGTGGGGCGTTTGGATGTGCGGATTCCCCCAAGCCGCGATGGTGTCCGCCCGTTGATCGTCGGCAAAAAGAAACAGCACGTTTGGGCGCGGCCCCTGAGCCGTCGCAGCCGCCGAGGCGACCATCGGGAAGAACGCAAGCGCAAAGCCAAAAGACGAACCGACGACGGCCCCCACGAGTCGCCGGAAAAAGGACGCGGCGTAAAACATGAAATGATGGGTTTTAATTTGTGTCGTTCGCGACTCTGTTTTTCCGCTGACGCGGAGTCAAGCCCCGGCTTGATCCGTCGGGCCGTTCCTGGGCTCCGGGCCGGCGCGGTTGGAATTGTGGAAAGGTTGCTGCGCGGGACGCACTGGAGGGCGGCCGGGTAATTTTTACGGCGAGACAAAGCGTGCGGTTGCGAATAATTTCGAGGCAACGTTATGCAGCGCGATGACTTCCTCTCTTCCAACGGCGTCCGGCAAATCCGCTTCGGACACCTGACCTGCTTTCATCGGCCACGGAAACCCTTCCGCGCGCGGCCTTGTCTCCGACACTTCATTTCGCCTCCGGCTCTGGTCCTGGCGGTTCTCTTGGGGAGCGGGGGGACGGGCGAAGTCGTTGCCGCCCCGGAGCCGGCCGCCGCCGCACGGCCCGTGTTGCGCGTGGCGTATTTTATTCCGGCGGACCGCGAGCCGCTTCCCGACCGTGTCGCGCGCGTGGATCGGGTGCTGACCGAAGTCCAACGTTTCTACCGGGAAGGCATGGAACAAAATGGTTACGGACCAATGACGTTTCCGCTGGACCGGCGGGCCGACGGGCAACTGCGGATTTATGAAGTGCGCGGGCGAGAGCCCATGCGCGCTTACGGGCGGGAGGACAGCCGCAAAGTCCGCGACGAAGTCCGAGCCGCCCTGGCCCGGCAGGGCTTGGAGATGGATTCGGAGACGGTCATCATTTTTCAACTGCTCCTCGACTGGCAAGGCGATGCGGCCATCGAGATCGGTCCTTATTGCGGCGGCGGGGATGCCGGCGGGGGCACGGCCTGGGTTTATGACGACGCGAAACTTGATCCCCAACTACTGACTTCGCGCACCCCCGGCGGCTTTTATCACCGGCCCTGTTCCCTGGGCGAATTCAACACGCATTATCTCGGAGGCGTGGCGCATGAACTGGGGCACGCCCTGGGTCTGCCCCACGATTGCGAGCGGGCTTCAGAAACGAAACGGAAAGGCGCCTCCCTCATGGGAGCGGGTAATCACACCTACGGCCAGGAACAGCGCGGCGAAGGACCCGGAACATTTCTCACCGCCGCCGCCGCCCTGCCGCTTTCCGTGCATCCCCTGTTCTCTGGCAAGCGGCATCCAAAAACCGATTTGACCTGCCGGCTGGCGGAATTGGATGCCCATCCCGAACCGCACCGGCTCACGCTGCGCGGCCAGTTGGCGGACGCCGCCGATGTGGTGGGCGTGGTCGCCTACAGTGATGCGCGCGCCATCCCCGCGGATTACGATGCCTTGGGATGGACAAGCCGGCTCGAAGCGGACGGGCGTTTCCGGCTGACCATTAAGGATCTGACCCCGGGCATTTATGATCTACGCCTGCGGGCCATTGGTGCCCACGGTTACACCAAGGGTTTCCATTTCACTTTTACCGTGGACGCGGAGGGCCGGGCGCAGGTTGAACCGCTGATCGAAACGGTGTGGATTCAGCGCGCCCAAGCGGCCTATCGCGCCAGGGATAAAGCGCGCTTGACGGCCATCGCAGCCGAAGCAAAGCGGACGCACCCAGCCGTCACCCGGCTGCATCAGAAACTGGCGCACTACGGGCAACTGGTTTCCGCCGGCCCGCCGCAGGCGTTGCGCGAAATACCGCCGAAGCAAAAACGCTGCCGGCTCGCGGACATCGTGTGGGAATCGGCGACGACCGGTTGGGGGCCGCCGCTCCGCAACCAGGTGCCGGCCGAAGGGGAACTAGACAGCTTGTTGGCCGTGGACGGCCAATTCTTCCCCTCCGGCCTTTACGCCCATGCCCCGGCCCGGCATGTCGTGCAACTGGATCAAAACTGGAAATCGCTCACCACCGGCTACGGTTTGCAGGATCATCATCCGGGCTCGGTCGTCTTCGTCATCAAAGGCGATGGACGGGAACTGTTCCGTTCCCGGATCATCAACGATCACCAGCCGCGGGAACAGACCGTCAATCTGGAAGGCGTTTCCCGGCTGGAATTGCTGGTGGAAGACGCCGGCGATGGCCGGAGCGGGGATTGGGGCGTCTGGCTCGCCCCGGAACTCAGCCGATGATTCGCGAATGGCATGAGACGACTGACGGCACGCAGGCAACTCTTGAATCCGCTGCCCTCTTCAGCGCGGCGCGGGCGTCCGGCCCCAGTGACCCGGAGCCTTTGAAAACGGTCCCGGGCTAAATAGTTGCCCCTGCCCGCCGGTGTGGCCATCTTGCTGCCATGGCCGATGACGCCGTCAGCCCGTTACCGTTGCGCCCGGACCGCCGCGAACACCTGCGGTTGGTGCCGGCGTTTGTGCTGTCGGTGATCGTGCATCTGCTGATTTTTGGCACCTACAAAATGGCCCGGCACTTTCAATGGCGCGAGGATGCGTTGCTGCCGCCCGGGTTGAAGCGCGACCGCCACTTGGAAGCCCGCCTCACCGAGCCACCGTCCGCCCCACCCGCCGAGGCGCCGCCCTTGGTCTTCATCAACGTCAGCCCCCGCCAAGCCACCCCCGAACCGCCCAAGGAAACGCCGTTTTACTCCGATAAAAACTCGCTGGCCGCCAATCCCGAGGCCGACCAAGACACCGGCATTCCCAAAATCACCGGCACGCAGGAACTAGTCCCGAAAACCGAGGACGTTCCCCGTAATCGCTTTGACCGGCTGCAACCCATGTTGCCAGCGGCGCCCGCCGAGCCTGAGCCGCCCGCCGAACCCGAGGCACCCGCCACGCCAACGCCACCCGCACCAACGCCCGCACCTTCCCCAGATACCGCCCAGCCCCGGCCAGCGCCGGGCCCCGGCCAGCTCGCGCTGACCCGACCCGAACCGGCCCTGCGTCTCAATCCCGGCCCGGCGGCGCGTCCGCGTCCCCGCACGCTGGCGGAAGCGCGTGCCCGGTTGGAAAACCAGCCGCCCGGACAAAAGATGAAACAGGAGGGGGGCGTGCGCCGACGGTTGGAATTTGCCGCGCTGGACGCCAAAGCCACCCCGTTTGGCGCCTACGACGCCGCCTTTATCAACGCGGTATCCCAGCGCTGGTACGATTTGCTGGACGCCAAACGCTACGATGGCCACCAACGCGGCAAGGTGGTGGTGCAATTTGCCTTGCATTACAACGGGCGCATTACTGATATGACCGTTTTGGAAAAGACCGTGGGCGAGGATTTAAGCCTGATTTGTGAAATGGCGGTCCTGGACCCGGCGCCCTACGCACCGTGGCCAAGCGACCTGCGCCGGCTGGTGAACGACAATCAACGGCGCGTGCAATTTACGTTTTTTTACAACTGACCGCGCCGACCCCGGCGCCGGCGGAAAATTGAATGAAGCATGGAATCCGTGGTTTATTTTTTGTTGGTGCTGACCTCGCTGGTCAGCTTGACGTTTATCATCGAGCGCGGCCTGGCTCTGCGCTGGCGCAAGGTGGTCCCTCCCGCCGTGCATACCGCGGTTGAGGTCTGCGCCGATCGGAGCGCCGTGCCCGCCCTGCAACAAGTGTGCCGGCAACACGCCTCGCCGCTGGGCCGGCTGTTGTTGCTGGCCGCCGAACATCTGGACCGGCCCAAGGAGGAAAACGAAAGTGTGCTGCAAACCCGCGCCCGGCGCGAGGTCGTCCGGTTGGAACGCGGCTTGGTGGTCCTGGAAATCGCCGTCGGCGTGGCGCCGTTGCTGGGGTTGGTGGGCACGATTGTCGGCATGATGACGTTGTTTGCGGACATTGGCCAGGCGGGCTTGAGCGACGCCGCCCGGCTCGCGCGCGGCATCGCACTGATTCTGAACGCCACCCTCATCGGCCTGCTCATCGCCATTCCCTCGCTCATCGCGTGGAGTTATTTCTCCAAAAAAGTGGAAACCCTCACGGTGGAGATGGAAACCGTGTGCGAAAAATTCCTGCGCCGACAATACCGGGAAGGGAAAAAGGCATCATGACCCCGGCGCGTCTCATCCGTGAATCCCCCCGCCCGGGCGGCGGCTCCGCGGGCTTGGTCCGCTCCCGTTAGCCATGCGTTTTATCGTCCGCCAACGCCGTCAGATGCCGCCGATCATCATTGTGGCGCTGATTGATGTGCTGATTGTGATCGTGATTTTCCTCACGGTGACCACCACTTTCAAACAGCAACCCGCCCTGCGGCTGGCGCTGCCGGAATCCACCCAAGCGGAGCGGACCGGTGCCCACGAGGACGCCCCGTTGGTGGTCACGGTGGACGCCGAAGGCTTTTTGCGCGTGGGGCCGGATGGCCGGCCGGTGACCGTGGAGGGCCTCAAACACCTGTTGCGCACCCAGGTCGCCGGCAATCCCCAGTTGAAACTGGCCATCAACGCCGATCGCCGCGCGCCGTTCGGCCAGATCATCAAAGTCATGGACGCCGCCAAGGAAGCCAACATCCGCATGGTCAACGCCTT
>MWDV01000067.1 GCA_002070715.1 Verrucomicrobia bacterium ADurb.Bin118
TTGACGGTGAATCCGCCGTCGGTCAGTTGGCAATCATGGAACCCGACCGGTTGCACCGTTTCCGGTTGGTCAAAGGTGTTGTGTGCCTGGACCGAGTCCGCCGTTAGCACCCGGCCGGTGATGCGCCGCGGCCTCGCGCCCCGGAGCTCGGCGGCCAACACCACCGGTTGCGCCGGATGCAGGTTGGCCAACGAGACGTGGATCACGCCCGCGGCGTCGCGCGAGGCCGAAACGCTCAGGCCGGGAATCGTGTCGCCGCCCAGCGCGTAATCCGGGCCGGTCAACTCCGTCGGCAGCAGGGTGGCGTCGTGATGCACGGTGTACATGGCGAAAACGTGATAGGTGGGCGTGCGGATCATCTTCTCCCCGTCGGTCAGGAGCATCGCTTGGAGCACGTTAATGGTTTGGGCGATGTTCGCCATTCGCACCCGGTCGGCGTGGCGGTTGAAGAGGTTCAGCGTCACCGCGGCGGCGAGGGCGTCGCGCAAGGAGTTTTGTTGATAAAGGAATCCCGGGTTCGTGCCCGGTTCGGGATCGGCCCAGACGCCCCACTCATCCACGATCAAGCCGACGCGTTTTTGCGGATCCCGGCGGTCCATGATCTCGCTGTGGCGGCGGATCAACGTCTCCATTTCCAGCGCGCGCCGGAGGGCGCCGTGATACTGGGCCTCGTCAAACTGCGTGGCCGAGCCTTTCCGGCCCCAGTTACCGGTGGGGATCGTGTAGTGATGCAGCGAAAGGCCGTGCATCATCCCCGGACCGACCCGGTCCATAAGCACTTCGGTCCAGCGGTAGTCGCCGCCGTTGGCGCCGCAGGCGATGCGGTGGATTTCGGAGCCCGGATAATTTTTCACAAAAGTGTGGTACCGGCGGTAGAGGTCGCTGTAATACTCGGGGCGCATGTGGCCGCCGCAGCCCCAGCTTTCGTTGCCCACGCCGAAATACCGCACACGCCACGGCTGGGCGCGCCCGTTTTGGCGGCGGCGGTTGGCCATCGGGGAATCGGCATCGCTGGTCAGATACTCGACCCACTCCATCATCTCCCGCACCGAACCGCTGCCGACGTTGCCGCAGATGTAGGCGTCGCAGCCGAGCTGCTCGCACAGGTCCATGAACTCGTGCGTGCCGAAGTGGTTGTTCTCCACCACGCCGCCCCAATGGGTGTTGATCATCGCGGGGCGTTGGTCGCGCGGGCCGATGCCGTCCTGCCAATGATACTCATCCGCGAAACAACCGCCCGGCCAGCGCAAGACCGGCACTTGGGTTTGTTTGAGCGCGGCCACCACGTCGTTGCGGATGCCGCGGGTGTTCGGGATGGAACTGTCCTCGCCCACCCAGATGCCTCCGTAGATGCCGCGTCCCAGGTGTTCGGCGAAATGACCGTAGATATTTCGGCTGATGGTCTGTTTGCCTTGATCGGCGTGGATGACGAGGCGCGGGGCGGAGGGAACATCCTGCGCTCCAGCGGCCAGATGCAGGGCCAGGATCGTCAACGCGGTGGTGATTGGTTTCCGGTTGTTCATGGGTTTGGTTTTTCAATTCTTCGTGGCGGCCCGGCCGCCGGAGTGCCGCCCTCACGCGGTTGTCGGGCAGCGCGGCAGGCATGGCCCACACGATGTCGCCACGCGCATCCGCTGGCAAGAAAACTGTGCGGCGCCGGGAGGCATTCAGGCACCGGACAATGCGGCAACAACGGGTTTCATTCTCCCCGCCAAGGTGATGGCTCGGCACGGGTCATGCCGCATACGGCTTCCTGTTGCGGGCTTTGCAAACAAATCCCCGACTGCGGGCGGGATCAGCGGAACGGCCAAAGCGCCAAGTGCGGGCGACGACCGCAAACGCAGGTCCGCGTGGCCCTACCGGCTTGCTCCCGGCTCCGGTGGAGTCATACTCCCGCCATGATAGGCAACAGCTTTGATTCTCCCCGGTTTTCATTCGTTCTATTGGCGCTGGTCATTGGGGTGCTGGGCATCTGGGAGGGTGTTTGGAAGTGTATCGCCATGTGGAAGAGCGCGCGTAACAGCCAACTGGCCTGGTTTATTTGCATCGCCGTGTTCAACACCGTCGGCATCCTGCCGATCATTTATTTGATCGGATTTCAACGCAACCGCACCCCCGCGTGAATGCCGCCCTGCCGGCTACCGCTTTTTGTCAGCGGGCCGGCGTTGCGGTCGTGCGTCAGGCAACGCGTCTCGCGGCCGAGCGAAGCGCAATCAACTGCTTCATCACCTGGGACAAGTTGCCGGTCCACTCCGCAACACCGAAGGCGTCATGGAGCTGACGATAGAGCGCGTAAAGTTGTTGGTAAACGGCGTGCGCTTTCGGGTTGGGTTTGAAGACGCGCGGTTTGAGGCCGGTCATCGCTTTCTGCGCTGCGGCGTAGTTCCGGTGCGCCCCGGCCACGACCGCGCCGGCGATGGCCGCGCCCAGCGCGCAGGTTTGCGCGGAACGGCTGACCTTCATCGGGCGACCGGTGACGTCGGCGTAAATCTGCATGACCAGCGGGTTCTTCTCCGCGATGCCGCCGCAGTTGATGATTTGTTTGACCGGGATGCCGTATTCCTCGAAGCGGCGGATGATCGTCAACGCGCCAAACGCGGTCGCTTCGATCAATGCCCGGTAGATTTCCGCCGGCGTGGTGTAGAGGGTTTGGCCGAGCAACAGGCCGGTGAGTTGTTGGTCCGCGAGGATGGTGCGATTGCCGTTGTTCCAATCCAGCGCAAGCAGGCCGCTCTCGCCGGGTTGGAGTTTGGCCGCCGCCGCCGTGAGCGCCGCGTGCGTGCCCGCCGGCCCGCCGGGTTGGAGATAATTCACGAACCAATTGTAAATGTCACCCACCGCCGCCTGGCCGGCTTCCAGTCCGTGATACCCCGGCAGAATGCTGCCCTTGACGATGCCGCACAACCCCGGCACATCGGCCAAGGCCCGCCCTGCGGGAACGACCATCATGGTGCAGGCACTGGTACCGATGATCTGGGTCATCGTGCCAGGTCCGATGCCGCTCCCGACGGCGCCGAGATGCGCGTCAATGGCGCCCACGGCCACGGGAATGCCCGCCGTCAAACCGGTGCGGCGCGCCCAATCCGCCGTCAAACCGCCGACCGCACGGTCAATCGGATGCGCCCGGGGTCGCAGCCGGGCGCGTAGCGCCGCCAGTTCTGGATCCAATTTCCCGAGGAATCGGGCGTCCGGGTACCCGCCCCAATCATCGTGGTACATCGCCTTGTGGCCGGCGGCGCAAACGCCCACTGTCAATTGATCCGGATGCTCCGTCCCGGTCAGCATGGCGGGGATGTAATCCGCGCACTCCACCCAGGTATGGGCGGCGGCGAACACCGCCGGCGCGGTGCGGCGGCAGTGGAGAATCTTGCTGAAGAACCATTCGCTGGAATAAGTGCCGCCGCATTTGGCGAGGTATTGCGGGCGGAGCCGGCGGGCCATTTGGGTGATCTCGGCGGCCTCGGCCACGCTGGTGTGATCTTTCCAAAGCCAGGCTTGGGCGGCGGGGTGCCGGGCGAACTTACGCTGGAACGCGAGTGGTTGCCCTTGGGCATCCACCGGCAACGGCGTGCTGCCGGTGGCGTCCACGCCAATGCCGATGACCTGTTCGGGTCGGAATCCCCGCACGTTTTTCCGCGCCGCCGCGAGCGCCTGCCGGATCGTGATCGCGGCGCCCTTGACGTAGTCCGCCGGATTTTGCCGGGCGAGGTTGGGATCGCGGGAAAGAATCACGCCTTCCGAGCCGGTTTCATAACCCCAGACGGCGGTGGCGATTTCCCGGCCGTTGGCGGAGTTGACGATGAGGGCGCGAACCGAGTTGGTGCCGTAGTCCAGGCCAATGGTGTAGGTAGCAGGCATAATTACAGGTGACGGTTAACGGTGTGGGGTGGGCGAAACCCGCCGCAGGGCGTTTGCCGGTCGGCGGCCAGAGCGACAGGTTTCATAAAGCATGGAGTCATTCCAAACGCCGCCCGGGTCCGCCCGCCACGCGGCGAAGCGGCGCGCCCCGGGATAGCCCGTTGCTGTTCGATGACGCCGCCAGCATGGACTGCCTACGCCCCGGCCGTCAACCTCGTGCGCAATTGATGAAAAATGATTACTGGCCTCGGGCGGGGCGTTTGGGCATTTTTTCCGGGACTTTTATGAGACCACTGCTCATTACCGGCGTCGCGCTCGCTCTCCTGTTGATTTCTCCCGCCAGTCCCGCGGCGGAAAAACCGGCGCGCATTGACGCGCGCATGATGCGGCATCCGGATGTCTCGGCCACGCAGATCGCTTTTGTGTACGCGGGCGATATCTGGGTCGCCCCCAAAACCGGCGGGGAAGCCGTGCGCCTGAGTTCGCCGCGTGGGGAGGAATCTTTTCCCAAGTTTTCACCGGACGGAACCCGCCTTGCTTTCAGCGGCAACTACGATGGGAATCTCGACATCTATGTGATGCCGGTCACCGGCGGGCTACCCCAACGCCTCACCCACCACGGCGCGCCCGACCGGATGGTGGGCTGGTACCCGGACGGACGGCACATCCTCTACGCCACGACCATGACCAGTTACAAGGACCGCTTCAACCAGCTTTACAAAGTGCCGGCGGAGGGGGGCCTGCCCGAGAAACTGCCCATGCCCTACGGCGAGTTCGGCGCGATTTCGCCGGACGGCCAAACCATCGCCTACAATCCCATCAGCGTGGATTTCCGCACTTGGAAACGTTATCGGGGCGGTATGAATCCCGATCTCTGGCTGTTCGATCTCACCACCTTCAAGGCCCGCAACCTCACGCAATCCGAGGCGTCCGAATCCATTCCGATGTGGCATGGCCGCACGCTCTATTTCTTGTCCGATCGGGACGCGAACAAACGCTTCAACCTCTGGGCGGCCGACATTCAGCAGGGGAAATTCCGGCAGGTCACGTTCTTCACGGATTATGACGTGCATTTCCCCAGTATCGGCCCGGAGGACATCGTGTTTGAGAACGCCGGGCGGTTGTATCTGCTGGACCTCAAAACGGAGAAGTACCGGGAGGTGGAAATCACCGTTACCACCGACCGCGCCACGTTGCGGCCCCGGCTGGAAAACGTCTCCGGCCTGCTGCAAACCGCGACCCTCTCGCCCGGCGGGAAACGGGCGGTGTTTGAGGCGCGCGGCGATCTTTTTTCCGTGCCGGCGGAACATGGCGTGGTCCGCAACCTCACCCGGAGCAGCGGCGTGGCCGAGCGTCATCC
>MWDV01000068.1 GCA_002070715.1 Verrucomicrobia bacterium ADurb.Bin118
GGCCTGGACGACGCGCTTTTTTACGGCTGGAAAACTGAAGACTTCCGCGTTACAAACTGTCCCCGTCGCAGCGGTGTGGTTTTCTTTCATTTAACCCAATAGATATTGGGCCGAAACCTCCGTTGCGACTTTCTTTAATGAAATTTTCGGGTTAGCCGCTTTCGCACACCATGACATTTCTACGCTATTTTCTCTACGTGTTAGGAGCGGCTCTATTGTCGGCGGCGATGGGCGGTGGGTTCGCTTTTTTGGTGGCGCTGATTTCACCAGAGTTCGTCAAGGAGTTGTTCGTTACATCCGCTGACGCCGCTGCACTGCCGCGCTACGCGGCAGCGGTGGGGATGATTTGGGGAGTGTTTATCGGTGCGGCGGTGATGGGGTTTTGTCTGGGTTTGATCACACTCGTTAAAATTGCCAAAGTGTTCACCAAGAAAAAGACAGAGGATGAGACACACATCGCCTCCCGATAAGTTGATGGTGCAAGTCATTGAGCGGGGACGAGTTTGAGGCCGAGGGCGGCGGCGCGCCCCAGGCCGTCGCGATGGTGCAGGAGCGCGCGCACGGCGCAGACGGTTGCGGACGGACGGAAGCTGCCGCGCAACAGGCTGACCGAGTGGAGATATTGCCGCCGTTGACAGTCCTGCACGGCGGTCTTGCGGCCGGGCAGATTTTTGCAGTGGCGCGCGTTGACCAGGCACACCTCGAAGCCGGCGGTTTCGAGGATCTGGAAGAGCGGGATCCAATGGCCCCCGGTGGACTCCATGGCCACGGCGGTGACGCCGGACGATGCCGCTCCGAACGGAGCTGGGGAATTGTTTGCGCCTGTTTCTACCGAGATGCCGCCGCTAACGGGGCTTGCCTATTTTCCGGCGTTAGGGTTTGGGCACGAGATAACTGCGTGTCCATTCCGGTTGGGGCGGCAGCAGGCCGGCACGCACCCGGTCCTTCCACTCGGCATCGGTGAGGCGCGTCGTCGGCCCCAACTCGAATTCGTAGTGGCTCAAGACCGGGCCGGCATAGACCGCACGGTCGTCCGGGCCGCAGTCCACCGCGATCCAGAGCATTTGCACGTTGCCAATGCCTTCATGCAGGATGCTCCCCGGGTCCGGAGTGAGCTGGTCCGGTGGATCGGTGTGGACATCGGTGACCAGCGCATCCCAATAATCCGAACCCTCGTTGTCCCCGCTCACTTGAATTCCGGACGCGGGGTCCAGGGGAACGATGTCTTTTCCCGGCTGGTAAAACAGCGCGGGATACCAGCCCGTATAGGTTCGGGCTCCGGTATAGTCGAACTCCACGAGGTGTTGCAGGAACAGGCTCTCATCGAGCGAAAGCGGCTGCCGGGACAGTTCTTTCTCGGAGATGGTCTGCAAGGTTCGCGTGGTGTTGACAAACTCGTCCATCACCGCCAGACGGTTGGAAAACATGGTGGCCCCACTCACCGACACCTTGAGATATTCCGGGAAACCGGCCGAGTTGGTTATGGAATGGGTGTACGTGTACACCCCGCTGGCGGGCAGCGTGGCCAGGACCGCTTTGGTCGCCTGCGCCATGCTCCGCATCCGCGCCCAGAACGTCGGACGCGGCTCGACATAGCCATCCGGATAGGCACAGAGCAGGATCGGTGTGTAGGATGGTTTTGCGTAGAGCACCGTGTTGTGCCGGAGTTGAGTCCACGAGGCGAGCTGCGTGTTCAAGGTCTTCATGGCCCAAGCCTGTGTGCGCATGGCCTCGGGATATTCCCGGTCCGTGGTGGGGGCGGACAATTCCCGCAAGCAAGCCAGCCAGTGATGGTAGATGCTGTGGGTCCAGGCAGCGGGGCACTGGCGATCAAGGACATTGCGCACCGCGGCGAGGTTGTGCTGATACTGCAGGCCGTCCCGCCAGAACGGCCGGCCATCGGCAAACGTGAGATGCGTCCGGGAGATCCGGTCCGCGAGCAACGGAACGGTCTGGTCGTTGCCCAGTACGGCGAACGCCACATCCAGCGCGCTGGGCACCCGTCGCATGACCAGATCCTCCACGCCCGGGAAGCCGTCTTCATCCCACAGGATCTCTTTGACCAGGCATTTCTGAAACGCCCAACTGTCCATCACGAATCGCTGACCCATCACCGTGAACGACCGCGGCAGTTTCAGCGCTTCGGCAGCGAACGGCGCGTAGTAATAGTCGCCGGTAATTTGTTGCAGACCCAGTTGGCCGGACATGAGTTGCCCTTGCAGTTGGATCAACGCCTCCCGGCTGGGCAGGTTGGCCGGCGAATGGATGCCCGCGGACGACAGCAGCCCGTGCAACTGGGCGAAATTGAGCGAGTCGGGGACGCCCACAAACATCTCCAGGGTCCGGTTGAAATCAAGCCAGGCGTTGAAGGAGCCGGAATCTTGGAGCAGGAATTCCAGCGCCACCGCCCCGGCCAGTTCGCGCAAATTATTCGTCGCCCAATTGCCATCGGCCCTCATCGCGGCACCGGCGTAGCGAAAATCCGCCCGCGCACACCACATCATGGTGCGAAAGTAGTTGGATAGCCCTTCGGAGCTGGCGTAGTGCCCGCGCACTTGAAACTGCGAGAAATCCACGGCGCGCGGCTCGCCAAACAGGTTAAACCACACCACCGGCTGTTGGTTGTTGATGGCGGCCAGCGTCGCCGCAACGCGCGCCTGCTGTCCCAGGAAGCCGTCATGGGTCGCCCCGCTGATGAGCGAGCGGGCCACCGCCAGAAAATAGTCAGCGTCCAGAACCCCGTCTGTCAGGGCGGTCCCTTGCGCCCGCGCCCAAAGCGACGGCACTTGCGCGGACATCGCGACCACCAAATTCGACAAGGTCGGGTGAAATCCGGTTTCTTCGATCTCCGCGAGCAGGGTGACGAACGAACGGTGCCAGGCATGCAGGATCGCATCCGTCGTGACCAGGACCGGGAGATCGTCCGTGTAGAGGTCATAAAAGACATCCGCGAAACTGTCGCGCTCCATCCGCTGGCTGACAACGAATCCGTTCGTTTGAAAGACAGCAAATTCCGCCGGACTGAGCCGGAAATCATACAGGCGCTGATTGTTCCAACTGTTGGTCGCATTCCAGACAGCCGGGTCCACGTTGAACCAATCCCAAAACTCCGCGGTGGTCGGATCGAACGAAATCTGCGGCAGGTATTCGTTCGTCGGCGTATAGATCGCGATGAAATCCGCCAGTGGCAACTGGCCGAGCGTTTGCAGTTCCCGCTTGAACTCCGTGTCATACCCATAAATGGCCGCGCCATTGTCGTCCCCGTCAGCATTGAGTTTGACCTCGGCAATTGCCCGGTAGAAGGCCTGATCGCCCGCCGGCGACACCGCCACCCGCAGCCATTCGTCGGATACCCCCTGGCTTCCGACGATCGGTCCAGCCACCGTCTGCCAGTTCACCAAATCCGGACTGCCCTGAATGGTGTATTCCGGATACATCACACTGACCGGCAGCGCCATCCGGGAATGGATGTCCACCGCCGCCTGGGCGCCGGATTTCTTCAATTGCAGCGTGACCTGATCAGCACCCCCGCCAGCCGCCGAGGTGGGCCCGACCGTGAACGCCATGAAAATCGCGAAGAAAGCCGGCAGTTTCATAAGATTTTTTTCTGTCGCAACCAATATCGGCCGTGGTTTTTGAATGTCAAGCAGGGTTACGCAAGGCGGCATGGCCGCAGCTTTCGGCTTGGAGAAGAGGCTGACGCACGCGGTTCACACGGCAATTGGCGTGGTGCTGGCCAACTTAAATTGTCATGGACAACCAGTGATTTCCGGCGCAGTTGCCCGGATCGAACGCGCCGGTGATTATGCCCAAGCCAAAGATTCCCCGGGCGATTCTGCTGTCGGCGGGCGGTTTTGGGGGCCTGACAATTAAAGGTGTTTCTTTGACAAGATAGGCAAAGCGGTGAATGCGGGCGCGGTTAAATTCGTCCGCGTTAGTGATGGTTCTGGTTCCGGACACTGCGGATGGACTAGGTTGGGTCTGCGTGCAAGCGGCTGGGGTGTGCGGGGTCTGCACAGTGGCTGAGGCTGCTTGCTGGTTTGGGTAATGGGTTGAGGAAACGCAGGCTGAGGGTTGGGTCTTCCCGCAGGCCGGACCAGAACCGCCTTTAACAAACAATGAATAGCCGATAAAGCAACCATGAAGAAATTGTTAACACTGACCGCGGTCCTTCTCGCCGGCATGGTTTGCATCGCCCATGCCGATGCCGCCAAAGCCAAGGCCCTGTACACCAAAGAATGCGCCAAATGCCACGGTCCCGATGGCAAGGGCGACACCAAGATGGGCAAAAAAGCGGGTGCCAAGGATTACAGCAATCCCAAAGTCCAGGCCGAATTGAAGGACGACAAAGCGTTCAAAGCCATCAAGGAAGGCCTCAAGGAAGACGGCAAAACCGTCATGAAACCCTTGGAAGGCGTGTCGGACGACGAGATCAAAGCGCTCGTCAAACACATGCGGACTTTCAAGAAGTAGTTCCTCCGGCGCCGGAGGGGCGGCGGTTGGCCGCCTCTCCGGTCCGCCATGCGCCGCGCGCTCCGGTGGCGGGTCGCCGGTTTTAATTGCCGCCGGAACGGGTCGGACAGGAAGTAATCCGCGCGGCCGAACGGCGCTTCAGAAGTTCGCGGTTCATCGGATTGAACCCCGTCCTTAACACCTAAGCATTTTTTTCACAGTCCCGCACCCCGGCCCCCATTGCATGACTTCTCCAGCGGCTTCTCCTCCTCCGCGCCGGCAATTTTACCGAAACTGGCTGACCCTCACCGGGCTGGTCGTGATGGTGGCCAGCTTGTTTGCGTTTCTGTTGTTGTTCGTCATGGATTCGCTGGCGCGCGGCTCGAATCCGTATATCGGCGTGCTGACCTACTTGGTGGCGCCGATTTTCACCACGATGGGCCTGGTCTTGGTGGCCGTGGGCTTGTGGCTGGCCCGGCGCAAGCTCATCCGCTCGCCACAGGGCCGGCCGGGATCGTTGGTGATTGATCTGGCGCGTCCCCGGGACCGGCGGTTGTTGGGGGGGTTCATTTTGGCGAGTGTGGTGTTCTTGTTGATCACCGCCATCGGCAGCTATCACAGCTATCACTTTACAGAATCCGTGACCTTCTGCGGGGAGGCCTGCCACACCGTGATGGAGCCGGAAAAGGTCCGCTACGAACATTCGGTCCATGCCCGGGTGTCGTGCGCCGAATGTCACATCGGCCCGGGGGCCTCGTGGTTTGTGCGTTCCAAATTGTCCGGGTTGTACCAGGTGTACGCGGCCGCCGCCAACAAGTATCCCCGCCCGGTCCCCACGCCCATTCGCAATTTGCGCCCGGCGCAGGATACCTGCGAGCAATGTCACTGGCCGCAGAAGTTTTCCGGCAACATCGTCAAAACCTACCGCCATTTTTTGAGCGACGAGGAGAACACCGAGTATTCCGTGCGGTTGTTGCTGCGGGTGGGCGGCGGCGATCCGCAACGCCACCACGAGGGCGGGATTCACTGGCACATCAACAACCATGTCGAATACGTCGCCGCCGACGACAAACGCTTGAAAATTCCCTGGGTGCGGTACCGGGATGAGCGGGGCGAACTGGTGGAATACCGTGCGAAAGATTTCACCAATGACCTCGCGGGAATGGAAATCCGCAAGATGGATTGCATGGATTGCCACAACCGGCCCTCGCACCGTTACGAGACGCCCAACGAGGCGGTGGACCTGGCGCTGGCGAACGGGCGGCTGGATCGCACGTTGCCGTCCATTCGCGCCAAGGCCACGGAGTTGCTGGTGCAAAAGTATCCCACCGTCCAAGCCGCGCTGGACCAGATTGAGAAGGAACTGCAAGCCGCCTATCCCGATGATGCGCGCACCCGGACGGCGGTGGCCGCCGTGCAGGAAATCTACCGGCAGAATTTTTTCCCGCTGATGAACGCCGACTGGCGGGCGTATCCCGAGCATATCGGCCACAAGGATTGGCCCGGCTGTTTCCGGTGTCACGACGATCAACACCTCTCCGCGGACGGCACCCGGAAAATCACCTTCACCGACTGCAATACCTGCCATGTGATTCTGGCCCAGGGCACCGAAGCGGAACTGGAAAATCTCAGCGGCGCCGGCCAGCCGTTCAAGCATCCCGAAGACGAATATGACCCCGCCTATCTCTGTAATGACTGTCACGACGGCGGACCTTGAGGCGCTGTGAATCTCCCCGCTATTTCTTTTCCCAATCGGCGCCGGGGGGTGTCCGCCGTGCTGGCGTTGTTCGTGGCGGCGGGCATTGCGGCGGTGAACGCCGAACCGTTGCCCAACTCCCACTGCTGGGATTGTCACGAAGACGATACCCTCACCAAGACCGACGCGCAGGGCCGGGAAATCTCCGTGTTCGTGGACGCCGGCTTGTTGTCGAATTCCGTCCACCGCGCCGTGCTGTGCGTGAATTGTCACGCCGACATCACGGACAAACACCCGGATGACGATGTCCCGGCCAAGCCCGCGACTTGCGTCGGCTGTCACGAGAGCCAGGCGAATCACGAACAGGCCCAGCGCGAATACCTGCGCAGCATCCACGGCTCCAGCCACACCCAGGGGGCGGCGGCGGCGGCCACGTGCGCCAGTTGCCACGGCAGTCACGCCATTTTGTCTTCCCGGCATCCCGGCTCGCCCGTGTTCAAATTGAACCTCGCCCGCACCTGCGCGCAGTGTCACACCAATCCAGCGCTGGCGGCGAAGTTTCACATCAAATATCCCGAGGTTGCGGCGCAGTATCAGGACAGTATTCATGGCCGCAAGCTGGCGCAGGGCTTGATTGTTGCTCCAAGTTGCAGCGATTGCCATGGCGTGCATGACATCGCCCGCGCGACGATCCCCACTTCTCCGATTGCCCCGGAAAATGTGGCCAAGACCTGCGGTCAATGTCATTTCGGCGTGGAACAAACCTACGCCGCGAGCGTTCACGGCCAACTGGCGGCCCAGGGGCATGCCGACGCCCCGGTGTGTACCACCTGCCATTCCGCGCACGAAATTGAATTGCCCGCCTCCGGCCATTTCAAGGCCACGAGCGATCAGAAATGCGGCCAGTGCCATGAAGACCGGCTCGTTCACTACCGCGATACTTACCACGGCAAGGCCATGGCTTTGGGCCGCCCGAACGTCGCGCCCGACGTGGCGGCGTGCTACGACTGCCACGGCCACCACGACGTGTATCCTCCGTCCGATCCGCGTTCCCGGCTTTCCTCCACCAATATCCTGGCCACCTGCCAGAAATGCCATCCCGATGCCACCGCAGGTTTCACCCAATACAAACCGCACGCCAACCCGTTGGATCGGGCCAATTATCCGCTGTTGCACGCCGTCTTTGTCGGGATGACGGCGCTTGTGGTCGGGGTGTTTGCCTTCTTTGGTTTGCACACCCTGGCCTGGCTGGTCCGGGCCATTTACCTATACCTCAACGATTCCAAAACCTTCCGCGAAGCCAAAATCGAGATTCAGGAGGATGACGAGTGGTTCTCGCGCTTTGCGCCGTTTGACCGGTTCCTGCATTTCCTCGTGGTGACCAGTTTCCTGCTGCTGGTCATCACGGGAATGCCGCTCAAGTTTTACTATACGAATTGGGCGAAGGTGATGTTCGACGTGATCGGCGGCCCCGATACGGCGCGGGTGCTGCACCGGTTTGGCGCGATCGTGACGTTCCTTTACTTTGGCTTGCATCTGATTGCGCTGGCCGGCAAGGCGTGGCGGGGACGGAAAGCGGTGCGGGATCCAGTCACGGGCCGGTTTCAGATGCGGCGGTTGTGGGGGGTGCTGTTTGGCCCTGATTCCATGGTGCCGACCCTGCAGGATTGGCGTGATTTTGTGGCTCATAACAAGTGGTTTTTCGGCAAGGGACCCAAGCCGCAGTTCGACCGCTGGACGTATTGGGAAAAGTTCGATTACTTCGCCGTTTTCTGGGGCGTGTTCATCATTGGCGCCTCCGGGGTGATCATGTGGTTCCCCGCCTGGTTCACTCAATTCCTACCCGGCTGGATCATCAACGTGGCGTTGATCGTTCACTCGGACGAGGCGCTGCTGGCCGCCGGCTTCATTTTTTCCATCCACTTTTTCAATACCCATTTCCGCATTGAGAAGTTCCCCATGGACACCGTGATTTTTTCCGGGCGCGTCTCGAAGGCGGAATTGTTGCACGAACGCAAACGCTGGCACGACCGGTTGGTCGCCGAGGGGCGGTTGGACCAGCACCGCGTGAAGGACGAGTGGGAACGGTGGAAATCCATCGCCCGCACGTTTGGCTATCTGTTTTTCGGTCTCGGTGTGTTTTTGTTGGTGCTGATCATCTACGCAATGGTGCGGCGCTTGACGCATGGAGGCGTCTGACCGGCGGACGCGGCCGGGCGGTGGATTTATGAATGGAAAGGCCATTGGTGCCTGTTGGTTGTTGGGTGTGGTGTTGACGGTGGCGGCGGCCCCGGAAATTAAAAACAGCCATTGCCTGGATTGCCACGAGGACGAGACGTTGACGAAGACCGACGCCTCCGGGCGGGAAGTCTCGGTTTTTGTGGACGCCGCCAAGCTGGCAGCGTCGGTCCACCGGACGAATACCTGCGTGAGCTGTCATACGGACGTGACCGAGGCACATCCGGATGACGATGTCCCGGCCAAGCCGGTGAATTGCAGCGCCTGCCATGAGCGGCAGTCGGCCAGTTACGGTGCCAGCGTGCATGGCCGGGCACTGGCGGCTGGCGTCGCCGGCGCCGCCACCTGCCAGGATTGCCACGGCGCCCATGAAGTCGTGTCGCCCAAGTTCGCAGCTTCGCCCCTGCACGTTACCCGTCAGGCGGAGATGTGCGGTGAATGCCACGCGCAAGCGGCGGAAGATTATGCCGCGAGCGTTCACGGCCGTGCGCTGGCGGCCGGCGTGCGCGACGCGCCCACCTGCACGGACTGCCATTACGAACATCAGATTGCCTCGTTCACCGGCTCGCAGCCCCAGACGATTTCCGAGGAGGTCTGCAGCCGGTGTCACGCGTCGGAACGGTTGAATACCCGTTACAATCTGCCGCGGGACCGCGTCAAAACGTTCTTTGAGAGTTACCACGGATTGGCCGCGCAATACGGCTCGACCGTGGCCGCCAATTGCGGGAGCTGCCACGGGTATCACAAGATTCTGCCGTCCAGCGACCCCGATTCGATGATTCATCCCACCCATCTGGTGGAGACCTGCGGCAACTGTCATCCGGGCGCCACGGAGCGTTTTGTCACCGGCAAGATTCACGTGGATCTGACGTCGGCCACGCGCGGCGAGGATTGGGGGAGCGCCATCAACTGGTGGGTGCGGCGCATTTATTTGCTGCTGATCGTGGGCGTGATCGGCGCGATGTTCACGCATAACCTGCTATTGCTGGTCAAAAAGGTGAAGGCCCATCTCAGCTCCGCCGGGCGGCCGATTCTGCGGATGAACGCCTCCCAACGCTGGCAACATGCGGTGCTCGCCCTCAGTTTCATCGTGCTGGCGGTCACCGGTTTTGCCCTGCGCTTTCCCGATTCGTGGGTGGCGCGTCTGCTGGGGTCGAGCGAGCCGTTCCGGCGCTGGACGCATCGCGTCGCCGGCGTCGTGCTCCTGGCGGTTGGGTTGTATCATATCGTCTACATCTTGGCCACCCGGGAGGGGCGGCGGCTGATCAAAGATTTTCTGCCCACCCGCCAGGACCTGGCCGATGTGGTCGGCGCGTTGAAGTATCTCGTCGGATTCAGTGCCACCAAACCCCGGATTGGCCGGTTCGGCTACGCGGAGAAAATGGAGTACTGGGCCGTGGTCTGGGGCACGATCATCATGGGCACCACCGGTTTGATGATCTGGTTCAAGATGGATGTGACCGTTTGGCTGCCGCGATGGGCGGTGGACGTGGCTTTGACCATTCACTACTACGAGGCCATCCTTGCGTGTCTGGCCATCGTCGTCTGGCATTTCTATCACGTCATGTTTGATCCGGATGTTTATCCGTTGAATCTCGCGTGCTGGGATGGCCGGGTGAGTGAACACTGGCATGCGGAGGAACATCCTTTGGAAACACCGCAACACGAGACTGCCGGGAAGCAACCGGTTGCGCCAACGGCCCCCGCCTCCGAGGCTGCTCCGTCTTCTTCATCCAGTTCCGACGACAAAAATCTAAAAACCGGCGGGTGAGCCTACGCCTCCCAATGAATGCGTTTTTGGGCGGGGTCGGCGAATTGGCAAAAAACGCAAAATGATTGGCAAGTGATGGCAAGCCGTCGAAATGTCCGGATTTAGAGTGCTGGCGTGATCAAGACCCTGGCCCTGTTAATCGCCATCCGTGAGCGGTGGATGCAGGTGTTTCCGCCTTGGCGGACGGATCAAGCCATCTCCCGGGCCGCGTACGGGAATTGGCCGTTTCCCCTGCCGGCGCTGGCGCGAGTGCCCGCGCCCATTCGCCGTTTCCCCGCGCGGAGCGGTTCTCTCGATTGCCCAAGCCGTTACCCCCGATCGTTTCCTGACCCACTCGAACACCACCGAGCCTTATGAACTATCGTATCTTCAGATCACGCACCATCGCGGCCCTGACGGGGACGCTGTTAATGACGTTGTTGCCCTTCGTCGCTTCGGCGCAGCCCGGTCAGATTGGTACCCGGGCGCTCACCCCACAGGACATTAAGGATTATGGCCTGCCGGCGGATACCCAAGTTTCCGGTGGGTTGTCCACTGTGGGGGTGGGGCAGCCCGCCTATCTGGAGGCGCAGGTCCTCGCCACCCTGGGCGACGCCGACATCCTGGGCGTCACTTGGGAATTGGTGGCCAAGCCGATCGGGTCCAGCGCTACGCTTGCGCCCAGTCCGCTCTTGGCCAACATGCCGGTTTACAATCGGGGCGACCGCGAATTTTTCAAGGTGGCCTCGCGTCGGTTGCTGCGTCCGGACGTGCCGGGGCAGTACCGGGTTCAGGCCACCGTGGCGACCAATGGAGGTCAATTCGTGTTGTCGCGCGAGATCACCGGCGGCACCTATCTGGGCAAGGACATTTGCCAGTACTGCCACAGCGGCGGTTATCTGCCGGATATGTTGACGCCCTGGTCCCGGACCCGGCACGCCCGGGCTTTGACCAACGCCCTGGACGGCTATTACGGCGGCCATTTCAACCAGAATTGCATCAAGTGCCACTCGGTGGGTTACGACACACATGTCGCCGCGACCAACGACGGGTTTGACGATGTGCAGGCCCAAACCGGCTGGACCTTTCCCGCCACGTTGACCCCGGGGAATTATCAGGCGATGCCCGAAGCCCTGCGCAACAAGGCCAATGTCCAGTGCGAAAGCTGCCACGGTCCGGGCAGCGAACACGCCTTCGCGCTTGGCAATCCCGAGCGCATCTCCGTCAGCTTCAGTGCGGGTGATTGCGCGCAATGTCACGATTCCAAACCGTATTACGCCAAGGGCGCCGAGTGGGCGAATTCCGGTCATGCGGTGGCCACGCGTACGCCCACGGGCGCCTCCCGCGCCAGTTGCGTGCGGTGCCATGCGGCGATGGCGTTTGTGGATCACCTGGATGGCAAACCGCAAAACGAATTGCGCACGGCTTACGAGGCCATCACCTGCGCCGCCTGTCATGATCCACACGGACCGGAAAACCCGTCCATGCTCCGCACCGTGGCGCCGGTGACGCTCGTGGATGGCACCACCGTCACCAACGCGGGCAAGGGCGCGCTGTGCATGAATTGCCACCAGAGTCATTACAACGCGGCCACGTATGTGGAAACGGCCGCCGGCGGTCCTTACTTTGGTCCGCATCATGGCCCGCAAGCGGACATGCTCTCCGGCGTCAGCGGATATACCTATGGAAAGGAGATTCCCAGTTCCGCGCACCGCGAGGTGGTGGCCGATTCCTGTGTGACCTGTCATTTGCAAGAAGTTGAGCCCGCGCATCCAGCCTTCGGCAACGTGGGCGGGCATACCTTCCGGGTGGGTTGGGATGGCGGAACGCCCGGCGACAAATCCGACGACGTGGCACTCACCGGCGCTTGTGTGCAATGTCACGGCAATATCACGTCTTTCAACCTCAAACGCGTGGACTACGATGGCAACGGCGTGGTGGAAGGCGTGCAAACCGAGGTGAAAAATTTGCTCGATCAGTTGGGGCGCCTGTTGCCGCCGCTGGGGTCTCCCACGGTCACCGTCACCGCCGGTTATACCCGCCAACAGTTGCGGGCCGCTTTTAATCACATGTTTGTGAGCGAGGACGGCAGTTATGGCGTCCACAACGTCAGCTACGCGGTGGGCCTCCTCAAGGCTTCCATCGCCGATCTGACCGGGGATGGGAACAACGACGGTTTGGCCGATGCTTGGCAGATTCAATACTTCGGGTCCGTCACGCATCCGGATGCCGCGCCCAACGCAACGCCGGCGGGAGACGGGATTCCGAACTGGCTGAAGTTTGCGCTGGGGTTGAATCCCACCGTCCCGGGCTTGGTGCTGCCCGACGGTGTGATCTGGGCGAATGGCACCCCCGGCACGGGCGGCTCCGACCAGATTCAAATCTTCACCGCCGCCGAGATCGTGTTCCACACCGAAATCGGCAAGAACTATCAATTGCAATCCATCTCCTCATTGGGTGGGGGCTGGCAAAACATCGGCGCCCCGGTGACGGGCACCGGCGAGGCTTATAGTTTTGTGACCCCGACCCGTAATCATCCTCAGCAGTTTTACCGGGTGGTCAGTACTCCGTAGCGGAATTTGTCGCCTGCTCCGGGGCTTCGCCCGCACAAACCCCTCCGCGCTTCCGGCGTGGAGGGGTTGTTGTTGAATGGGGTAATGCGGTGATTTTTGAGGGTCGGCAATGGGGAGACCGTTGGTGTTGCCGGGTTGGCGGATGTGGGCAAGAGCGAACGGGGTTGCGCGCTCAATCGCGTTTCAGATGGTCCAGAGCTTCCACTTGCGCTTGAAGGCGCCGGGCATTTTCCCCCAGCCATTCCGTGTGCCGCGCGCGGATTTGCTGCAGTTCCTGTAAGCCCGCTTGGCGGGCCGCCTCGTCGCCCGCGGCTTCTGCCTTCTTGATGCGTTCTTGGACAACCTGCAATTCTTTCTGCATGGCGGCGACGGCGGTTTCGAAGGCCTTCCGCCCGTCCTCGCGCAGGCGGTCGCGCGCTTCCTCCAAAGACAGCGACGCTAGGTTGGGTAATGCCCGTTGCACGGCTTCACGGGCGGCGGCCGCCTCGGCTTCCGTGTCCGTCGCAGGCGGGAGCGTGGATGGTTGCGTCAACCGGTCCAGCGCCCGGGCCAGATCAAATTCCAGTGCGGCTTCCCATTCGGGACGCAGGTGAGACAGCGCCTCGCGACGCGTCTCCGCCAGCAAGGCAACGCCCAGATAAAACGGTTCGTCTCGGTCCAGATTTTGCGGGCGAATCCCGTCCGCTCCGGCACTTTGTGCGGCTTCCGCCGACCATTCCTCGCGGCGGACGACGGTGATTTTGCCGCGCCCCGCTTGCTCGAAGGCCGTCAACAAACTGCCGATCCGCACCGCAAAATCCCGCAGGGTGTCAGATGGAGGTTTATCGTTGAACAAGGCGTAGAACCGAATTTCCACCGGGACTGGTAAATTGGTGATTTGCCGGATGGTGCTTTCGGCTAATCCAAGATTATGGGCGGGTGCCATCCCCGGCGGCTGGCGGAGGGCCGTTTGATGGCGCTGCCAGAAAACGCCCGCCACAAAGCCGGCGACCACCAAGGCACCCAAGACAATCAGTGGCACCCGTCCGCGGGCATGGGGGTTGCGCTGGGGCAATCCCGCCTGTTTTGGCAACCGTTCTTCCATGGCCTCATAAACTGTCGGGTGCCGGCCGGAAAGCAAGTGTTCCGAAAACCGCTCTCCATCACGCGGGCCGCAGACGTCCGGCGCGGAGGCTTGGGGCAGGGCAGGACGGAAGAAATCTGGCTGTCGAACTGCCCGGAGTCCCCTTCGGACGCCGGCTTATGGATTGCCTTCTCTCGCGGGGGACAATCAAAGGTAAGAATCTGACAATTAACGGATAGTCCCCATTTTGCGTTGCGCGTTAGTTTGCCTTCCAGCTATGGCCACACGTTTTACGTTTTTGCACCGCTATTGGCGCGTCTGCAACTCGCTGTGTTCTCCTCGTGTCCGGTCGGTTTTTTCTCAATCTGTGGCCATCCGGATGGCCGTCGCCGCTGTTGGGCTGGGCGGGAGTTGTTTGGCCCTGGCCCAGGAAGTGCCGCATTGGAGTATTCCCCAAGCCGGAGGGATGCCGGGGTTGCCGGTGATGACCGGCTTGGAACAACGTACCAATGGCGTGCGGGTTACGTGGGACGGGCCGCCGGGCTATTACCACGTCTTCCAGCGCACCAACGTCCACAGCGGCTCGTGGCAGGCGGTGACTGGACCGTTACTGACGCGGAATGCAACGTTGCCCGTTGGGCTGGACAACGCTTTTTTCCGGGTGGCCGGTCCAGCCCCGCGATATGCCGGGGCGCAGGCTTGTGCGGAATGCCATGAACCGATGCATCACCTGACCGCCCACACGGGGCATGCGCACGCCTTGGATACCCTCAAGCGAATTGGTCAGGATAAAAATCCCGCCTGTCTCCCGTGTCACACGGT
The DNA here is from genome assembly GCA_002070715.1 of Verrucomicrobia bacterium ADurb.Bin118. GTDB lineage: Bacteria > Verrucomicrobiota > Verrucomicrobiia > Limisphaerales > MWDV01 > MWDV01. The sequence goes on from MWDV01000068.1 coordinate 14,595, forward strand.
GGGTTACGGATTGCCGACCGGGTTTATCAGTGAAACCGCGACGCCGCATCTGGCCGGAGTACAGTGCGAAAATTGCCACGGCCCGGCGGCCAACCACGCGGCGAATGAGTTGGATCGGGCTGCCCGCCCGCGCGCCGAACTGGCTGCGCAAGTGTGCGGTGGTTGTCACACCGACTCGCACCAACCCACTTGGGAGGAATGGAAATCCAGCCGTCACGCGGTGGTGACCGAGGACTTGAATCCGCCCGGACGCATCAACAGTTGCGGGCGATGTCATTCGGGTTCGGTGCGGCTGGCCTTGGGGAAGGGGCGGGATCCCGCGGTCGCCGTGACCAATGACGCGAACGTGCCGATCACTTGCGCCGTCTGCCACGACCCGCACGGGCGCCATGTCTGGACCAATGTGCTCACCGGCACCGTCACCACCAATCAACTGCGCCATCCGGTGGCTTCCACGAATCAATACGCGATGGGAACGGGCGGTGACTTTACCGCCCAATACAATCCGGACATCAACCTGTGCGCCCAGTGTCACAACGATCACGGCGCAACATGGTCGGGCAATGCCCGGGCGCCGCATCATTCTCCGCAGTACAACATGTTGTTGGGTACTGCGGGGGTGTTGGATGCCGGGTTCACCCCCCGAGCGGCCACTCACGCCCTGCAAATCGGGAAACAATGCGTCGGCTGTCACATGCCCACGGCGCCCTATCAGAGCGAGGACCAGCCTGCGATGACCGGTCATTCTTTCAAAGTGGAGTCGTTCGCGTCCTGCCGCGATTGTCATGTGTTCCCGGAATTGTCCACGCCGTTTGCCATGATGTCGGTGGCCAACCAGATCGGGCAGCTCAAGGACGCGCTGGATTTGTGGGCGACCACCCGGGCGCCGGACACCTTGCGGACCAAATACGGTCCGCGCGCCTGGGAATACAGTATCCCGGGGGATCTGTCGCCCGGAGGCGAGGGCCCGACCAGTGTGGAACAAGCCCAAATCCCGGAGGCCATCCGGAAAGCGCGCTTCAATTTGTATCTCGTCAAATACGACGGCAGCTATGGCACGCATAACCCGCGGCACACAATCAATCTGCTGGAGCAGGCGCGGATATGGATTCAAGCGGAGTTGAACCCATGACGCGCCCGGCGGCCGGCGGAGTGTTCGCGCTGATGATGCCGTCGCCCGGCTGCCGTTCGACGAAAACCGACAAATGAAATGTCATCATGAAACTCAATTTTGAGGGGTTGAAACGTCCGCCCGCGGTGGTGGCGCTGGCCGGAATCGCAGCGCTGGTTTTCACCGCGATTTCCTGCCGCACCGTCAATCGCCACGCCGTGTTGTTGCCGCGGGTGCCCGGCGCGGAATATGTCGGCTCGAAAGAATGCGAGCAGTGCCACGAGGAGATTTGCCGGGATTTCGTCACGGCTGATCATGCGCGGCTGATCGCCGAAGGGCCGCGGGCGCTTCCCGCCGGGTGCGAATCCTGCCACGGCCCGGGCAGCGCCCATTCGGAATCGGGCGGCGAAATCCTGCCGCCGTACAGTTTCACCGCGGGCCGTCCGCCCGCGAGTGGGCGGGGCCTGCGTTTGGCGGCGCCGCCCGCGCGGGCCACGGAAACGGTTTGCTATGAGTGTCACGCGAACGTGCGCGGCCAGTTTAATCTGCCCCACCACCATCCCGTGCCCGAGGGGGAGATGACCTGTTGGGAATGTCATCCCCCGCACCAAGGCCGGGCGCGAGCCGGCGGCAGCACGCTTTTGCGTTCGGAAAACGAAACCTGTTTGCAATGCCATCCCGCCCAGCGCGGTCCGTTTGTGTTCGAGCACGAGGCGATGCGCGAAGGTTGCACCACCTGCCATCAACCGCACGGGACCATCCAGGCGAAGATGTTGACCGTGCGCGACGCGAATTTGTGTTTGAAATGTCACTTCCAACAGGTCCGCGGCGGGGCTGTCTGGATCGGCGGCTCGGATCACACCGCGCGATTGCGCCAGGGCACTTGTTGGACCGCAGGCTGCCATGAAGCCGTGCATGGTTCGCGGGTTAGTTCATCGCTCCGCTTCTGAAGTCCACCCGAATACCGATGAAAACTTTCGATTCACCAAACGACTGGACGCCGGGCGCGGCCCGGATGTTGGGACGCGGTTTGTGGCTGCTCCTGATCGTCTGCCTGGGCTGGGGAATCACCCCGGCGCGGGCTGAGGATTCGCCAGCCAAACCCGCCGAAGCCGCGGCGGAGGAAGTGGCCGAAGCCGCCGAAGACGAAGCCCAGGACGAGGATACGTCAGACGCGGAAGAGGAAGACGCGGAGGAATCCGATACGGCATTGACGCCCGCGCAATTGTTTGAGGGCGGCGAGGATGCCTTGGAAAACTGGATGGAATTTTCAGTCGGCGGCCTGATCACCCGCGGCAACCGGGCCCAGGCCGAACAACGCCACCGCCTGACGCGGGGAATGATGGGGGGCCTTGAGGATTTGCATCTGCAGCGCGATCTCGACAAGAAAACCACCTTGCTCGTGGATGGCCGGGCACTCTTTGATTTGGATGATTACAAACTGCGCCTGGAACTCCGGCGCGAGGACTTGGGTTATCTGCGGTTTGGCTACGAAAACTTCCGCGTCTGGAGCGGCAGCACGGGCGGCTATTTTCCCGCCGCCGGTTCGCCCGGAATGTGGTCGCGCGACGCGTTGACCTTGGATCGCGGCGAGATTTTCTTTGAAACCGGACTGACCTTGCCGAAGCTGCCGGTGCTGACCTTCAAATACACGCATCGCTATCGCGACGGCGAAAAAGACTCCACGATCTGGAGCCCCACCCGCCCTTCCGCGACGGATTTCTCCCTCGTGCGGGGATTGGCCCCGGCGATTTATGACTTGGACGAGCGGGTGGACATTTTTGAATTAAACGCCACCCATCAGATCAAGGCGACAGAGCTGGGCTTGGGATTGCGTTATGAAACCGGCGACCTGGACAACACCTACCGGACGGTTGTCTGGCCGAGTGATCCCGCGAAATGGTCGCTCACGGACCGCCAGAAAACCACGTATGATTGGTTCAACGTCCACGCTTTCACGGAAACCTGGCTGAAGAAAAATCTGTTCTTCTCCACCGGGTTTTTGTTCAGCGACCTCGACACGGATTTTTCCGGCCGGCGCATTTACGGGGATGATTTTGATGTGGGCTATGTGCCCAGCGCGCTCGGATACACCGATTTGTCCGGCGGCTCGCAAAAACGGGAATACGTCCTGAATCTGAATCTGATGGCCATTCCCGTCAAAAATCTCACCTGCGTCCCGTCCATTCGGGTGTTGCGGGAGGATTGGGATGCGGTCTCGGGGGGCTACGGCACCCTGGGCGCGTCCGGGGAAACATTTCGGGGCCGCAGCGAAGGTGATTTGCTGGACGTGCGCGAGCGGTTGGAAATGCGGTACACGGGCGTCACCAACTGGGTCTTCACCGGCGCCGGAGAGTGGACGCAAGGCGAGGGAAATCTCAAGGAAGCGGGAGGCTTGAGCCGCATTGGCAGTGTGGGCGTGGCACCGATTGCCCGCGCCACCGAGGACGAGCGGTTTTTCCAGAAATACTCCCTGGGCGCGCGGTGGTATGCGGCTCCCGGATTGACCCTGGACCTCGGCGGGTACTACAAGATTCACGATTACGATTACGACCATTCTTTCGACGACACCCCCAACAATTCCGGAAACCGTTACCCGGCTTATTTGGTGATGCAGCGCTTTGAAACTTTGGACGGCAATCTCCGGGTCACCTGGCGGCCGTGGTCCCAACTGACCCTCGTCAGCCGCTACGAATTTCAACGATCCACGATTGACACGAAACCCGACGCGATTTCCGGCCTGCGCCGCACCGAAACCTCCGCGATGACAAGCCACATCTTCGCGCAGAACGTGAGTTGGACGCCGTGGACGCGGCTCTACCTGCAAGCCGGGTTCAATTATGTTTGGAGCGAAACGGAGACGCCCACCTCCGATTACACGCGGGCGGTGTTGGATGCGCAAAACAACTACTGGACGCTCCACTTCAACTCCGGGTTGACGTTGGATGACAAAACAGATTTGAACCTCGGTTACTTTTACTACCGGGCGGATAATTTTAAGGATCATTCCGCCGCGGGTTTGCCGCTCGGCTTGGGCGCGGAGGAACACGGGGTCACCGCCGCGTTGACCCGCCGGATCAATAAAAATCTCCGGCTCACCTTGCGATACGGTTACTTCCATTACGATGAGGCAAGCGTCGGCCATCGCAACGACTACGAAGCCCATTTCGTTTCGACCGGCTTGCAATACCGCTTCTAAACGCGCCTCTACCAACCGCCTCGCTTTCAACTCTTCAACCGGCGGCGGATAAAGCCGTTGCCAAACGCCGGGCCCCGGCCCAGCATGCGGAGCGTGATTGCAAATGACACCGCACCCCGCCCGATCACGGATCGGCAACGTTTTTTGAACGCCTGCCACTGCCGGCCGGTGGATCGTCCGCCCGTCTGGCTCATGCGCCAGGCCGGGCGCGCCCTGCCCGAATACCGCGCTCTCAAAGAAAAACATACCTTCGTGGAACTGGTGCAAACGCCGGATCTTGCCGCCGAAGTCACGCTCCAGCCGGTCCGCCGGTTTGGCTTTGATGCCGCGATCCTTTTCAGCGACATCCTCGTGGTCAACGAGGCGCTGGGCCAGCCCTACCGCTTTCGGGAAACGGGCGGGATTCAAATGGAGTTTGCCGTGCGCAGCGCGGCGGATATGGAGCGCTTGCAAGTTGACGGTGTGCGCGAGCGGCTCGATTACCAGGCGCAGGCGCTCCGCTTGGTCCGGGCGCAGTTGCAGGATCGCACGGCGCTGCTCGGGTTTGCCGGCGCGCCGTGGACGCTGGCCAACTTCATGATGGAAGGCGGCAGTTCCCACGCGTTCACCTCCGCCAAAACGTTGTTTTATCAAGACCCGCTCTTGTTTGGCCGGCTGATGGAAAAACTGACCACCGCCGTCACCGAATTACTGCGCCTGCAAATCGAGGCGGGCGCGGATGCGGTGCAACTGTTCGACAGCCTCGGCGGTTTGCTGGCGCCGGGCGATTACGCCGAAGCCTCCGCGCGCTGGATGAAAGAAATCATCGCTGGATTGGGGGCGCGCGTGCCCGTGATCGTGTTCGGCCGCGGCGTGCATGCCAGTTGGGATGCCTTGGTGGACACCGGCGCGCAAGTGCTGGGGATAGACTGGCAATTGCGCCTTGGCGAAGCCGCCCGGCAGATACCGCCCGGAGTTGCCGTGCAAGGCAATTTGGATCCCTTCCTGTTGACCGCGACGCCCGACCGTGTGGCGCGGGCCACCCGCGAACTGTTGCAGGAGATGCGCGATCGTCCGGGCTACATCTTCAATCTTGGCCACGGCGTGCCGCCTGCGGCGAAACTGGAAAACATCGCCTGTCTGGTCGAAACCGTGCGCGGGTTGGTGCCGGCGGGAGCTTGCGGTAATCTACCCTCATGACGACGCTGAACGTAGATCTTGCTCTGGTTGAAAAATACAACCAGCCCGGGCCGCGCTACACCTCCTATCCACCCGCCACCAAGTTCACCGAGGCGGTGACCTGGTCCGACCTCGCTCCATTGATTGAGGCCAACAACCGCACCCGGCGCGATCTCTCGCTCTATTTCCACATTCCCTTTTGCGAGACGCTCTGCTGGTTTTGCGGCTGCACCACCGTCATCACCCTCAATCACGCCAAAGGAACGCGCTACGTCGAAATGCTCGGCCGCGAAATCGCGCGGATGGCCGCGGAACTCAATCCCGATCGCCGGGTGGTGCAACTCCACTTCGGCGGCGGTTCGCCCACCTTCCTGCGGCCCGACGAAATCCGCCGGCTGGGCGAACACATCCACCGGCATTTCACCTTCGCGGCGGATGTCGAAGCCAGTGTCGAGGTGGACCCGCGCCGCCTGACCCGCGATCATCTCGTGGCTTTGCGCGAACTGGGATTCAATCGCGCTTCAATGGGGGTGCAGGATTTCAATCCCCAGGTGCAGGCCGCGGTCCATCGCATCCAGCCGGTGGAATTGACCCGCCAAGCGATGACTTGGCTGCGCGAACTGGGTTACACTTCCATCAATCTGGACCTCATCTACGGGTTGCCCCATCAAACCGTGCAATCGTTCAGCGAGACGCTCGATCTTGTGCTGGCGATGGAACCCGAACGGCTGGCGGTATTCAGTTATGCGCACGTTCCTTGGATCAAGCCGGCGCAAAAAATTCTCGAACAACAGCAGCATTTGCCCCCGCCCGCCACCAAACTGCAACTGCTCAAACTGGTCATCGAACGGCTCACCGCGAACAATCGTTACGTTTATATTGGTATGGACCATTTTGCCCGGCCGGAAGACGAATTGGCTGTGGCCCAGCGCAACAAACAGTTACAACGAAATTTTCAGGGGTACAGCACCCGGAGCGGCACGGACATCTATGCGTTTGGCATGTCGGGTATCTCCCAGATCCCGGAGGCCTATTGGCAAAACGAAAAAGACCTGCCCCGGTGGCAGGCGGCGGTGGAAGCTGGACAGGTCCCGCTGCACAAGGCGTATCGGGTGACGGAGGAGGACCAGCGCCGCCGCGAAACCATCATGCGCCTGATGTGCGATCTTTCCCTCGATTTCGCCGCGATGTCGCGTCATCTCGGCATCAATTTTACCGGACATTTTGCCCGGGAACTCGCTTCGCTCGACGACATGGAAGCGGACGGACTCCTCCGGCGCACTCCGACGGGGTTGGAGGTCACGGAGACGGGCCGCCTCTTCATTCGCAATATCGCCATGCGGTTTGACAACCAACTGGCGCCGCCGGACGAGCGCCGTCATTCCCGCACGATCTAACGCCCGAGCGCCGGCTAATCTACCGTCAAGCCCCGGCGCGCGGCGACCACCTGGCCCAGTGCGATCCCGCCGTCGTTCGGCGGCACGCGTTGATGCCAGTAGGGTTGAAAGCCTTCCGCCCGCAACCGGGTCACGGTGTGCTCCGTCAGATACCGGTTCTGAAAACAACCGCCGGAAAGGACCACGCGAGCCTGCGTCACGTGCCGGGCCACTGCGACAATGGTTTCCGCCAGCGTGTTATGGAACCGGGCGGAAATGACGCCCACCGCAACGCCCGCTGTCACATCGGCGAGCAGGGCTTCCACCATCGGTCCCCAATCCACCCGCACGGGGATCACGCCGGTTTCGGATTGGCCGCCCGGTTGGGGGGATAACTGGATCGGATACGCTTCCGTCGTGTCCACGCCGTCCAAGGCGAACTCCAGTTCCATGGCCGCCTGTCCCTCAAACCGGGCCGCGTGTCGCAGGTTGACCAGCGAAGCAACGGCATCGAACAACCGTCCCACACTGGAACAGAGCGGCGAGTTGATGCCGCGCTGCAGCATGGCGCGCAGCGTATTCAACTCCGCCTCCGAAAACACTCCGACCAGACTGGAGAGCGTAATTGGGCCCTGCCCTTGCCCCAGCTCATGGAGCAGGCCGAGCGCCGCGCGTCGGGGTTCTTTCACAGCGGCGTCGCCACTGGTCAGGGGGAAAGGACGAAAATGGGCGACCCGCTCCACGGCGTGTTCGGTGAGGAGAAAAAATTCGCCTCCCCAAATTGTCCCGTCCAAGCCGTAACCGGTGCCATCCCAAGCCACGCCCAGCAGCGGCGGGGACTGTTCGTTTTCAGCCATGCAGGCGAGGACATGGGCGACATGGTGCTGGACATGTCGCAAACCCGGGCGCGGCTGGGGCGGGGGACTGGCGGCGGATGAATTTTGAACCGTCGCCCTGGCCATCGCTTGCGCGTATCGGGTGGAGAGATAATCCGGATGCCGGTCGGCCACCAGCACGGTAGGCGTGGCGGCGTAGAGTTGTTGGAAATCGGCGAGCACGCGGCGGAAGGCGGCGTTGGCTGGTTCTGTCTCCAGATCGCCGATGTGCTGGCTGAGAAATACCTTGGGGCCTACCGCCAGGGCGACGGTGTTTTTCAAATGCGCGCCGACGGCCAGAACGGTTTCCGTTTGTGGACCCCGGTTTGCGGATTCCAAAGTGACGGGCAACGGCGCATAACCCCGGGTGCGCCGCAGCACCATTTCCCGGTCCAACAGCACGCGGGCAATCGAATCATCCACCTGCCGCGCGATGGGCCGGTTGTGCACCAAGAACAAATCGGCAATATCCCGCAACCGCTCAAACGCTTCGTTTTCGTCAGTGCAAATCGGTTCATCGCTCAAGTTGCCGCTGGTCGCCACCACCGGAAAACCGAGTTCAGCGAGCAAGAGATGATGCAACGGCGTGTAAGGCAACATCACTCCCAGTTGGGGATTTCCCGGGGCAATGTTGGCAGCTAGGGGCGATTCTTGCGCCAGCTCCGTCGCAGCGCATTCCTGTTCCGGAGAGGGTTGCTGCGCCGATAATTCATCCAGTGTCCCCGAAATTTTTCGGCGGCGCAAGAGAACAATGGGAGCTTCCGGAGCGCACAGCAGCCGGGCTTCCGCCGCCGATACTTCGCAAATCTGTTTCACGCTCTCCAGCGAAGGAAACATGAGAGCCAGTGCTTTCTCCTCGCGATGTTTGCGTTCGCGCAGCCGCTGGATGGCGTCCTCGTTGCGGGCGTCCACCATGAAGTGAAATCCACCCAGGCCTTTGACGGCGACAATCTGACCAGCCCGAATGGCGGCGGCGGTCGCGAGCAATGCGTCGTGGCCGCGTTCGAGAACGCGGGATGCCAACGACCCAGCGTCGTCGGCTTCCCTCGCGGGGGTGCGGCCGCGCCAGAGTTCCAGTTGCGGCCCGCAGGCGGGGCAGGCGTTGGGTTGGGCGTGGAAGCGGCGGTTGGTCGGGTCGTCGTATTCCGCGCGACAAGCCGGGCACATAGTGAATCCGGCCATCGTCGTATTGACGCGATCGTAGGGGAGCGCGGTGAGAATGCTGAATCGCGGGCCGCAGTGGGTGCAATTGGTGAACGGATAGCGGTAGCGACGGTTCGTGGGATCGAAGATTTCGCGTCGGCATTCCGGACAGGTGGCAATGTCGGGCAGGATCAGCGCGGTCTTGTCGCCGCCGGGAGTGCTGGGGCGGATTTCGAATCCGGTATAACCGGCCGGATCAAGCCAGGAACTTTCCAGACTTTGGATGAAACTGTGCGGCGGTCGTTCCGCTTCGAGCCGCAGCAGAAACGATTGCAAAACCGTGTCCGCCCCCTCGACTTCGATCGTTACGCCTTGCGCCGAGTTGTTGACCCAGCCGGCGAGGGCTAGTTCCGTGGCGAGGCGATGTACGAACGGACGGAAACCGACGCCTTGCACCGCGCCGCGCACATTCAGGCGCAGCCGCGCGGTGGGTTTTTGGTCCGCTTTGCTGGAGGGCATTTGTCCGTCGGCGGCGAGACGGCGGATCATCTTCAATGCCTGCGCCAAACCTTCTTGGGCGAGCGGTGACAACTCCTCCCCAAAACCGAGTTCGGCAATGGGGATCGTCAACCACCACGCGGCGGGGGTGTGCCCAAAGACATCCCGGGCCAGCGCGAGCATGGTCCGTGGATCGGCGGCGTGAGCCAGGATCTGTGCGGAGGGCGCCGCGGTCAGGGGGCGGAGTTGCACCTCACGCGGCGCATCCACGGCGGCGTCCACAAAAACCACGCGGCGTGCCTGCGCAATCGGCGCGGCGATTTCCGGCGTGAGTTGCGGACAGGCCAGCGGTTGGACGCCCGGCAAATTCTCCGTCGCCAGCGCTTCAACCACTTTCGGGCCCACGCCGTCGTCGCGGCGCAGCGTGTTGCCGTAGCCGATGACGAGCAACTCAATGACGGGTTGCGTGGACATGATCTGCCAAATTGTGGCGGAAGAGGATGCCGTCGGCAGGACAAAAAGTCAGCGGGGAAACCGCGTTCGGCGTTTCCCTGCGGCAAAGAGCGCGCTCCCGGAGGGGATTCAACCGCGTGCCGCCTCGCGGATCACCGTTCCGTCGGGACCGATGAGTTGCACGCGCAGCGGCATCTGCCCCACCGCGTGCGTGGAGCAACTGAGGCAGGGATCATAACACCGGATGCCGTGTTCGATCCGGTTGAGCAGGGGTTCCGGAATGTCGTTTTGCTGGCGGCGGATGTAATGCCGCGCAATCTGCGCCACCGTCTGGTTCATGGCCAAGTTGTTCTGGCCGGTGGCAACGATCATGTTCACCTTGCGCAACAGGCCGTTCCGATCCACGGTGTAATCGTGGAACAGCGTCCCGCGCGGCGCTTCGCTGACGCCGACCCCGTGAAAACTGTTGATCCCGGCGTCGGCCCGCAGGTCTTCGCTGAAAATATCCCGATCGTCCATGTACCGCTCGACCCGTTCCAGCGCCGCCAGGATTTCAATGAGCCGCGCGTAATGGTAGAGGAAGGAGGAAGTGACCGCGCCGCGTCCGAGTTTCTTGAATCGCGCCAGTTCGGCATCGGCTTTGGGGGTGCCCATTTGTTCGGCGACATTGAGCCGCGCGAGCGGGCCGACGCGATACATGCCCTCGGGCAGATCCAGCGGCAGGTAATAAGGCGACTTGAGGTAGGACGTGTTTTGTACCGATTCACCGATGAACTCGGCGTAGTTCTGCGGATCCAACTGGTCGGCGATGATGCTACCGCTGCTATCCACGAAACGCAGTTTGCCGCCGTGATGTTCCCAGGTGCCGTCCGGATCCACCAGCCCCATGAACAGCGACGGGAAATTCCCGAAGACCTGGACCTCGCGGCTGTGTGTTTGGAGTGTGGCTTGGAAGAGGTCAAACGCCGTTTGCACCGTCGCGTAAGCCTCGGGCAACCACCGCAAAATGCGTTCGCGATCCTCCGGGTCCAGCGGACTGCGAACCCCGCCGGGCACGGCCCAGGCCGGATGGATTTTCTGGCCGCCAAGAAGCTCGATGATCTCCTGGCCGAACTGCCGCAGGCGGATGCCGGCGCGGGCCAGTTCCTTGTTTTGGCCGATAAGGCCGAAGACATTGCGCTGAGGTTGCGGGGTGTCCCAGCCCAGCAGGAAATCCGGCGCACTGAGATGAAAGAAACTCAGGGCGTGGCTCTGGATAAACTGGCCCAGGTTCATCAGCCGGCGGAGTTTGTCCGCCGCCGGCGGGATGCTGACGGCCATGATGGCGTCGCCGGCCTTGGCGGACGCCAGCAAATGGCTCACCGGACAGATGCCGCAGATCCGCGGCGTGATGCCGGGCATTTCATTGTAGGGACGGCCCTCGCAGAATTTTTCAAAGCCGCGAAACTCCACGACATGGAACTCGGCGTCGGAGACGTGGCCTTCATCGTCGAGAAAGATGCTGATCTTGGCGTGCCCTTCGATGCGGGTCACGGGATCAATGAGGATGCGTTTTGCCATGATTCGTATTGCGTGTGGCGGAGGCGGTCAGCGCCGGGATGGCGCGGCGCCCCGCCGGGACGCCTGCTGCGTTCGCTTCATCCAAATTTCAAGTCCGCGCCTTCCAGTTTTGGGGTCTCCCCCGCCAGGACCTGGAGCATGAGGGTTTTGATCCGGCTCGCCGGGGGCGGGCATCCCGGCAGAAAATAATCCACCTCCACCGCTTCATGCACCGGCATCACCCGCGCCAGCAACTCGGGCACGATGCCGGGCGCCTTGGGGATGCCGGGATTATGCCGGGCATGCTCGATGTAGGCGTGTTGCAGCACGCTCTCCGCGTTGTCCAGGCCCAGTTGATTGCGGATGGCCGGCACGTTGGCGGTGACCGCGCAATCGCCGAAGGCGACCAGGACCTTGGTGCGGGCGCGGATTTTGCGCGCCAGTTCCAGGTTGTCCTCGTTGCAAACAGCGCCCTCGATGAGGCAGACATCCACGTTTTCGGGATACTCCTTCATGTCCACGACGGGGCTGTAAACCAGCTCGATTTGGTCGGCGAGCTCGAGCAGGAACTCGTCGAGATCGAGAAACGACATGTGGCAACCGGCGCAGCCGCCGAGCCAGACCGTGGCAACTTTTAGGCGATCCATTGTTTCTTCTCCCGGGCGGTGACGATGAATTCCAGTTTACTGCGGTCGCGTTCCATTTCGGAGACGGTGGAGCCTTTGTAGTACAACGCGCCGGTGGGACAGGACATGACGCACTTGCCGCAGCGGGTGCAACTGTCGGCCAGCCCCCACGGCTGGTTGAGATCGGTGATGATGTGCGAGCCCGCGCTGCGGCCGGAGACGTTCAGGGTGCCCGCCCCCTCGATGTGCCAGCACGCCCGCACGCAACGGGTGCAGAGAATGCACCGGTGCGGGTCCATGCCGAAGAGCGGATGCGTGTTGTCCACCTCCCAATGCGGGAACCGGTACTCATAGCGGACATGGTCCATGCCCTGGCTGTACGCCAGACTTTGCAACTCACAATGCCCGTTGGCCACGCACACGGCGCAGACATGGTTGCGCTCGGCGAAGAGCAGTTCCAACGTCATCCGCCGGTACTTTCGCAGCCGCTCGGTGTCGGTTTTGACGTCCATGCCCTCGGTGACCCGGGTGGTGCAGGCGGGCAGCAACTTCGGCGTGCCGGCCACCTCCACGAGGCACAGGCGGCAGGCGCCGACATCGTAAACGCCGTCGAGGTGGCAGAGCGTCGGCATGGTGATGCCGTGCTCCTCGGCGGCTTGCAGGATGGTCGCGCCTTCCTCAGCGCTGATTTCCTTGCCGTCAATCGTCAGTGTTTTTGCAGCCATGGCTCACTTGAAAACGCGGTTCAAAATCCGGGCCCTTTTTTCCGCCGGAAGGATCAGCGCGAAAACCGGCGCGCCGGGGGGGATGGTTAAAATTGTGGTGCGCAGGTCCGGCTTCATGGAGTAACGAGATGATTGGCCGGCGTGGCGCGGGCGCCGTTGGGCAGTTCCGGTTGCAGCAACGCTTCGTATTCCGAGCGGAAGAACCGCAGAGTGCTGAGGGTGGGATTCGGCGCCGTCTGGCCCAAACCGCACAGGCTGGTGTGTTTTACCAGGTCGCAGAGTTCCTCCAAGATTTGCAAATCGCGGGCGGTGGCCCGCCGTTCGATGATTTTGGTGAGCAGGGCGTACAACTGCGCCGTCCCCGCGCGGCAGGGCACGCATTTGCCGCAGGATTCATCCTTGCAGAATTCCATGAAGAACCGCGCGATCTCCACCATGTTGGTGGTTTGATCCATCACAATCATGCCGCCGGACCCCATGATGGAACCCAGTTGCCCCAGCGATTCGTAGTCCACGGGAACATCGAACGCTTCCGCCGGAATACAGCCGCCGGACGGCCCGCCCGTTTGCACGGCTTTGATCCGCCCGCCGTCCGGAGCGCCCCCGCCCATTTCCTCGACAATGGTGCGGAGCGAAGTGCCCATCGGCACTTCGATCAACCCGGTGTTGGTAATCTTGCCCGCCAACGCAAAGACTTTCGTTCCCTTGCTCTTCTCCGTGCCAATGCCCGCAAACCAATCGGCGCCGTGGCGGATGATGGCCGCGACGTTGGCAAAGGTTTCGACGTTGTTGATCAATGTGGGACATTCCCACAACCCGCTCTCCGCCGGGAAGGGCGGGCGGGGCCGCGGCGTGCCGCGCCGGCCTTCGATGGACATCATCAACGCCGTTTCTTCGCCGCAAACAAAGGCCCCGGCACCGATGCGGATATCCACGTTGAAATTAAAGGGAGACCCAAAGATGCCGCTGCCCAACACCCCGAGTTGTTTGGCCTGTTTGATGGCGAGTTGCAGCCGGCTGATGGCGAGCGGGTACTCGGCCCGCACGTAGATGAAACCCTGATCAGCGCCCACGGCGAACCCGGCGATGGCCATGCCTTCCAGGATGTTGTGCGGGTCGCTTTCCAACACGCACCGATCCATGAACGCGCCGGGATCGCCCTCGTCGGCATTGCAGATCACATACTTCTTCGTGCCCGGTGACTTGGCCACCGTTCCCCATTTCAAACCCGTCGGAAAACCCGCGCCGCCCCGCCCGCGCAACCCGCTGGCGTCAATGGCGTCGAGCACTTCTTTGGGGGTCATTTCGGTCAGCGCGTGATGCAGCGCGAGATACCCGTCGGCGGCGATGTACGAATCAATCCGTTCCGGATCCACCTGGCCGCTGTTGGCCAGGACAATGGCTTGCTGCCGTTCAAAGAACGGATGATGCGGATCGGCCTGGGAGAGATTGGCCTTGCCGCCTTTGAGGGAGCCGATGATGGCGGGCGCCGTGTCCGTCGTGACTTTTTCATACAACGGCCCCCGGGGATCCACCTGCACCAACGGCCCCTGGCAACACAGTTTCAGGCAACCCACGCCGCGGACTTCGACGTCATCGGCCATGCCCAAGTCGGCCACCGTTTTTTCGAGCTGGGCTTTGACCGCTTCGGCATTGGCGGAAATGCACCCGGCGGCCATGCAGCAGCGCAGCGTGAATTTCTTGCGGCGGGCGAGTTCCCGTTCTTTGATTTTAAGGAGATCCTGGCGGTCCATGGTTACATCCACTTCTTGAGTTGGGCGACGGCATCCGCCGGCGACTGCCGCGGCGTGACGGTGCCATCGTAAACCACCGCCGGGGCGATCCCGCACGCGCCGATGCAGCGGGCGGTCAACAGGGACACCTGTTTGTCCGGCGTGGTTTCGCCGGGTTTGATCCGGATGGCGTCCTGAATGGCGGCGATGACCTTGTCCGCACCCTTCACGTAACAGGCCGTGCCCATGCAAACCACGCAGGTGTGCGCGCCCTTCGGTTTCAGGGTGAAGAAATGATAAAACGTGGCGACCCCATACACGCGGCTGGGCGGCAGGGCGAGCTTGGCGGAGATGAAGAGCAACAGATCATCCTCCAGATAGCCGAAGAGTTCCTGCGCTTTGTGCAGCACCTCGATCAGCGCATCGTGCCGGTGTTGATGCTTCTTCATGTGGACTTCGAGGATTTTGAAACGTTTGTCCTTGCTGGCGTATTCCAGCACGGCGTCCACGCGTTTCAGCTTCTTGCTGGTGAGTGTCGCAATCATAGGCCAATTCCAACGCCCGGTTGCCCTGGCCACCCCCAACCCGGACTCCTGGTGGTCACGGCAACAATCCGTTCCGTCGAGGCACAATTTAGCCGGGGCGCCGGAACTGACTCTGCGGAAATTGCAAAAGACTGTACTTCTATTGCAGATGGCTGGTTCAAAATTTCCGTAAAGCAAGGCGGGAACGGCGGTCCATTCCCGCCCCGTAATCCTGTTAAAACCGCTTTCCCATCAACGAGTTGCTGGAATGGGACCGGCGATTGCTGGTTCAGAGTTGCCGCGCTCGGGAGCGAAGGGAATCAGGCTTGAACGCCCCCTCCGTTCGCGTAAGTTCAAACCGCGCGGACGCAGCCCGTCCAAGCTAGATCAATCATGAACCTGATCCATATCATGCCCTGCCTCGACATGAAGGAAGGCCGGGTGGTGAAAGGCGTTCACTTCGCCGGATTGCGCGACGCGGGGGATCCTGTCGCCAGCGCCGTGTTTTATCAAAACGAGGGCGCGGACGAGCTGGCGATGCTCGACATCGCCGCCACGGTGGAAAACCGCAAGACGCGCCTGGCCTGGGTCAAGCAAGTGGCGGCGGCCATCACGCTCCCGCTCACGATGGGCGGCGGGATTGGGTCCTTGGAGGACATCGAACTGGTGTTGGCGGCGGGCGCGCGCAAGGCGGCGATGAACAGCGCGGCGGTGAAACACCCCGAACTGGTGCGGGACGCGGCCCGGCGGTTTGGCGCGGACCGCATCGTCGCGGCCCTGGATGCCCGGCGCAATCCCGCCATGCCTTCCGGTTTTGAACTGGTCATCGCCGGCGGCACCCAACCGGTGGGACTCGACGCGGTGGAGTGGGCCAAACACTGCGAAGACCTGGGCGCGGGCGCGTTGTTGCCGACCAGCATGGATGGCGACGGCACGCGCGCCGGTTATGATCTCGAATTCACCCGGGCGATTGCCGACGCCGTACGCGTGCCGGTGATCGCCTCCGGCGGCGCGGGCAAGCTGGAGCATTTTTACGAGGCGGTTGCCCGGGGCGGTGCGCAAATTTTACTGGCCGCCTCGGTCTTTCACTTCCGCACATTAAGCATCCGCCAGGTGAAGGAATACCTGCGGAATCGCGGGGTGCCGGTCCGGCTCTGATCCGCCGCCCGCCGCGCTCGCGGATGCCCTCAGCGGGTGGGATCCACCACGCGCCCGAGGAAGAGCACGCTGCCGGACGATTTCTCGCGGATCAGGAAAATGAACGGATGATCCGCCCGAAAGACCCGGGGCGGCGGCGGCAAATCGGTCAGCGCGACCACCACGCCTGTGGCCGCGGCGGCTTCGGTTCCTTGCTCGTTCACCTCGACCACGGCTTGATGGATCACGGCGGAGATGAACAGATCACGGTTTCCGGTCATGCCGGAAAAATCCGCGCGGGCGTCAAACGCCACGCCCCGGCTCATGGCCGCCAGGGTGCGCGTGAGATTGGATTTCCATTCCAACTTGAATTTCGGGAGATACACCATCGCTTCTTCGGGTTGCGCCGCGTCCAATGCCGCCAGCCAGTCGTGGAGTTGGTTGGCCGTGAGCGTGGCTTCCAGTGCGGCCAGGCCGTCCCGGGCCTCCGGCAGCAGCACGATCATGGAAAGCGTTTCGCCTTGGTAGGGCAGTTCAAAGGCGCTGAAGCCATCAAATGATTGGCCGCGAATCTTTGTTTTAAATACATGAGCGGCGCTTTCACGGAGCGGGTCGGGGTCACAAAGAAATCCGCCGGCGCCGTGGCGGAGCGGTCAAAGGGCCGCGCCCAGTCGTCTTTGAAATAAATGGCGTTGCCCAACACTAGCCGGGTCGTTGGTCCCACCGCGCCCGGGGCCAGCAGGTTTTGGATCTTGGACCCGGTTTTCCGGGCGACCCAAGTGTTGATTTTTTGGCGGGCCCGTTCGGCCGCGCCGACGAAATCCACCAAGCCGATCTGCGCGCCGAAGTGTTGCCGGTTCACCGCCAGGAATTGATCGGTGAAATGCTGATCGCGCTGGCCCCAGAGCGAATTGGCGACGCTCAAGCGAACTTGTTTTTGTTTGCTGATTTCGCCCAACCGACGGTCCAACGCCCCGAATGCGCCCGGCACTTGGTCGGGCGGCAGCGTGAAATGCAGCAGGGCGGCCAGATCGCGTTCCGTTTCGCCGCGCGCCCCGGCATGGGTCATGGCCAGCGCCGTCGAAAGATTGTGCGGAGAGAAGAACAAATTGCCCTCCAAGACCGCGAGTCGGTGGTACAAGTCCAGGGCGAACGCTGTGTTGCCGGCCACCAAGTCCGGCGGCACGGCCATGAAGTCGTTGCCGGATTGATCTTTGGCACAGGCGGTGAGCATGACAGCGAGGGCGACAATCAACGATGCTGACTTCAGTTTCATGGGCATGGTTTGGGTCAAAAATTTCGCGTCGGCAACGGGAACAAATTCCCGCGTCGGACAAATCATGCGCCAAGCCCCGGGCGTCTTCAATTTCTTTCCGCACGACCCGCGCGCAAAAGAGCAGGGCGGTGCTTTCTGTGCGATTGGTCGTGCGCTCTCCGGTGCGGCGTGTCGGGGGGCGCGGACGGGCGGTAAATGGGCGCAAAAAAAGCGCAGGGCTTGAAGTGCCCTGCGCTGTGTTGAATCGTGTGAGTGCTGGATTACCGATTAGCCAAGCTTCCGGCGAACCACCGACAGCCCCGCCATGGCCGAGCCCAAGAGCAGGAGCGTGAAACCGCCATCGGGAACACCCCCGCCACCTCCGGTCGGGATTTGGCAGTAGAGAATATCTTGGGCCGGCTCCCACTTCTCGTCCAAAAGATGGAGAACATAAACGCCCCCACTAGTGTCCGGTTAAATTTGAACCAATATTGATTTTACCTCGATAAAACGGGCCTGAAACGACGCTCATGACTTTTTTCGATTTCATTTTCCAACGGCTCCT
>MWDV01000069.1 GCA_002070715.1 Verrucomicrobia bacterium ADurb.Bin118
TGCCGCCATCCAGAAACAGGGCGTTCACAGTTTTGTGATGGTGTTGTCCACCAGCGCCGTCCAGGCGGCCACCCGCCGCGATCTCTGGCAACGCTGCGTCATCAATCTGCTGGCCACCGTCTCCGTGTTCGGCCTGGGCTTGGCCTGGCGCAATCTGGTCCGTTCCTCGGAATTGGAGGTCCGGCTTGTGCGGGCCGCCGAACTCAACACACGGCTCAAGGAAATGAACTTCGCCGCCGCCGGCCTGGCGCATGAAACCAAAAATCCGCTCAACCTCATTCGCGGCCTGGCCCAGATGATTTCCCAGCGTGAGGATGCGGCCGCGGAGATCCGCCAGAAGTCGCGCAACATTGTGGACGAAGCCGACCGCGTGGCGGCGCAACTGAACGAGTTCATCAACTTCTCCCGGCCGCGCGAGGTGCGCCGGGTCAACGTCGCTCTCGGCGCCGTCGTCAACGAAGTCATCCGCGCCCTGGGCCACGATCTGGAGGACAAGGCGATCCGGGTGGTTGTCCCGGAAAACCTGCCCCGCATCGTGGCGGACGAACAATGGCTGCGCCAGGCGTTGTTCAATCTGCTGCTCAACGCCACCCAGGCCGTCGCGCGGGAGGGACAAATTGAAATCGGCCTGGTCAAAACCAGCGCCACGGAGGTCGCCTTGGAAATCCGGGACAACGGACCCGGCGTCCCGCCGGAACAGCGCGCGGATATTTTCAAACCGTATTTCACCACCAGCGCGCAAGGCACTGGCCTGGGCTTGGCGGTGGTGCAACAAATTGTGCTCGCGCACGGATGGGACATCGAATGCCTGGACAACCCGCCGCGCGGCGCCGTCTTTCGCATCTCCCATTTGCGGCCAGTCCCCGGGACCTGAACGCCCGAGCCACTTGCCCGAAATCGGAGCGCGACTGGCGCAACGCGCCGGGCCGGCTCGGCCTCGCCGGCGGCTGAACCGCCTCCCGGCGCAAAAAGTCCTCCCGTTTATGCTGGCCGGCTGATAAGTTGCGCCCGCAACGCTGAAAAAGGATTCCGCATGAAACGACCGTTTGTGACCGTAATTCTGGCTGGAGGAAAGGGCACCCGCATGGGCTCCAGCGACAAGCACAAGGTTTGCTTCGAAGTGATGGGAGTGCCGGTCATCCTCCGCGCTCTGGAAACCTACAACCTGTGCGGCTCCTTGCTGAACCTCGTCGTCGTCGGCATGCAGGCGGAGGGGGTCATGGCCACGGTCAACCGCCGGTTTCCCGGCACCGCTTTCGCCTTTCAGGAACAACCGCTGGGCACCGGTCACGCGACCCGGCGGGCGGTGGAAATCCTCGAACGCCTGGGTTTCGCCGGCGACATCCTCGTGGTGGCCGGGGACAAGATGATTGAACCGCGGGTGATCCAACGATTGTTGGCCACGCACCAGCGCACGCGGGCGGACATCACCCTAGCCATGGCGCCGCGGCCGCCGGGCTCGAGCACGGGAATTCTGCTGACCACCGCGCGCGGCAACATCGTGGGGATTTTGGAAGAAGCCGAACGGCTGCGGCTGGTCGCGTTGGACGCCCTGGCGACGTTGTTCAAGACCCGGGCGGAACTCAGTCCGGTCGAGATCGAACAAGCGGTGAGAAGTCATTGCCCGGAAAAAGAGGCGCGGCAGTTGCTCCAAGAGGTGTGGCCGGACGACAGCCCGCGGGCTTCGTTGAATCGCGCCGGTTTTGCGCGGCTCTTTCCCCGGGAACAACGGAGCGGCTGGTTGACCGTGGGTTCGGAACGCGTGCGCGTGACGGATATTTTGCGGCGCTTCAACCAGATGAACCTTTCGACCTACCTCTTCCGGGCGCCGGTTTTGTATGAAGCCCTGGGACGATTGAAGACGGCGCAGGCGGGGCGCGAGGAATATCTCACGGACGTGTTTGCCCTGCTGGCCCAGCGCAAAAAGCCGGCCCGGGTGACCGGTTGCGTGGTGGCGGATCCGACCGAATTGATGGCGTTCAACAACCCGCAGGAACTGCTGGCGGTGGAGGCCGCCTGGCGCCACAAGGCGGGCGCGATGGCGGTGGAGGCCGGCGCCCGGCCCGGGCCGCATCTGGTTTCCGGCGGCGCGTGGGAGGCGTTGTTGCAATCGCCGTCGCCCGCCGCCCGCCGGCAGTTTCAACAATGGTATGGCGCGGAGGTCCCGTGGGATAATCTGCGTCAGGCCGTGCGCGCGTTCATGAACCGCTTCGGTCCCGACCGGCCGGTTTGCATTGTGCGTTCGCCCGGGCGGATCAATCTCCTGGGCCGGCACATTGACCACCAAGGCGGCACGGTCAACGTCATGGCCATCAACCGGGAGGTCATCACCGTGGCGGCGCCCCGGACCGACGACCAGGTGACGCTGGACAACGCCGATGGCACGCGCTTCGCGGGGCACACCTTTCGCATTTCCGACCTGGTGGCGAACCTCAACTGGGACGACTGGCAGCGGGTGATTGACGGGCCGCGGCTGCAACGGTTGCTGGACGAGGCGCGCGGGGATTGGGCCAACTACGCCAAGGCGTCCATCCTGCGGTTGCAGGAGTTGTTTCGCGACCGGCAATTGCGCGGCATGGACCTGATGGTCAGCGGCAACATTCCGATGGGCGCCGGGTTGAGTTCGTCCTCCGCGCTGGTGGTGGCGGTGGCGGAAACTGTGACCGCGTTCAATCAACTGCCGGTGAGTGGCCGGCGGCTGGTCAGCTTGTGCGGCGAGGGCGAATGGTTCGTGGGGACGCGCGGCGGCGCCGCCGATCACGCTGCCATCAAACTTTCCCGCCGGGGCTACGTGACCCGCGTCGGCTTTTTCCCCTTCCAGATTGAGGATTCCGCGCCGTTTCTGCCGGAGCATGATCTGGTGGTGTGCAACTCCGGCATCTACGCCGGCAAATCGCACGCGGCGCGCAACACCTTCAATGCCAAGGTCACCGCGTATCACTTGGGCCGCGTCTGGTTCAAGATGCTGCGTCCCGATCTGGCGCCGCGGATCGCGCATTTGCGCGATGTGAACGCGGCGCACCTGGGATTGAGCCGCAAAGCGTTCGCGGAACTGTTGTTGCGGTTGCCCGCGCGTCTCACGCGGGCGCAGGCGCAGGCGGCGTTTGCGCAAATGATCCCGGAAGACCGGGAACGGTTGGAACGGCTCTTCCTCAGTCACGACGCCCCCGCCGAGGGTTACGCCGTGCGCGATGTGGTGCTGTTCGGGCTTTCGGAAATGGCCCGGGCGCGTCAATGTCTGGATCTGCTGCGCCAGCGTGATGGCGCGGGTTTGGGCCGGTTGATGACGCTGTCGCACGACGGCGACCGGGTCGCCCGTGAGGGCGCGCGGGGCGGATGGCGCCGGTGTGCGATGAGTGTTTCGGATCGGGATTTGCAGACCTGGAGCCGGCAAACCGGCGCGCGCGGCAACATTGCGGCCCTCACCGGCGCTTATGCGTGCAGTCTGCCGGAAATTGACCGCATCGTGGACATCGCGTGCCGGGAGGCGGGAGTGGAAGGGGCGCAACTGGCCGGCGCGGGATTGGGCGGTTGTGTCATGGTGCTGGTGCAAAAACCGCAAACCCAGGCTTTGTTGAAGCAGTTGACCGCGTTGGGCATCCAAGCCGATGTGTTCCGGCCCATCGCCGGCGCGTGCAGTCTGGTCGTGCGCTGAACGCCGCCGGAACGGCTCTCAAGGCAACCGCGCCAGCCCGCGTTGCAGGGCGGTGGTCGCGGCCTGGGTGCGGTCGGCCACGCCGAGTTTTTCCAAAATCATCTTCACGTGGTTTTTCACCGTGTTCTCGGCGAGGTGCAGGGTGTTCGCGATTTCCTTGTTGCTCTGTCCTTTGACGATCCACTGCAAAACTTCCAACTCGCGGGGCGAGAGTTCCGGTGCGGCCCGGCGTTGGGCGAGGCGCTGGGTGATTTCCGTGGGCAACCGATACCGCCCAACGTGAACCGCCCGGATGGTTTCCAGCAATGCGCCGCCATCGGTGTTCTTGAGTAGATACCCCGCCGCCCCGGCTTCCAGCGCACGGTAGATGTCCTCGTCGCTGTCGTAGGTGGTCAGCGCTAGCACGCGTGCGGCGGGATATTCCCGACGAATGGCGGCGGTGGCTTCGGCCCCGCCCAAGCCGGGCATTCGCAGGTCCATGAGCGTCAGGTCGGGTTGATGCTCGGCAAACGCTTTGAGGGCGTCTTCGCCGCCGGAGGCTTCC
>MWDV01000070.1 GCA_002070715.1 Verrucomicrobia bacterium ADurb.Bin118
AGTAGAGACTCTGCCCCGTCATGGCGGAGTATTTGACGCGCTCCTCCTCCGGGAAGAACGAGAGCACCGCGTCCAGGTGGAAGCGTTCACCGGCGCGAAGTCGCAACGCGACTTTCAACGCATCCGTGCCGAGTGTCTTTTCCAGACCGGCGACGCGATACTCGCGGCCTTCGATTTCCATGAACCAAGCGTCGCCGCGCTGTTCAAGTGTCGGTGAAGTGGGCGTTGGTGGCTTCTCCTCTTTAGCCGCGTCCGGTTTTAAGCGGCTAACAGAAGCAGCTAAAAGAGAAGAAGCCTGCGCGACGACTTCCGCGTAAGGAGCGGGAACGAACGGCGACGGCGACCAGCCGACGCCCGTTTCCAGCGACTCCTTGTCCACGATGGGCAACGGCTCGCCGGTGAGTTCATCCACGACCATCGCAACGTGCTTGAGTGGTTCGGTCGGCGGCGAAGCCGCAGGCTTGGTTTGCGTTGGTGGCCGTGCGCCAGTGCCAAGCCAGGCGGCCGAGTTCAGAAGCAACGCCAGCGATTTGTCGGCGGGTTTGACCTTCTGCGCGTATTCGTTGGCGTCTATGCCGTGCGGGAACTTCACACGGAAGACTTCCACGCCGTGCGCCTTGAACCGCTCCGCGTCGCGCTGCGCCGCGCGCTCGCCGGCGTCGTCGGCGTCGTAAGCGATGCGAACGCGCCGCACCTGGCGCAACGCTTCCCACAGTTCATCGGTGAAGCCTTCCGTTCCAAACAGACAGGTCGTGTTCGGAAAGCCGTTCGCGCAGAACGTCAGCGCGTCGAACACCGCTTCGCACAGGATGATTTCGTCACCCTTCAACGCCTCGCGGTTCAAGAGGCCGCGATGCGGCCCGGGCGGATAGAGATGCTTGAACTCGCCGCGCGTTGCCGCCGGACGCGACACGCGCCGCCCGTAGAAGCTGACGACGTTCCCGGCTTCATCAAAGAGCGGCACGGTGATACAGCCGTTGAAGTGCTCGTGGCCGCTCTCGCGCCACAAGCCAAGCTGCGCCAGCCGCGTCCGCAACGTCTCGCCCTCGTTGCGGTTCTTCATCGGCAGGCGCAGGCCCAGCGTCCGGTCGGCGAAGCCGAGTTGAAAGCGGTCCATCAACTCGTCGCTGTCGAGTCCACGCGAAGCCAGATACGCCCGCGCCGATGCCGACTGCTTGAGCCGTTCGTGATAGTAAACCGTCACCTGGCGCAACAACGTGGCGTCATCCGCCGCCGCATCGAGCGGACACGGCAAACGGGGAACGGTGCTTTGCTTCGTCAGCGGTTGCGCCGCGAACGCGGCGGTTTGGCCGTGCGCCAGCACCTCGAACGCATGGCGGAAGGAAACGCCGTCGTGCTGCTCGACGAACTGGATGGCGTTGCCCGCCTTGCCGCACGCCATGCAGTGGAACAGTCCCTTGTCCGGCGTGACGATGAAGTTGGGTGTCGCGTTGTCCGCGTGGAACGGGCAGCGCCCGATCCAGTCCTTGACGCCGTGCTTCTTCAACTCGATGCCCCGGCTCTGGACCAGCGCCCGCAGGTCGGTGCTGCGCTTCACGCGCTCGATGTCCGCTTCAGGAATGCGCCAGGCCATTGTGTCCTCCGGGTTCTGGAAAAGGTGTCAAGCGTGATGTCATGGGCAACAACATACAGTTTGTCTTGGACACAAGACAACAGTATTCTGTTGTCCATGCAAGTGCAAAGCTTCCTTCCCATCCTGCTGCCGGAAGACCCGTGCTACGCTCCGGGCATGAGTCACAAGTTTGGCGTCCACCTGGTCGAACTGCGAAAGGCGGCGGGCCTGAGCCAGAACCAACTGGCCGACAAGCTCGGCGTGCCGCAGTCGAACATCTCGTTTTGGGAGCAGTGGGAGAAGCCGCCACGCGGCGAAGTCCTGCCCAAGCTCGCCGAGGCGTTGGGCGTGAGCATGGACGAGTTGCTGAACTTCAAAGCGCCCAAGCCGAAGGCTGGGCCAAAGGGCAAAGTCAAAGAGGCGTTTGAAGCCGTCGCCAAGCTGCCGCGCCGCCAGCAAGAGCACGTCTTGAAAGTCGTCAACGCCCTCGTCGCCCAAGCATCGAGCGGGAACTGATTCTCCTTTTAGCTGCGAGCGGCGGCAGGAGATGCGCAGCATCTCCACGCTGCCCGTCGCGGCAGCCAGAGCGACTAAAAGCAAAGACCGCGACGCCCGATTGCAACGAGGGCGTTCCAGTTCACCGCGAGCGCCGACGTTGCAAGCTCGCCACTCTAAAAGCAATCCGGGAACGCTCGACAACCCACACGGCCACGCTTCGGGCAAGCGCGTCGTCCGTCGTTTCCCAAATCAGCGGCGAAGTCGTTGGTGAATCCGTGGGCTCTCAGCCATGCCAGCGGCGTGCCATGCGGGGCGCTTCCCCAGTTCGTCCCCAGCAAACTGTTGAATACCGGAATCAAAGCGTTGGCGATCTTGGTATGTCCCAAGGCGTTGGGATGCCCGGCGGCGCCCAGGTCCGCTGGCGCCGCCAACGTGTAAATAACCCGGGCGAAATGCACCTTGGGATCGTCGAGCGAATTGACAACCGACTGAATGTAACCGCTGGCGACACCCGCCATGCTGGACAGGTAAGTGCAGAGGATGTCCGCGTTGGGATAATGACCGCGAATCGTGCGGACGAAGTTGCTGTACCCGCCGCAATACTGCGCCGGCGTCGGGTTGGGACTGGTGGAGAAGTCGTTGATGCCGAGCGCAACCACCACCACGTCGGGCTGCCAGGCAAAGGCGTAATTATCGGCGGCGACAGTGCCACAAATCCTTGAATAATAATACGGCAGGGGATCGGGCGACGTTTGCCCGGCGGCACCGTAGTTGCGCACCATCCCTTTCCCGGACCAGGCGATCATCATGCAGTCCGCGTTGTAATGCCGGGCCATCCGGGCCGCGTAAGTGAGATCGGCATTTTCGGTGGCGTAGGAAAAGCTGCCACCATAGGGAGCTTCATTGCCATAGCCGCAGGTAAACGAATCGCCAATGAACCCGACCTTCCGCAAAGGCCGGGCCTCCGGAGCCACCAAGGACTTGCCGCTGTCGAGCAGGAAACCTCGGAACGTGTTCACGCCCTTGCCCGCCTCGTCCCGGCGATAGATCGTCACCGTATGCACGCCGTCGGGCAACCCCACCGCCACTGGCAACGATTCCACGCCCTGATTCGTCCTGATAATCGGGCTCGCTCTGGCCCCGTCAATGTACACCTCAAAAAACTTGCTGGTGTTGCCCAGTTGTACCGCGCAAGAAGTCCCTTGGAACCGGGCACTGATGCAACTGTATGACCAATCGAACGTGACCACGACGGGATTCGAATGATCGAACCGACCGATGTACTGGATATTGGGATCATTGGCGGGAATATGGGTCGGCGCCCCCGGAAGAGCGACCGGGGTGGCGGCGAAACCCAAGCCCAGACAAAATAGTATGCTTCTCACGACGGGTTGTGGTTTCCGGATTGTTCCTGATGTCATGTTACGCATGAGGCAATCAATCGCTTGCGTTCTTTGTTTTACCCCGTGCGGATTGGTCTGCGATTTCGGTGCCAAGCACCTGGCTTGGACATCTCCGTCGCCCTAACGCAGCACGGTGTAACGAAACCAACCAAAATGTTTGGGAACGAAAACCCGCACAACCATCGGACTGTATGGCTTGGGCATTGATGGTTGGCTTATGCCTTGCCGCCGCGGGCATTTTCTTTCTCGTTCCCGCTTTGCCAGAATGACGATGTTGCCGGAGGCAATGCCCGAGACAACACCACCGTGCGCGGCTTGACCCGCCGCAACACCGGAGTGCCACCCAAAAGCTTTTGCCCGTCCCGGGCGCGTCGGCGGCGTGTAGAGCGCAAGATTGTCCCGGCTCCACAGGCTCACGGTAGCCGTGTTCGTGGCGGTACCCAGCACGTTCACAAGCCCGGCACCGTGCGGCTCGTGTACTGATTCAGATTGTTGGCCGTGTAGGCGGCCGGCCGGAGGCCCGCCCCACTGTCATCCCCGCCCGCCTTCGTTTGCGTCCGATTCCCGATGTCATCAAACCCATACTCAAACTGCTGCCCGGCAACGGGCGTGCCGTCGCTCCAATACTTCCTCCCGCTCGTGACCTGGCCCGGCGCGTCGTACTCGCACCCCCAGTAGGACAGGTCCCCCAGCGTCGCCTGCGTGCGCTGGTTGGCGGCGTTGTAGGTGTAGGCGAAGGAGATCAGGGGCGGCGTGGAACCCGTCCCTCCCGACGCGAGGGCACTCAGCCGGTTCAGGAAATCGTGTTGCTTGGTCGTCGTCATGCGCCCCGTGCCGTTGTGGGTGAAGCCAATCTGGCCCACCAGCGGTGAATTCGCAACGTAGGAATACGTGGCGCTGCTTCCGCCCGCGCTCACCGTTTGCAGCCGGGAGGCCGCGTCGTAGGCGTAAACCCCGCTGGCCAGCGGACTGCCGTTGCGCCGCACCACCACGTTCGTCCGCCGCCGCGCAATGGCACGATACTATTGACCGACCCCTTTCCGGCCACATTTATGATCCGGTGCTGCGCCCGGTGCGCGATCGGTTGCGCCGGCGCCTGAGCCTGGTGCCTCAACGCACGGCGCTGATGCTCAGTTTCAAGTGGCCGAGCAACGGGCGGTTGGCAACGTAGGAATAGCCCACCGTGTTCACGCCATCCAGCACGCGACTGTCGCCAATACTGACCCGTTTACGTTTATGGTTTGCTCTCGATAGAATCGCCCGGGTCTTCTCCACTTGCGGTATTCGTCTTTGCTTTATCAAAGGCTTGCTTTTGTGCAAGTGCCCGTCTGACAGCACTATCAACGACAAGCTCGCGCGCAGGACGCCCAATGGCGATTTCAAACCATACGATCGATAGACCAAAGATCGCCACACAGAAAACGACTCGTACAAGAAACGAGCGGGACAGAAGTTCAAAGAATGCTGGGGGCCATTTGAACCAGAACAACGCGCAGACTAAAACGAGTAGCGCAAGTAAAAGGGTGTGCATAGGCAACAGGTTTTTCTTCACGCGTTAGAAACTTTCCGGATAGGTTCCGCGGAAGTCACAGTCGCCATTGTAGGTCGACTCATACGCCGCCTTCTTGATCGCGTATCTCGCAAAATGACGACAATCGTGAAACCCGTAGAAGTAGTACGAGAATGGTCCAGACCGCCACAGTTTGACTAGTTTCTTGAATCTCTCGGGATCGTAGGAACAAGGGGACAGCTTGATCTCCTTGCACCAAGCTGTGGTCATACCAGCATCAATGGTTTCTTGAGCGGCTTCGTCGGGGCTATCAAGCTGACCAGGACCACCGAACGGATTACTCGAACCAGGATAGAAGCCAACAGAATACGAGCTCGTTGGAACTCTGAGCCACGCATGAGGATAGGAATGCCCCAACATGCCTGGTGGACGGTAGCAGTCGAGAACTCCTGTTCCGACGACAGCTAACTTCGAGTAAATCTTTCCACAGCGGCAACACTGTGTGAGTCGGTTAAAGGATATACCGTTGCAGCACCCCTTGAAGATGTTTCGGCCAAGTTTGTCAACTTGCGTGACCGGTTGGTTTCCTACAAATCCATAAAGGCTGAGCCCTCCCTCTTCCCCGAGCGGATCCCTGCTCAGCCACCGGCCTGTGTCCGGATCGTAATAGCGGTAGCCGTAATAAAGTAGGCCCGTCTCCCAATCACAAAACTTCGTCGAGCCGACGAATGGGTTGATGAATGCAAGTCGGCCTGTAGCGCGAAGAATACCGAGGAACGGTTCGTAATCGTACACCGCTTCGATTGCGCCGTTCGTGGCATTCACCAACGTCGTCACGTTGTGGTTGCCGTCGTAACAGTAAAAATATGTTCCGGCGTTGGCGCCAGAGTGAATTGTCATGGAGAGAAGTCCACCCACGCCGCCCGCGCCTTGGAGCGAACCGCTCGCGTCGATACCCCACTGGAAAGAAGCTAGAAGCGAGGAGTTAGAATCTAGGATCGCAATCAAGTTCCACCCATCGTACACAAACTTGTTCGTGCTTTGCGCCACGTAGGTTGAACCGTTCCAACTTGAAACAATTTTCTGCGTCCGGCGGGACTTGGAATCATACTGGCAGTCCAGCTTGACCTTTGAGCCAGCCGGGGCGGCACTGTTTCTGGTGAAGGAAGTGATTCGGTTCTCGGCATCCCAGGTATAACTCCAACGCCCGTCGTTCGTCAGGTTGCCATCGGCATCATAGATGAAGGTTTCCGGATTCTGCGCCAGCAACAGACTGCCAGCGATGTTGGTCACAATGTCCGCCCCGGTGTAATTGCTCAGGACGGCCACGTTGGTGATGGTCAACCATAGCGCACCGGTGTTGTTGTTGACCAACATTTCCCCGCGAAAATAATCCCCCTGGCGCGTCGTCGGCGTGTAGAGCGCAAGATTGTCCTGGCTCCACAAGCTCACCGTGGCCGTGTTCGTGGCCGTGCCCAGCACATTCACAAAGCCCGGCACGTCGCGGCTGGTGTATTGGTTCAGGCTGTTCACCGAATAGGAAGCCTGCCGCAGGTCCCGCATGGTGGTCTGCCGGTTGCCAATGTCGTCAAACGCGTAATCAAACTGCTGCCCGGCGACGGGTGTGCCATCGCTCCAATACTTCCTCCCGCTCGTCACCTGCCCCATGCTGTCATAGCCATACACCCAATAGCTGCCGTCCAAGTTCGTCACGCTCGTGCGCTGGCTGGCGGTGTTGTATCGGTAATCAAATTGGGACAGGGTGGCACCTGTCCCTCCCAACGACACGGTGTTCGTGAGGCGGTTCACCAAATCGTAACCGTTGGTCGTGGTCATCACCGGCGTGCCGTCCGTGGTGAAGGTAATCTGTCCCACCAAGGACGAGTTCTCAAGGTAATCATACGTGGCGCGATGCGTGCCGTCACGGCAAACCGCAAGACGTCAGGGGCGGAACCGGGCGGGATGACGCGCGTGACGTCACTCCCAGATTGAGCCCCAATTGCCCCAAGCTGAGCAACCAGCAGTAAGGTCCATAGTGGTGTTTTCATAGTATTCGGGTCGAAACAAGTTGCGGGCGAACCGTACAAACGGACGCAACTGGTTCGGGACAGCAGTTCGTCAGTTAACGCAAAGAACTAGATAAAGCTGATCCGCCATTACCACTTTCGTTTTCACTTGTCAAGAAATTTTTTGAAAAAAATCAAAAAGGATCCGGAGTTGACTGAAGTTGGGGGAAAACCGGGGGCCGCGTGATCCCTTGAACCGCCCGGGCGAGGCAGGTCTGCCCGGAGTGCGGGTGAGGGGTTGCGATCCCGCGCCGGAGTGGTGGTGGCGGCATCTGCATGTCTGCCCGTTGGCATCGGCGCTTGCCTGTGCGCCGCCGCGCGGGCCGTGCCGGGGTTGCCAGAAAGGGTTTACGGCGCCGCAGCTGTGGCGGATGCTCTTGGCCCTTGTGGACCCGGCCGGGGGCCGGGTGGAGTGGGGAGAACGGGGTGTGGGTCGGGGCCGCCGAGATGAACCGCTGGAAGGGGCACAACTACCTGACGGTGTTTGCGGACTTGGAGGCCCAGCGGGTTCTGCTGGCGGTGGCGGGCAAAGACGCGGGCGTGTGGGAATCGTTCGTGGCAGGCCTTGGCCGTCTCTTCTCGGCGACCAAGCGCAAAGCGCGCGGCGATCGCTCCCCCCCGAGCATCAGACCGCCCTGCCCTACTTCGTGGCCGGCAAACGGGAGATTCCCCGCTAGGGCTGATACCCACAAGGGACGTTACGGAACCTGAAACGTCATATCAAGATTGATGAATGGATTGTGGGAACGAAACGCTTCCAATCTCCGCCCCGCATTACGGCAATCCGTGGGCGGATGGCGCCATACCGGCGTTACGCTGGAGCGGGCGGTTCCTGCGCGGCCGCGTCCTGGGCGCGCTTCCACTGCTGTAAACGTAACCGATACTGAACGTCGGGTTCCGAAATCCGCCGGAAGTGTTCCAGCACGCCCGCCCGCATCCCAAAACTACCCAGGCCGAGCCGGTCATCGTCGGTTTGCTGGCGCGCCGCCTCCGGCTTGGGTCGCAGCATCAAGGCCTGGCCCTGGCGAAGTCCCGGGGAGTCCTTGCGGTTGAGGTGTCCCGCCCGGGCCAGCATCCGGGCGTTGGCCGCGATGGTCTTCTCCATGTCGGCCAACAGGATGTCGGGGGATTCGGTGGCGTCCTCCATCGGAATCAGACCCGCGAGGCGGGCGACTTCCTGCCAGCCGTAATCCCGGCCGACCCGCATCAGCGTTCGTTCCAGATCATCG
>MWDV01000071.1 GCA_002070715.1 Verrucomicrobia bacterium ADurb.Bin118
GCCGGCGCCGATCATGTTCGCCCACCGGCTGGGACGGGAGCTCACCCGGATCCGCAAGAGCGGCAAAGGGCCGGCTTGGTTGCGGCCGGACGCCAAATCCCAGGTATCGGTGGTCTATGAAAACGGCAAGCCCGTGGCCATTGCCAACGTCGTCATCTCCACCCAACACACCGCGGACGCCGAGCACGCCGAGATCGAAAAGTTCTGCATTGAACACGTCATCCGCAAAGTGCTGCCCAAGAAACTGCTGACCCCCAAGACGGAGTATCTCGTCAATCCCACCGGACGCTTTGTCGTCGGCGGCCCGCAGGGCGACAGCGGATTGACCGGGCGCAAGATCATCGTGGACAGTTACGGCGGCACGGGCCGGCACGGTGGCGGCGCGTTCTCGGGCAAGGACCCGACCAAGGTGGATCGCAGCGCCGCCTACATGGGCCGTTGGGTGGCCAAAAACCTCGTGGCGGCGGGATTCGCGGCGAAATGTGAAATCCAGTTCGCCTACGCCATCGGCCATCCCAATCCCGTCAGCGTGCACGTGGACACGTTTGGCACCGCCACGGTGCCGGAGGCCAAAATCCTCCGCGCGGTCAATCGTGTGTTCAGTTTCCAACCGGCCGACATCATCGCGCAACTCAACCTGCGCCGCCCGATTTACGCCCGGACCACCAACTACGGTCACTTCGGCAAGAACGACCCGGCGTTGACTTGGGAAAAAACCGACAAGGTTGAGGCCTTGAAACGGGCGCTGTAAGCCCATTGGTCATTTATTACGAATCCGCAAACGACATGGCAACGATCAAACTTCCCCCTTCCCGCCGGACCATCACCCGTTCGCCGGCCCGGACAAATGGCAACGCCGCGCGCCAACGCGACTACGCCGTGAAGGATCTTTCCCTCGCCGAATTCGGGCGCAAAGCCATCGCCATCGCTGAGCACGAAATGCCCGGGCTCATGGCCATCCGCCAGAAATACGGTCCGCGGAAGCCGCTCAAGGGCGCCCGCGTCACCGGCTCGCTGCACATGACCATTGAGACGGCGATCCTCATCGAGACACTCAAGGAACTCGGCGCGTCCGTGCGCTGGGCCAGTTGCAACATCTTCAGCACGCAAGACCACGCCGCCGCCGCCATGGCCCAGGCCGGCATTGCCGTGTTTGCGCACAAAGGCGAAACGCTCGAGGAATACTGGCAGTTCACGCTGAACGCCCTCACGCATCCGGGCAACAAAGGACCGCAACTCATCGTGGACGACGGCGGCGACGCCACCTTGCTTCTCCACAAGGGATATCAAATGGAAGCCGGCGACGATTGGGTCAACACGCCCAGCGACAACCACGAAGTCGCCGTCATCAAGGCACTGCTCAAACGCGTGGGCCGGGAACGTCCCGGTTGGTTCCATGAAATCGTGAAGGACTGGAAAGGCGTGTCCGAAGAAACGACCACCGGCGTGCATCGGCTGTATCAAATGCTTGAGCAGGGCAAACTCCTCGTGCCCGCCATCAACGTCAACGACTCCGTCACTAAATCCAAGTTCGACAACCTTTACGGCTGCCGCGAATCACTCGCGGACGGCATCAAACGCGCCACCGATGTGATGATCGCCGGCAAGGTCGCGGTCGTTTGTGGCTACGGCGATGTCGGCAAGGGCAGCGCGCATTCGTTACGCGGCTTCGGCGCGCGCGTCATCGTCACCGAGATTGACCCCATCAACGCGCTCCAAGCCGCGATGGAAGGCTTCGAAGTCACCACGCTCGAAGACACCCTCGGCACAGGCGATATTTACGTGACGACCACCGGCAATTGCGACGTCATCACCGCCGACCACATGCTCAAGATGAAGGATCAGGCCATCGTGTGTAACATCGGCCACTTCGACAACGAGATTCAAGTGGACCGCTTGAACCGCTGGAAAGGCGTGAAGAAAATCAACGTCAAGCCGCAGTATGACCAATACCGGCTGCCCAACGGCCGCACGATTTATCTGCTCGCCGAGGGCCGCCTCGTGAACCTCGGCTGCGCCACCGGCCATCCGAGCTTTGTGATGAGCAACAGCTTCACCAACCAATGCCTCGCGCAGATGGACCTCTGGGCCAACCGTCACACCAATAAAATCGGGGTTTACCGGCTGCCCAAGAAATTGGATGAAGAAGTCGCCCGCCTGCACCTCGAACGCATCGGCGTGAAGCTGACCAAGCTCACCAAGAAACAAGCCGACTACCTCGGCGTGCCCATTGATGGGCCTTACAAGCCGGAACACTACCGCTACTGAGCAAATTCAAATCTGCAAACTCGAAAGGCGGACAGAGCGATCTGTTCGCCTTTTGTTTTCAACGCAAAGGCGCCAAGACGCAGAGACGCAAGGTTGAACCGCCGAAACGATGCAAACGCTTCCCCCTCAACGCCTTGAAGGTCAGAAATGATGAAGCATTCTCATGCTTGGCATGGTTCCCCGTTTCCTTTGCGCCTTGGCGTCTTTGCGTTGATACGGATCCGCCGGCGCCACCAGCACCCGTTACCCGCAGGATGCCCGCCTTGCCAGCCGGACTCACGGAGCAGTTTTGAATCGAACTAAAAGTGGCGGCGAGGATGGATTCGAGCTTCGGCTTTCGAAGAATTCTGAGAGCAGCTACTTCAGCCAGTTGATTTTGATCTCTTTTCCCAACGGTTTGAATTCGGGGTCGGCGGTGACGAGGGTGGCCTTTTTGCTTCGGGCAAGTGCGGCGGCAAAAGCGTCGGCCAGACCCAGGCCATATTGGTTTTTCAAATGCGCGGCGGACTCGGCCAGCTCGCAGTCGAGCGGGACCACTTCCAGCGGCATGGTGCGTTCGAAGCGGCGCGCGGTTGCCAGCCCCTCCCGCCCCTGCTTCCGTTCCATCCGATAGAGCACTTCCGCCCAGTTGACAGCACTGATGAGCGCCGCGCGATCCGCGTCCGCCGCCTTGTGGAAAAGCGCCCGCATTGTTTCCATGCCGGGCTCGCCAAAAAACATCGCCAGCAGGGTGGAGGCGTCGAGAACCGTGGTTTTCATGAGGCGTTCTCCCGCGCGCGCTCTTTGCGGCGGTCATCCAGATGGGCCTGCACGACGGACGGTTCGCCGGGCTTCAATTGGAAGATGCCGCAGAAGGAATCAATGTAGGCCTTGGTGACCGGCTGAAAAATGATGCGGTCGCCCTCCTCCACGAAGTTGATGCGGGTGCCGGGCTTGATGCCGAACCGCCGCCGGATGCGCGCGGGAACAACCAACTGGCCCTTGGAAGTGACGTAGGCAGAATCCATAACATTTCTTTCGTTCGCTAAGAATCTGCCGTACGCCCGAATGTAAGGCAAGAATAATTTGTAAGACAAATCAGCGATGTCATATTCCGCTGCAATCGGTGTGGTTTGTGGCTTCCTTTGCGCCTTGGCGCCTTGGCGTTGATACCGATTCGCCGGCGCCACCCGCACGCTTGCCCGCGTGATGCCCGTCTGCAGCCCGGCTCACGGATCAGTTTTGAATCGAACTGGAGGGGGCGTCGCGCCCTGACGCCGAGGCCGATCGAAGCCGCGTTTGCTTCCAGCCCGTACCCGTGTCACGTTGCCGCCATGAAATTACTGCAAGACTTGCGCGCGGAGCATGATTTGATTGACCGGATGCTGGATTCCTTCCGGACGGCAGTGGATCAACTCATCCAAGGCCAGGCAAAGCCGAAGGACCTCCTGCGGTTTGTCACCTTTTTCCGGGTCATTGCCGATGAGTTCCATCATGCCCGCGAAGAGGAAGTGCTGTTTGCCGCCCTCGTCAATCAACTCCAGCTCCCCGGCGATCGCGGTCCGATTGGCGTCATGACAGATGATCACCGGAAGTTCCGTGTCCGCCTGAACCAGCTCGAGCAGTTGATTGAGAAGCGATCGTTGTCGCCTGCGGAGCAGGTGCAACTCCGCACCGCGACCGAGCAATACATTGACGCCATGCAACATCACATTGACGCGGAAAACTCGGTGCTGTTTGTCGAGGGCGAGATTTGCCTGCGGGACGCCGGCATTGCCGAACTGGCCAGCCGGGGGCTTACGGCCAGGGAGATGAAGGTGCGATTCACGGCGGAAGAACTCATGCAACGCTATCCGCCCACGACCAATGTGGAGATTCTT
This sequence comes from Verrucomicrobia bacterium ADurb.Bin118, assembly GCA_002070715.1. Classification (GTDB taxonomy): domain Bacteria; phylum Verrucomicrobiota; class Verrucomicrobiia; order Limisphaerales; family MWDV01; genus MWDV01. The sequence continues at coordinate 4,128 of MWDV01000071.1, forward strand.
CGTGGCGATGGGTGTCCCATGTGTCCGGCCTATCAAGTCACCTGCAATGGATACGAACGCGAATGGGCCAAGGTATCCCGCTGGGGTCGCGCAGCAGATGATGATGACTCTTCCAACTGGTGAACCGTCGGCTCAGGTAAAGGTTTGCATCCGCCAATTGTCTCCCCGAGCGCGATGCGGCACCAATGCGCGCGGCGGACTGAAAACCGACGCCCAAACCCGCGGTGGGACGGTGAATGGAGAAACCAGTTCGCCGTTTTGTCGCAACGCAGGCACAACCGCCAGCCGCCTTCAATCGGCATTGCCATAACCGACGCGGTTAAAGCGGAGTTCCGCCATTCCATCGTCAGGGCATTAAAGTCAATCGTCCCTCCACTTACACCACAGATAAACCCGCGCGCCAACAATGTGCTTATCAGCGTTTGATCCCGCGGCTATCTTCAACTCCGGGATGCCGAAGTCGTTATCGTTTTTAGGGAAAGAAAGTTGCGGTTTTTCTGTTGCCAAGCGGGTTGCGCCGGCGCTGCGTCGTCGCGGAAGAATGTTGGCCTTGGCCGTGGGACTGGGCCTCACCGCTTCCGTCGGACAGGCGGGGCCGTCCGGCCCCGTCACTTGGGGCGCGACGGTCAATGTCACTGGCGGCGGCTGGGGCCGCATGATTCCCCTCACCAACGGCCACTGGTTGTGTGTTTCGACGCTTTTTCCGCCCGGCACCAACTCGTATCTCGGCATCTATCGCAGTGGGGATGCGTGCCGGACCTGGCATCTGCTCACCCATGTCCGGGAAGACGGGCGCACTCTGGACAATGGCGAACTGGTGGCGCTTCCCAATGGCGACGTGCTGCTCACCATGCGGTCACTGATCCACGGGAGTTCCTATCGGCTACCGGTTTATCGCAGCCAGGACCACGGCGCGCAGTGGACGTATCTCAGCACCATTGACGCCAGTGAAAACGCCGGGACCCGCGGATTGTGGGAGCCTGATTTTTGGGTTTTGGCAGATGACCGGTTGATCGTCACGTATTCCAACGAGAAACATCAGATCGGATGGCCCAGCTACAGCCAGATCATCTCGGCGCGGGTTTCCTCCGACCACGGCGCCAGTTGGGGACCGGAAATCCGCGTTGTCACCCAGCCCGGCGGCGGCGGATTGCGCCCCGGCATGTCGCAAATGACGCGCATGGTCAACGGCCAATATCTGCTGGTCTATGAAGTCGTCGGTCTCGGCAACGCGGATGTGTACGCCAAAAGCTCCGCCGACGGCGTCACCTGGCCGCGCGGATTGGGCACCCGCATTCCCGGCCATCACGGCGGCCCGTTTGTGACGGCGCTGCCGGACGGACGTGTCTTCATCACCTCCTGCGAAAACCAAGTTTCTTTCAGTGAAGATTTCGGGGAGACCTGGCAGAAGCTGGACCCGCCCGCCTGGCATTTGGGTTTCCATTTTTCCTGGCCCGCCCTCTACGCCACGCAAACCAACGAACTCGCAGTGATGGTGGTGGCGCCGAATGTCAAACTGCGTTTCGGCGCGCTCGCTCCGCCCAAAATCTGGCCGGATTTATTCACGGAAAATTTTGACGACAGCACTGATCTGGACTGGACGCGCTATGGCGCCAACTTCGCCTTTGACAACGGTCATTATGAACTCAACAACCTCGGCACGTACGGCAAGGCCCTGGTCGGGGACAACTTCTGGACCGACGGCATCCTGGAAGCCGATGTGCGGCTGCAGACCGCCAGTGGCGACGGTGGATTGCTCATGCGCGCGACCAATCCCGATGACCTCGGCCCGGACGATCTTTACGGGTATTACGTCGGACTGCGCGCCGGCGGGGCGGTGTTCCTGGGAAAAATGAGTTATTCCTGGAAAGAAATCGCCACCGCCGCAATGCCGATTGCGACCAACACCTGGTATCATCTCAAAATCATTCTGACCGGGCCGCAATTGGCAATTTACGTGGACGACATGACCACGCCCAAAATCATCCACACGGATACCACACATCGGCGGGGCCAGATTGGGGTGCGTTCCTTCCAGGCCAATGCGCAGTTCGACAACGTGATCTTCCGCAACACCGCGCCCTGGCGGTTACGGCTGCGGCGGCAAAAGGATCAACTCCATTTCTCATGGCGCCAGAACGCCCACCAGCGCCAACTCGCCAGTTCCCCGGACCCAACCACGCCCGCCAGCTGGCAGCTCATCACCAACACCCCCACCCTGACCGATGGCGAATGGTCCCTTTCCTTGCCGCTGCCTTCGCTCCCGCAACAGTTCTTCCGCTTGCAACCCCAATAAACCCATGCGCGAACACCGCTCGCTCCGCTGAGCCGCCGGTGGCCCAGCCGCACCGTCACAGGGTCGGATGTTTGCGATGATGATCCGTCGCGTCCTGGTAACGTTTCGCGAGCGCCAACAATTCAGCTTCGCCATACAGTTTGCCCAGGAAATAAATACTGGTCGGCGCGCCCGCCGCGGAAAAACCGTTCGGCACGACCACGCAGGGATGCCCGGTCAGGTTGCCCAACAACACGGTCATACCCGCGCCCGAGGGGGCCAGGATGACATCGAACGGCGCGAATGCTTTGGCCATGTCTTGTATCAACAACCAGCGGATGCGCTGCGCGCGGAGATATTCGACCGCCGGAACAAAGCGCCGCTGGCGAAACGTGTTGGGCCAGTCGCCGGCCGTTTGTTGTTTGAGCCAGTCGTCCTGACCGCTCAACGTCAACTCATCAAAGGCGGCGGCCGCCTCCGTCGAAAGCAGGAACGAGATATTGCTCAATGGATATTCCGGGAAGGTCACCGGCTGCAAGCGCACGCCCAGTTGGCGCAACGTGGCCAGCGTGGCTTCATCGTTTTTCCGGCCGTCGCCGGTCTTTGTTTCAAAAACCGTTTGCAGATAACCCACGCGCAGTTTTGTCACGTCCAACCGGGCGTCGTAGTTGAACGGCACATCCAGGACGGTTGGATCTTCCCCATCCGGGCCTTGGATGGCTTGGAACACCAGCGCGCAATCCTCGGCCGTGCGGCAAAGCGGCCCGATTTTGTCCATGCTCCAGCTCAAAGTCATCGCGCCGGCGCGGCTCACGCGGCCATAAGTCGGCCGCAAGCCGGTGACGCCGCACCGGGTGGCCGGCGAGAGAATCGAACCGTAGGTTTCGGTGCCCAGGCCAAAAGCGAAAAGACCGGCCGCCGTGCCCGCCGCCGAACCGGCGGAACTGCCGCTCGAACCTTGCTGACGATTCCACGGATTGCGCGTCATCCCGCCAAACCACGTTTCACCCATCGCCAGTTCGCCCAGCGTGGTTTTGGCCACCAATACCGCGCCCGCAGCCTCCAGGCGCTGGATCACCGTCGCATCAAAATCAAAAACCTGATTCGTGTACGGCGCGGCGCCCCAGGTGGTCGCGATCCCTTTGGTGGCGAACAGGTCCTTGGCGCCGTAGGGAATCCCGTGCAGCGGCCCGCGCCAGTGGCCGGCGGCAATTTCCCGGTCGGCGCGCCGCGCCTGCGCCAGCGCCAGGTCTTCCGTCAACGTCACCACACATTCGAGTTGCGGGCCGATCCGCTTCAACCGTTCCAGGTAGAACTCGGTGAGTTGGACCGACGTGATCTGGCGCGATTTGAGCAGCGCCGCCAGTTCACTGATGGAATAGAACGCGAGGGCATCCGGGTTATCCGGCAACTTGATCCGAGGCAAGGGAGTCGCCCGGAATTTTTTGCGCTGCGTTTCGAGCCGGTAACCGACGGGCAGCGGATTGAACTGCAACGCCGGCGGCACGCCGTTGGAAAGCGGCCACTGCCGCATCACCTCGTAATGTTCGCGCTGTTTGCCCAGTCCGGGACGCAGCAGTTCGATTTTGGCGTCCGAAAAATCCAGACCGATTAACGCCTCCGCCCCCCGCACGTCAGCGGCGGAAATCGCGTTGGAGTGGGACTGCGCCAAAGCGGTGCCGAACAATCCGAGAACGAGAGCGAAGCAGCAAATGCGCATGCCGAAATTCTGGCGCAAAACCGAACAGCCTGGCAACCGCCAAAGCGGCGGCCCCGCTCCGTTAGGGATTCCAGCAGATGGTATTGCAGTTCCTCCCTGGCTGGCGCCGGTGACGGTTCGCGGGGTCAATGAACACGGAAATCATGCCATCGAAGCTCACAAAAAGGTCAGCCCCTCGAAAAGGCGTTTAGAACCTCAAAAACGTCCAAGCAAATTATTCAAATCGCCGTTAGTATGGTGGGCCCAGCAGGATTTGAACCTGCGACCAAGCGATTATGAGTCGCCTGCTCTGACCACTGAGCTATGGGCCCAACCCGTCGGGCGGGAATGATCCGCGGCACGTCCACCATCCGATCGCGGGCGATCCGGCATTCACTTTGCCGGAGCCCGGAGCCGGGGCAAGCACTTTCGCCCTGCCCTGCCCCGGCAACCCCGGGCGCCGGAGACGTCAAAGCCACAGACGCAACCTTGCCGCGTCGCCAGCACTTCCCCTCCGTCACCTCAAACCGGTAAACACGTCCCGCCAGAACAGCCCCCGCACCCGGCGCAACCGGGAGGCTGAGGCTATTTCGCCGCCGGCAACGGATGCAGTTCGATCTTCCGAAAGAAAATTTCTGCGCCCTCGGATTGGAAGATCAACCGGCCCGCTTTATGGCTCAGCCGGGAGGCGTAATTGACGCGCTGGCCGTTCACGTAATAGTCCAGCGTATCGTCGGCGCAAATGGTCTCAATGCGCGTCCATTCCCCGTCGGGGCTCTCCACATCCTGCCGCCCGCGAAAGCCCAGCCGGTCGTCCCAGCCCACATCGCGCCCCCACCAATTGATGCGACCGCTCTGGAATTCCTCCGCCTTCCCGTTCGACGCCCACACCGTCTCGCCATCGCGGTCTTTGATCGTCGTCACCGTCGCCGCGCACTGGATTACGGAACCGTCCGGTTCATAACCGCCGAGCACGAGCAGATCCCCCACGCCGCCTTGGATGATTTGAAACTCGTAGCCGCGCATCCACGGTCCATTGAAGGTTTTGGAAAAATAGTTGCCGTCCCGCCCGGTGCAATGCAGCAACACCCCGCTGTCTTTGGCGGCGTTGGTGCGGCTGCCCCAAGTGGCCAGTCCCCACCGGAATTCCGCCACCAGCTTGTAATGCGCGAACTGCTGCCGGGTGTACAGCCCGCCGAAAATCTGTCCGCTGATGCGAATCGCCGGCGCGCCATCCACACAGTCCACCACGGAAAACACCCGGAGCGGATCCTCGCGATGATAATCTACCAGCCACGAGTAAAACGCGGAGAGATCGCGGCCGTTGAACAGCGAAATGACCTCCCGCGGCACCACGACCCCGGCGTCGTTCGTCGCGGATTTCGCCGTGCCCAGCGGGAGGATCGCACCCAGGAACAGGAACAAAAAAAGGCGCCGTTGCATGTGACAATAATGCCAACACCCTGCCTCCCGCCATCGGGGACGTCAACCGCGAAGCCTCGTTCGCGGGCCGAGCAACCCACCACGCCACCGGCGTGTTGTCTCAATGAAAAAAGACACCGGGGCCTAAAAAAGCAGGGGATACGTTGACTCACAATTAAGGACCCCGGAGACGCCGGGGAGATTTCGCGGCAAAAAGGGCGTTTCGGAAGACGCCCGCAGGGCGACGGGAGAGATGCCCTTTTTGCAGCGAACGATTGCCTATCCAGCTCTTCACGCGGTGGCCTTGTGCGGTGGTGCGCTTGTCGCCCGCAGCACCCGCCGGAGCTTCTTTTCAATGACCCGCTTCAATGCAAATGGATTAAGGGAGGCGTTAATTTTCTCGAGGGCAGCGATGCGTTGACCATCGACGCCAGAACAGGCTTTCAGCCGCTCGAAGGACGTTAGCGGTTGGTCGTAAATGCGTTTCTTCCGGCTACCCTCCCTCTCCGTTCGCAGGGGCTTCATCACGGGACAGAAGCCGTTCCGGAATGGGCTCCATTCCTTGGCGTAAAGATCATTAAGCTGCTCGGCTTGTAGGGGGGTGTCGAGTCGCCCGCAACCCACCAGTTGGCGCACGTGCGTCCAATTCTTCTGCTCCACCCTCGCGTTGTCGTTCTTGTGATAGGGATGCGATCGGGTGAAGGACACGGGCCGGGGACGCTTGAGAAAATAGTCCGCAAGATGCCAGTTCAGGAATTCGCCTCCATTGTCGCCATCAAACCCAAGGATCGGAAACGCGAGGGCCGCCTCGATTTCCGCAATCCTTGGCCACCCGGCGTGTTGGCCTTTATTCCCGACCGCCCGCGTTTCCGTCCACGGCGGATGCACATCGGTCACCGTGATGCGCCAGCAAAAGTCGCCAGCCATGTCCCCGCCACCGTGCACCACGGTGTCCGCTTCCACCCAACCCGGCCGCTGGACATGCCAAGACTCCGGGCACACCGGGATCGCTTGGCGCCGGAGCGTGCCGGGACGCGTCCCGCAGCGCCCCCGGCACGGTTTGAGCAGGCGATCGATGGTCGCCGGACTCACCTGTAATCCCTTCCTGCTAACTTGAGGTTCGAGTTCGCCGTATTCGGCTTCGTAGTGCGGCAACCACAGCGGCAGAGCCGGTATAAGGCGCTTCCCGTAGGGTGACTCCGCCGCCAGCCAAATCTTTTTCAAGACCGCTCGCTCCGGCGCTCCAGACTGTGGTGCTGAACCGGGCCTGTTCGCCACCTGACCCGCAACGCGCCGCTTTCCGCCCCGCACTTTAATCGCGTATTTTCGTTCGTACCCGCAAAGGGCGCACAGTCCATCGATCAGACGGCTCTTCCCCGCCCGTCCACGTCCCGTATATCTCAACCTCATTGAGGCGATAACTGCGGTTCGGCTCTTTTCACTCATTTTCAGGGACATCCGCTCGATGTCCTCGATTATGAGTCCATGATGCCATCTCTTACTCGCTCCAAGACACCGCCCGGGGTCTTTTCATTTGAGTCAATTCGGATGGCGGAGGCCTGACCGGCAACTCTTGTCGGGCGGGAATCTTTGCGATATTGTTCTCCCAGAAAACCGTGAAAACCGATACCGTCACTGCCAACGGCCAGCCTGTGTCCACGCAGTTACCTTGCACCTTGGAAGCGTTCCTGGTGGCGCAAGGATTGTTACCCCGCAGCGTGGTGGTGGAACACAACGGGGAGGCCGTGGCGCCTTCCGAGTTTGCCCGCCGCCAGCTTCAGACCGGGGACCGGTTGGAGATTGTGAAGATCGTGGCCGGCGGTTGAAGGGGGCGTCAGCGTTCCGCGAGGTCCGCGACCACTTTTTCCAAACCGCACATCACCCGCGCCAGCCGGTCGTAATCCAATTGGTCCGGCGTATCCTCGTCGGCGTGGTAGTGGGCGTAGCGGAACGGCGCGGTATCGGTGACCATCAGCGCCGGATACCCCGCCTGCCAGAACGACCAATGATCGGACCAATCAATCCCCGGCAACATACCCGGCAACGCCGCGCCTTCACTGGGAAAATTCGCGTGCTGGCGGAAGACCCGCACGCAGCGCCGCACCAACCCGCGTTCGCGGGTCCGGCTGACAAAAGCGATGAAGTCGCCGCGGGACGGATAAAACAATCCCACCGGAAACGGATAGCGTTGGCTGCCGGGGGCGTCGCTGTAAAAGCCGATGGTTTCCAAACACAGCATGACCACGATCCGGTCGCCGCGCGCCCGGCATTTTTGGGCGTAAACCAAGCTGCCCATCTGCGCCGTTTTGAAGTAAGGCGGTTCTTCATTGGCGAACACCAGGAACCGCACGGTGCGCGCGAGTCGGGTCCCGGCCAGGCGGCGCGCCAACGCCAGCACCCCTGCCACGCCGCTGCCGTTGTCGTTCGCCCCCGGCGTGCTGAAACAGGAGTCGTAGTGCGCGCCCACCACCACAATTTCGTCCTTGCGCGTCCCTCCGGGCTGTTCGCCCACGAGGTTGACGCACACATCGCCGTCCACGTCGTATTCCTGGCGGGTCACCGACAAACCCGCCGCGCGCAGTTCGGCCTCGATAAATTCCATCGCCGCCCGATATTGGCGGGGATGCGTGATATTGCGCGGACCAATGGTGGTCGCCAAATGCGTCACATCCTGGCGCAGCTGCTCGCTCAGCGCGCGTTGATCCGCGGTCAAGGCCGGCAAAGGACCGCGAAAACTGCGCCCCGGCATTCGCATCCATAGGAGCCAGGCCAGCAGCCCGCCGCCAAAGATAACGGCCAGCAGTCCCAATAGAAGTTTGGCATCACGAGCGGCCCACAAACGCATGATGGCTGATGCTTGGCGGGTGCGGAGATTAAATCAAGCCTGTAAAACCCCGCGCCGTTTGAGCCGCGCACCGCATCCTCCCCAACGGACGCGCGACGTCGCATACGCTCCCGACAGCCTTCTCCGCTCACGCTGAAGGTCTCCTGCTCGCCAAACAAACCACCCGGTTCCCTCGCAAGGAAACCGGGTGGCTCCGGCGCGACTCGTCCACCGCAACCCCGCGGGTGACGCGGACCAAGTCGCTGATAAATTGCCGGCGACCGGCGGATCGGGATTAGAACTTGTAGCCGATGCCCGCCAGCAACCGCAGATCGTTATGCTTGCGTCCGGCGGACGGCATGCTGTTGTAGTTGTCCTGCAGCACCAGACGCAGGCTCATCTTCTTGGTGATGTCCGACGCAATGCCCACCTCGGCGTTCAACAAATACTTGTCCGCCCAATCGCCCACGTCGGGAATGTACTCAAACGACTGCCAGATTTTGGTGGTGTCGGTTAATTTGTGTTCAAACCGCTCGCCAAAACGCGCGCCGAAGTATTCATCGGAGGATTTGCCGACGAGTTTCTCGAAGACCACGGACGGACCGGCTTCGAGAGCCAGACTGGTCCGGGGACTCTTGATCACGTAATATCCCAGCAAGGGGCTGATCCGCACCCGGTAATCCACACCGGCAATGCCGTCGTATTCCCCGTCCAACCGCAAACCGCCGTAGAACCGGTCCGAAAAAAGCCGGTTATACTGCCCGAAGCCTTTGACGAATTCGGTGTTCTTGTCGTTCTTGCCATCCACTTTCGCTTCGCCATAGCCGGCACTTATGCCCAGGGCAATTTCATCCTTTGGCCACAACCGTTTCGTGTCCAAGCTGACGGTGCCGAGGAAGGTTTCGCTGTTGCCGCGGGTCAGTGTGGCGTTCACGGACGCGGTGGTTTCCCACCCCGGAGGCGGCTCCGCCGCGTCGGCGGCGTATCCCGCGCTCCCACTCAGGCATAACACGGCGGCGCAGGCCCCGTGCAAAAAAGGTTTCCAGTTCAATGTTCGTTTCATTTGCTGCTTGTGTTTGGATGTTAACGTATCTGCTCAAATGGCAGACTTCAGGCGCGTCATGGGATTGGCTTGGGGAATCTTGTGCCCCGGTTTACACGTCACCACGAAACCCTCTGAGGTCCGCCTCCTACCAAAAATGGTCGCTCACAGTAGTCTTAATGCACGCCAGCGCAAGCCTTAGTTTCGAAAAAATGCGGTGACGGGAACTGGGAAACGACCGGGGGCATGGACCGTCAACCTCCCGGCGATGGCCGCCGTGCCTGAGCGTCAACCGGCGTCCCCGCAAAAAATCTAACCGCCGTCCCGCGCGGAGATCGCGCGCCCGCCCGTGGCGCTCACCGCTTGGCGGCGGGAGGTCGCTGAGGCTTGAATTGGTGGTCCGTGCGGTCCGGCACCACCCGCACCGCCGTGGTGAATTTGAGCGGATACTCGCCCGGCCCGGCGTAGGTCAATTCCACAAAGAAAGCCGTCCAACCTTTCGGCGGCATCGTTACGCGGGCGAGGCACCGATCCCCGTCCAGGGACAACGGACGCGAGGTCCACTTCGGCCCGAAGGTTGCCAATCGGAAATCGCGCGCCTCCGGATTGGTCGCCTGCCAGAGCGTCACGGCTTGCGGCGGGTCCGTCGCCCGCACTTGGATGGCGCTGTCGCCCGGGAAGGTCCAGTCAAAGCGCGGCAACGGTTTGTTCAGCCGCACCGCTTCATAAAAAGCCTGCACCGTTTGCCAGGCGTCACTGCCTTTCAGGGAATGATCGGCGTTGGGCACGTAACGCAGGTATTTGGGGCCCGGCAATTCGTGAAAGTAAAACTGCGACGAATCCGGCAGGAAAAACTGGTCGCCGGAGGCGTTCACAATCAGTTTGGGCTGGGTGAACCGGTGCCGGTAGGCGTAGGGATCTTCGATTTGAAAGAGCGCCTTGAACTCGGGCGTCCCCATCCAGTCCATGATGCCGTGCCGGACGTAATCCCCCACCGCCGGCGACCAGAATCCATAGGCCGCGTAATGATGGGCCATGGACACCTCCATGTTCAGCACGTCAATCACGATCGGCGCCAGGCCGATGACGCGCGCATCCACCGCCGCCGTCGTCCACGTTGTCCAGCCGCGTTTCGAGGCGCCGGCCACAAAATAATTCTCAATCTTCACGCCGCCGGCTTCCAGTCCCCCGCAGAACGCGGTGACAGCGTCCATCGCCCGCACCGCCGCCTTGGTCATCGGCAACCGGGCCGGCCAGTGTTCTTCGCCCGTGCGCAGAAACTGCTCCCAAGTGTAGGCAATCAAATCGTCCTCGCGCCGTTCCTGGCCGTCCTGATGGAAAATCAGCGGTTGATTCGGCACGTTGCGCAGTTCGGCCACGACGGATCGGGTGGCCAGGGCGATCTCGGTCAACGTGCCATTGGGCGAGCCGGGAGGATCTTTCCGATTGTTCCCGCCGCCCAAAAACAGCAAGGCGGTGTTCCCGCGGATTTCCTTGGGCATGATGACGTAAATCCAATGCTGCCAGAGCGGACGGTCCACTTCCCGCGGCGTCAAATACACCTGGGACGTCATCTCCAACAAATGCACCTCCCCCAGCGGCGTGCGGGCGGTCCGGACCAACCGAAAAGTAAAATTCGTATCCGGCGCCGCCACGTAACGATCCAACGCCGTGCGCTCGTGGGCCGGCGCCGGACGCAGAGTCGTCGTCGCTCCGAGCGCGGCGGCGACGATGCCCAGACTCAGAAGCCAAATCCCCGCGATCCAACTGAAACGGGCGCCGCCGCGGGATTTCTTGTGTGAACGGATGTGGGTTAAAAATTGCATCAGGCGCGAGGATGACAACTTGGCGTTCCCGCGCAACGCCAAAAAATGCGGAGCCAGCCAACTGAACCAGCGCCATCCAGGCAGCGCGGCATGGGCCCGCACGGGGGCATCCGGAACAAAGGCAATGCCTGGGAGTTCCGTTTGCGCCGGCGCCGGTTATACTGGCGGTGTGAAACCGGTTTATGAAATGACCCCGCGGCGGGCCGATGAATCCTTCCACTGCGAAGTGGTGCGCGGCGCCAGTTACAATGCGACCTGGCATTTTCATCCGGAATTGCAAATCACGCTGGTCCTGCAAAGCCGCGGCTACCGCTTGGTCGGCGACAACATCACCCCGCTCAAACCGGGCGATCTGGTTCTGGTGGGCGGCAATCTGCCCCACGTCTGGCATCAGGACCGGCCGCGTCGCCGGCCGGCGCCGGAGGTGCATGCCATCGTGGTGCGGTTCCGGGAAGACCTGGGCGGGGCCGCGTTCATGCAGTTGCCGGAGTTGGCGCCGGTGCGCCGCCTGTTTCACCGCGCGGCCCGCGGCTTGGAAATCACCGGGCGCACCCGCATGGAAGCGGCGGCGCGCTTGCAACGGCTGCCGCATCTGACCGGGCTGGCCCGTCTGGTGGAACTGTTGGCCATTCTCGACCAGTTGGCCCGTTCGCGGGAATTGAAACCCGTCGCCAGCGTGGGGTTCGTGCCCCGCCTCTCCACCGATGACCAGGAACGCATGCAACGTGTGATTGCCTACATCCATGCGCGCCTGGAGACGTCCATTGACCGCGCCGCCGTAGCCCGGGTGGCCTCTTTGAGCGCCGGCGCCTTCAGTCGTTTCTTCAAACGCCGCACCGGAAAGACCCTGCCGGAATACGTCAACGAACTGCGGGTGGGCCGCGCCTGCCAGTTGCTGGCCAACGAGCGCGCCAAAGTGATGGACATCGGGTTGCAATGCGGCTTCGGCAGCCTGGCAAATTTCAACCGTCGGTTCCGCGAAATCACGCGGATGTCGCCGCGCGATTATCGGCGGCAGTTGCGGCGAAGCGCCGCGCCCCCGGACGCGGGTTGAGCTCCCACCTCCGGAAGACCGCGCACCCACCGGGCATTGAAACCCACCATCAAGGCGGCGGCCCGGCGGCCCAGGCTTTGGCGAGCACTTCTGTCAAGGTGACCGGTTGCCCGCCCTGGCGCTGGCTTTCATCCGCGGCTTCCATGAAGGCAAACAGTTCGATCGTTTCCTCCACCGGCACCGGCGGTTTTCCCGTTTGAAAAAATTTGATGATTTCCGCCACCAACGGAGCATAACGGTCATACGTGCCCACTGTGGCCTCGCCCTTTTCGCCAACGGCCTTCCCGCCGTAGCCGCTGGCCTCGCGATAGATGCCCGTGCGCCCGTCTTTCCATTGGCCGACCACTTCGATTTTACCGTCGGTGGTCAAACGCCGTGTGACGCTCTCGCATCCCGTGCCCATGACGGTAAACAGCGATTCACAGCCATGGACGCCATACCAGAACAGGTCGGGATGCGTCGGCTCGCGATTCGCCGGGCTGGTGGTTTCCGCGCGGGTCACCCGCCCGAGCCGGCCCCGGCGCACGGCCTGGGTGCTTTCGGCGAAGCGCAACGCGGACGAGGAAAAGAACGGCACCCCGGCCGCCTGGGCCACGCGGATGATTTCGAGCGCCTCCCCCAAGGTGCCGCCCAGCGGCTTGTCAATGAACATCGGCTTGCCCGCGGCGGCCACAAGGCGCGCCTGCGGCAGATGCTTCCGGCCATCCACGCTGAGGATCAACACACCATCCACTTGCGCGCATAATTCTTCGATCGTGTCGCACAGCGTCACGCCATACCGGTCGCGCAACCCCGCGGCGTTGGTTTCCACCCGGCTGATGCTGATCGGGATGTCGGGGCTTCCGCCTTTGAACGCCGCCACCACTTTGGCGCCGGGCAGATGATCTTTGGCCGTGGGATCGTTCAACAATCCGGTAAACGCCGCCGCGTGCGAGGTGTCCGTCCCCACAATCCCCAACCGCAGATCGGCCGCCCCTGCCCTTTCCCCACCGAACAGAAGCCCGCCCACCAGCCCGAAACAAAAGAGTCGCACGATCCGGTTTGGCGCCAGAGAACCGCGAGAAAACCAGCGGGAGAGAGAAATAATGGATTCGTTCACCATAAACCTATTTTGAATGATTCGATGATACCGTCGGCGTTTGATGCGCATCCCTCCCGGCAGGCAGTGCCCGATGCACGCAGGCCCAGATCGGGCGTCCTCCGCACGGGCGGTCCGGCGCCAAGATTCGCGCCGGTACTGGAGCAATGCCACATTCACCATGAGTTTTTAGCTTACCCATTCCCAAATCGGAACGCATCTCGATTCGTGTCCGGGGGCGATTGGAAGTGACCGTCAATGATCGGCGGGGTTTGGGGTGGCCTCGTAGCGCAGCAACCCGAGTTGGTTGGCACGGCCCCCGCGCAGGTTCAGCTTGGAGTCGGAAAAGGGTGATTCGTAAATAACTTCGGCAGCGCAGGCGTCCGCATGCGTGAAGGTCACGCGGTAGCAATACACCGTGTCCGGTGCCACGTCCGTGTCCACAAACCGCCACCACGCGGGATTGTTGACGGTTTGCCCCTCGTCAATCGTGGCGTGAAGTGTCGTGGGCGCGCCGGTGCCGGAGGCGGTGGCGGCCGCGGTAAATCTTGAATTCCTTGACCACCCGGGACGGCAACCACTCCGGTAGCGTCCACTGGAGCAGCAGGCTGCGCGGCAGACATTCCACCGTCAGGTCCGGCGCGGGCACCCATGAATGGTAACCATCGCCCAACCGGATTCCCATTCCCCCGCTTTCAGGACGAAGTAGAAAAAGTCCGTGCCCTCAAAGTCCTCATCCGGCGTGTAGGTCACCCAGGCGCTGGAACCATCCACCGGGGTGATGGCCCCCAACTGGCCATTGGGAGACAAAGTAAATGCTTGGGCGTGTTACGAGCCGGTATCCGGCACCAGCGCGAAAGTCAGGGGTTCGCTCCCGTCAGCGCATCGTTGGATGGGTGGTTTCACGGCCTTGAGTTTTAACAGCGTTTTCAGGCTTGGGGAACTGTGCGTTTGATTGCACACCCGTTGCGCCGCCGGCAACGCGCCGCCAGCCACAGCCCCCCGCCGCCCAAACACAAGGCGAGCGATGATGGCTCAGGAACGACTGTGGCGTTCACAGCGAATTGAAGGTCGTAGCTACGGCGCTGTCAGTCCAATGTGAACCATTCGCAGACATGGTGTTAACGTGAATCCTCATTCTTGAGGACGTCAGCCAGAGGGGGCAGCTTTGCCGGTGTTTTTTCCGGCTTGGGAGGCATTGTCACTTCAAGGTCTATCATCTCGTTTCGATACCGCATGCGAATCGGCTTGCCTTGCCATGTCTCAAATTGTTTCGGATCGTACACCTTGAAGAAGATGCCTTCGCTGAAGCCGCCATACTCCGAAATTCGCTCCTCACCAATGTAAAGGATGCACGCTTGCGCGGCGGGCCGGGGCATGTTCACGTAAAGCTTGACCACATGCACTTGAGTCTCGTTCGTGCTTTGAATGCCGTCCTGTTTGCGCTTCCGCTCGATGCGCCCCAGGTCCCCTTGCGATGGGCTAATGCGGATGATCTCCACCGGCGAGGCGACGTTGGTCCGCAGCACCGGCTGGTCGGCGGCGGGCGCGGACGAGTGGACTCCCAGCATCGCGAACAGTGAAAGCACGACCAGTTTCTTCAGTGGGTTGGTGTTTGGCATATTTCCTCCTCAATTGGACCATTGGATTTCATTGAAATGGACGTTTGACTCCTTCACGGTTTGAACAGCCGATAAAATCGCACCGCGTTCGTGGCTGCGATGGTGACGGGATTTGTCTCGCCGCTCGCGGCATCAATCCAGTGGGTCGGGGGCATGGTCTCCGCGTATTGCAGCGCGAAGCCGGACGACGTTGTCGGCGACCAGGAAAGCGTGGCCAGATGGGGTGCGGAGTGAACCAAGTCTAGCGTCGGCGCGGGCCCAAACAGATGAACGCCCCGCGTAACGGCCACCAGTGCGCCCTCCATGGCTAGGGCACCTCCAATACCGGTAAATTGATTTGTGAGCGTGGCGACCGACTGGGTGGGGGTTGCGCTCGCAAGGTCGAACACATAAACGATGCCCGCTCGGGGTGCGCCGACCGCAACGAGATTCCCGGCGATGGCGACCGCGGAACCGAAATGGTCGCCGCTCGCCGGATTGGGATTGGTGAGCGTCAGCGCGGGTGTATCGGGCGTGGCACTTCCAAGATCGTAAACGTAAGCGATCCCCGCATTGAATCCCGAGGTGTCGTCCCCGCGCGCTCCGGTCACAACCCGGTTGCCGGAAATGGCAACCGAAAGACCGAAATTCTCGTCGGCAGCGGGCGTGGGATTGGTCAGGACGACAGAAGGCCGGGTCGGATCGTCACCAGCAAGATCATAGACATAGGCGGAACCTGCGCCACCCGCGCCCGCAGTATTATATGGCGCACCGACCACCACCCGCGATCCGGCCAGGGCCACCGTGTAGCCGAAGGCGACAGAACCCAGCGCGGGGCCGGGATTGGTCAGGATCATCAGCGGCACCGTCGGGGTAAGCCCATTCAAATCAAACACGTGGGTGCTGCCGCGCACCGCCGCGCCGATGTTTCCCTCCCAGGCGCCCGCCACCAGCCAACGTTCCGATAAGGCCACTGAAACGCCCAACGCACCGTTGTGCCCCGGGTTGTGCAAGCCCATGTTCACATTGGTGAAGGTGATGACTGGAACAGCGGGAGCAGGGCTGGCCAAATCATATAAAAACACCGTCCCCCACCCATTGCCATTGCCGGGGCAGCCGACGGCCACGCGCGGACCGGCGATGGCCACCGAAAACCCGAAGTAATCGCGTTCATTCGGGTTGGGGTAGGTCAATGAAACCGCCGGTACCGCCGGGGTGCTGCTCGTCAGGTCGTACACGTACGCGTTGCCGTTGCTCGAAGCCGAGTCGCCAATGACGAGGTGCGAGCCGGAGATGGCTATGGCATCGCTTGCACCGGGGGCCGGATTTGGGAATGTATGAAGCAAAGTGTCCGGCACTTGTCCCGCAGCCAGTGGCAAGGTGGCGAGAAAACATATCCCGATGGTCAGAAACCGGATGGCGAGTGCCCATTGGGAAGTTCGCATTCGCGGGGGGGTCACAGGGTGAAGTAGGGCTTGAGATCTCATAACACTCTCCTCAGTTGGGCAACTGGATGTCGTCGAAATACACGATTCCGTCGCTGACCTGATCGAATACCAGTTTCACGAAAGCGATGTGGTTTACATCCACTCCCATCGCTTTGACAACATTCAGTGGAATCCGCACGGTTTGCATCACCATCTTTGTATAATACCAAGTATCAGGATACAGCAATTGAGACAAACTCGACACTGTGAAGGAAGCGGATTCGTTAGTGGTATCTTGGATAATAATCCTGAGATCCTGGTCGGCATCCACGGGATTCCCAGTTTCGTGAGACTGGCCGATCCGCAGCACCAGATGCCCGTAGCCGCCAGCGTTCAGCCCCGCTCCGCTGAACGATGCCTGGTAATAGTGGCTCGAGGCGGACCAACTGAACCGGACCCCGTGAGTCTCTTGATACAACCACCAGAACCACCAGTCGTCGAAGGACAGCTCACTGAAGTCCGCCGCGCTCCAAGTGTTTGCCCCTGACAAGGGGGGCGACAGGGTCTCCGGGTCCGTGTCTTCCTCGTAGTGATTTATGAACAACCGGTTGGCCGCCTGGTACTGCGATACATAGGCCCCACTTGAAGGCAACCAGTTCGCACCAACATTATGATTCTTGAGGAATTTCAAATACTGGCGTTGCCCCAACAACGTCGCCTGCGCCATGGCGGAAATGTAAACTTTGGCAACGTCTTCCTGCTCGGAGCGTGTCAGAAGAGGGTCATGGAAGATAGGATCGTTTCCCCACGCCGTATTAAAGTAGTTATGATTTGCCCCGATAATCCAGCCTAGCGCCTTGAACCCATTGGCGTCGCGTGCCGGGTTCGCAAGATCAATCGGGTGCGCCCGGTCGTACGTTTTGTAACCCTGAAAATCCGAAACATCGCCGTCGCGCGAGCCGTGTATGATGAGATAGTTGTCTTTCACACGGGTCGGGCCTTCTGAGGGCTGGAATTGCCCGTCAGTGGGAGCAATGGCGACTAGCGCCTTTAAGTCAAAGGAATACGGTCCAAGTCCTTCGGAGCCATCCAATGGCACCGGGTCGTTGCCGGAATACGTGTTGTAATAGCCGGCATGTCCGACGCCTTCACCGCCGCGAGAATGGCCCACCAACATGATCTGGTTCAAATCAACCTTGCCGTACAAGGGATGGTTTGGCGTTGCATTCCAAATGGCAAACTGGCGCACATGTTCCAGATGCAGGATTGCGCGTGCATCGTTTTCCCCCGTAACCGATCCATTCAAGAAATTCGCGTCAATCGTGGCCGCAAGAATGCCATGAGACGCGAGCAGTTCACAAAGATAAACATACCCGGGGTCAGAATACTCGTTGTGAGCATGATTTCCATGAACGAAAATTGCCAATGGAAATGGTCCGGCCCCGGTGGGCACGCTCAACATCCCATTGATTGGAACAGATGTTGAGTTAAATATCCAGTAACCGTCATTCACCGAGTCATAGAATGGAGAAATATCCAACCGTCGGTCAATGGAGTAACCTGATGATGGTGTTTCATACAAAGGTATCTTTTGATCACCCTCCGACGCATACACCACCGAACTGAATGAGAAACTTCCGGGGGCCTTTGGATCATCCAATGACGGCGCTGGTCCATCGTGAATCGAAACCGTCGCGCTGTCCGGAGTGCCCACAATGTATGTGTCCGAGGCTGCCAGGGTCATCACGGCGGTTTCCGTGCCTTCCGCCACGCCGTCGTTAAACGGCCAGAGATAAACTTCCACCGATGCCATACCAACGGGAATCGTAACTTGACCTCCTATTGGCGGATAGTCTGTTCCTTCGGTTGCCGAGCCCGAAACCACGACGTTGACAGTCAGCGGAACGGCAACGCTATCCGAAGCGCGCATCACCGTGAACACACCCGGATCTTCGTCGCTTTCCCAAGCATCAGGGTAGGTTGACGACTGCACCGAAACTGTTGCTGTCCAAGGGGTCTCTCCCACTTCGATTAGCCCATTGCCGTTACTGTCTTCAAGGTAGTCAGGGAGGCCGTCGCCGTCTGTGTCAATCGGATTTTCATTGCCATCTACCGCCACGTAGTGAAAGCCGATATCCACGGTGGAGAAGCCCTCCTTTTGCTGTGCGTTGCCAACCGTGTGATGAAACAGACCCGCCGCCGCGGCACTGCGACTGCCGGCGTCAATCAAGGGACTGCTCGAAGCAAGGTAATGCTTGCCGAGCGGTCCTGATTCGTATGCGGTGTCCGCAAGTGTGACGTCGCCTGTGGCGGCTGACAGGATGCGATCGTAACCGTTCACATAGGCGTTATGGCTGTGGTTGATGTCGGCATAGAAGTGCTGGGCAAAAATCTCCGTTCGGTCGAAGAGGTTGTCGTGAATCTCGGCCTGCGTCGAATCCACCAGCACGCCAAACCAACCGCCAATAAACGTATTGTTATGAACGGGGAAATACGAGGGGCCCGACTCCTCGTAAAGCCACACCATCGCGCGTTCCCAAAGACAGTTGAACAGCTCGGCGGAACCGTTTTTAATCCGCATTGTTCCTCTGGAAAACTGGCAGTGGTGGAATACACTTTGGCCGGAACCAAAGGCATCCCCAAAATGGTGACTATTGCCCGCCATCAAGAACCAGTGCGTGGCTTCAAAGTACGCTTGCCCTTGCGACAGGGAGGGGATCCCGACGGTCGTGGGCGTGTCATACCCATTAATTACCGCCCAACTGCCGCCCGATTGCTCTTGCACACAATTGTAACGGATCATTCGTACCGGATTCTTCGGACCTCCAGATGCGACGAGTAAACCGCCATCCACCACCAGGCCAATTTGGGACCCAAAGCTCGCAACCACTGTTCCAGCGGTTAAAGTCAATTCATCTTCAATCCCGATTCCAGCGACCGCGTAGTCAATCGGGTCGTAATGGTAACCTCGATCTGGAGTGCAGTCATCGTCCCGGATGCCACGCGGATAGAGGGTGACATCGCTTGTCCACGTCTGGTTCATGAACACCTCCGGCGGATGGGTGGTCTTCTGTTTCAACGCCGCCGCCAGTTCTGGATCAATCGAGGTCGTGCCTTGGTCACGATGGGTGTTATCCGCCAGATAACAAGCGCCTGCGCCCACGGTTTGAAACACGCTTGAAGACACAGACTGCGGGGTCGAGACCAAATTCACCGAGGCCCCAAGCCCCGACAGTCCACACAAAAGACTGTTTTTGAGATAAAAGTCGAAATTCGATCCTGTTTCCCCCGCAAACAGCGCCCCGTCCGCACTCGGATTGTAGGCGGTGATATGCTCGGCCACGATTTGCGCATCCTCATCCCAGGCATAGATGGCTGCTGATTCGAACTCGTAAAAGAGCATATTCCCCAAGTAGAGCGACGTTGCGTTTGCCGGTTAATTCTCCATCCCCAGCGCGAGGCCGGTTTGACAATGGAGAATCTGCGCGTCCGTGATCCGATAAGCGCCTTGCGCCCCCCAATACCCTTCCAGTTGCAGTCCGGTTGTGGCGTAGGCAATTCGCAAATCGTGCAAGGCCACGTTCGCCCACTCGAACTGGACCGCAAACGCCGTGGCGAAATCACCCTGGGCGGGACTGCCCGAACTGCCACTGATTATCTGACCAACCGAGTTGTCGTGCTTCGAGGTGAACACCGCCGGGCGATACGGGCCGGTCTGGCAGACGACCGCGCCGTCCCAATCCCCCAGCACAATCCCGTCCCCTTGCGTAACAGAACTCTTGACCACCGCGCCCCCTTCAATGGTCGTGGTCCCATCCAGATACACCGGGCCGGACACGTAATAGGTGGTGTCGCCTTGAAAGGTGAAATCTGAGTCGCTCTCCAACAACTCATAATCAATCACCACCGCCAGCTCCCGCAACGGCTGGCTGGCCAGTTGCAGTTCCCCGCCCGCGCGCTCCGTCGCAAACCGCTCATGCGACAGCCGCGCCTGCTCCGTGGCGCGTTTGATCCGCCGCGTAGCGTTGACGGCCAGCGTGTCCGTTTTGCGTGTTTCCACCGCCGCCAGCCCCGCCAACAACGGTTCAAGCTGTTTGAATTCCACCGCCTCGACCAGCACGGGTCTGCCGCCGATGTTCTCAAACTGTTTGCTGACGCGAATGGTGCGCGGCGGCGGCTCCACACCCAGACTGAACGCAACCCCGGCGCGCATCTTGAGTTTACCAAATCCAAGTTCCGAGTCGGTAAAGTCCGGCTCCACCATGAGCGTGCGGGCCAACGCATCTTCTTCCCGCCGTAGCACCGTGCGCTTGGCGCGTGGTAACGGAGTACCCGGCGCGAACTCCGTGTAACATTCCAACCGGGTCTTGTCCGAGAAGCCCGCCGGCAGTTCCAACCGTTGTTCCAAGACGACGTGTTGTCGTAACCCGGCGCGCGTGTAGAGGTAACGAATGGAGCCGCGCATCCCCTCGAAGCAATCCCGGAATACGATCTCATTGGCCGCTGCGCCCCGTTGTGCCACACAATCCTTCACCTCGGCCAGCAGGACTTGTTTACCGTCCACCGGATCATAAAACCCCAGCCCCACCGGATTAGAAACCAATCGCACGCCGTCTGGAGTCAATACATCCACGCTGCCACCCAGATTCAGGTTGGTGGCCAGAATGACCTTGGTCCGGCCTGTTTGCGCTACGATGCCGTCCGGGTACACCTGCCACTCCTCGCGACTGGGCTGCCAGATTTGCGTGGCGGCGTCGAAGTAATTCAACCCCGTGGCCAGTTCCGTGTAGGCATTCGTGCGGTACTGCACCCGGCCCAGCGCGTTGGTTTCAATTGCGATGCGTTGCCAGACTTGCGAGTGTGCCGCGCGTTTGACGACAGTGTAAGGGTCTGGCGAACTGCCGAAAACATCCGGCCCCGAAACGGGTGTGCCAACTTGAGCCACCGTGGTGAGAACGAAACTGAGCGAAAGCAGCGTCCCGAATGCCGTTTTCATTGAACGCATAACGCTTTTCATACTGGTTGATCGGGTTGATTGCCTGATCCGACAATGCCGTTTATCTCACGCCGTCAAGTTTCTGTCAATCCACCATTCTTGCGATTTACGGCCAAAAATTGTCTGCGTTAAGCTCGCATTACGCGGTTCAACCGCGACAACATTTTCACCCGCAACGGGGCTTAGCCGGAACGATGCAGTTGATCTGGGTGGAACGGCCAACTTGGCCGTCCTGGGCGGCAACCTGCCGCCCAGCCGAGCACACGGAGATCGCACACCATTGGGTTCGCACTCTTTGTGTTCGGCTATCGGGCTGGTAGCCCGACAGAACGGGCCAGTGGCCCGTTCCACCCAAACTCCAATCGAATCGTTCCGGCTTAGAGAGCCGTGTCCGGGTTGGCGGCTCGCTCGGGCAAGCACGTCAAAGAGTCAGCGGGGGACAAGGCAGGTTCCGGGTCGTCAATTCCAGCCGAACTTGTGTCGCGTGGCGCCTGTCCAAACAGCTTTGCACCGCGCCAAACGCCAGCTTCGGCGACGGCGACGCGGCGGGAATATCTGCCGCCGGATTCGCCCGGCTTCAGCCCGATTGAACCGCTGTGGAGCCAGGTGAAACAGGCCCTGAAAAGCCAGTCACTGCGGAACGCCGGCCAACGGCTCAAGGCCGTCCGTGTCGCCTTCGCCTCGATTACCCAAGCGACTGTCAGGGGTTCTTTTCACACGCCGGATACGCTACATAATTTATGGAAAGGATCTAGCCGAGGGACAACGGCGCGTTGTGTTTGAGCGCCTCCTGGCGGCGCGGCCGCGTTGGCGCGGCGCCGCCGCAGCTGGGAGCGCCCGCCTTTGACGGTTTGCTTCATCGGGCCGGGGGGCCCGCCCCGCTAACCAGTCGGCCGGCCGCCGGGCCAGCGCCACCGCTGCGATCCGCGCCTTGCGGAAACGCCCTGCCCGCCAGCACAAACCGAATGCCCCCGTCCCGGGATTGGGACTCCACGTAATCGGCGCCTTCCCGCCCGCCAAACGCATCATGCCACAGCAAACTTTGACTCCTGCCTCATGTTACAAAATCCTCAGCCTAGACGAGAACTTCCCGGAAGAACCGGGCTTTCGATCGTTCATCGTTCCAACACCACTTCAACGAGACAAAATCCACCCGAGGAGGCAGGTCGAAATCACTTACGACCAATTATTTTTGACCGCCCCTGCCAATCGTCCTCTTTGTGTCCCCAATCTATTTTGTGGAGCCCCCCCGGCAACCCGCAGCCAGAGTGGGTGGTCCCCCCGCCAAAATTACTTGCCTCGGGCGGCGTCGGCTGGTCTAACAGAACGGGAATCAATTTTATGAAGTCGCAAACCCAATCTCCCCTTCCTGGAAAGTGGCGGCGCGCGGTCGTCGTTGCGGGGCTGGTCTTGTTGGCGGTCCCGGTCGCGGGTGCAGACCTGAAACTGATGACGCTCGACCCCGGGCATTTCCATGCCGCCTTGTTTCAACGTGAACGGTTGCCCGGCATTGCTTCGGAAGCCTATGTGTACGCACCGCTCGGGCCGGACCTGACCGCGCACCTGCAACGGGTGGCCCGTTTCAATCTGCGCGCCGAGCACCCCACCGACTGGCGGCTGCACATCTACACCGGACCGGATTTCCGGGAGCGCCTCTTGCAGGAACGCCCGGGGCAGATTGTGATTCTCTCCGGTCGCAACCGCACCAAGATTGACGCCATTCAACAATGCGTGCGCGCGGGGCTGCATGTGCTGGCGGACAAACCATGGATCATCGAAGCGCGCGATCTGCCCCGGCTCGAAGCCGCCCTCGACACCGCCGACGCCCAACACGTGATTGGGTTCGACGGCATGACCGAGCGATTTGAAATCACCACCATCCTGGCCCGGGCGCTGGTGACCGACCCCGCCATTTTTGGCGGCCCGCAAACCGGCACGCCCGATGACCCCGCCGTGGTGTTCGAAAGCCTGCATTACCTGCTCAAAGAAGTGGGCGGCGTGCCCAATCAGCGGCCGCCCTGGTTCTTTGATGTCGCCGAAGTCGGCGAAGGCCTCACGGACGTGGGGACGCATCTGGTGGACATTGTCCAGTGGGTGATGTTCCCGGATGAAGCGATCCATTACCGCACTGACATCGAGGTGCTGCGC
This sequence comes from Verrucomicrobia bacterium ADurb.Bin118, assembly GCA_002070715.1. Taxonomy (GTDB): domain Bacteria; phylum Verrucomicrobiota; class Verrucomicrobiia; order Limisphaerales; family MWDV01; genus MWDV01. The sequence continues at coordinate 27,520 of MWDV01000071.1, forward strand.
GGCCAACGCTGGCCGACGATCCTGACGTTGCCCGAGTTTCAAAAGGTCACCGGCGAAAAAGAATTTCCCGCCTCGCTCCAATCCGCGCTCAAGGCGGGCCGGCTGGAATACTACTGCAACAACCGGGTGGATTACCGCTTGCGCGGCGTGCATATCCGGTTGGAGCCAATCTGGGATTTCGTGGCGCCACCTGGCAAACAGGATACCGACCGGCTGGTGTTTCGCGGCCGCCGCGCCCGCGTGGAAGTGCGTCAGGGCGCCGAGGAACAATACCGCCGCGAGGTGTATGTCATCCCCAACACGGCTGCGGATCAAGCCGCCGTGCGCGCGGCATTGCAACGGCGCGTGGCGGCGCTCCAAGCGGACTGCCCCGGCGTGGCGGTCGCGGAGGAGGCGAACCGGTTGCGGATCATCATTCCGGCGGCGTTGCGTATCAGCCACGAAGAACATTTTGCGTTGTTGGCGCGTCGTTTTCTTGAATACGTCCGGCATCCGGAGACGTTGCCCGCCTGGGAAAAACCCAACATGCTCGCGAAGTATTACGTGACCACCCGGGGCGTTGAACTGGCCCGAGCAACGGCGCCGGCGCCGTAACGCGCAACCGCATTTCACACCCGGCCGGACACCGCCGCCTGAGAACGACAGCATCCGGCACCAAAAAAGTGTTCATTC
>MWDV01000072.1 GCA_002070715.1 Verrucomicrobia bacterium ADurb.Bin118
GCAACGGGCGCAAAGCACCTCGATGCGCATCATGCCGTGGCTGTGATCGGGTGCTTCGGCAACCGCGTTCGTAGTCGCCGGCGCAAAAAAACTGGGCCAGCCGCATCCGGAATCGAACTTGGCCGACGACCCAAACAATCGCGCGCCACAACCCGCGCAATGGTAGTCGCCCGCCTCCTGATGATTCCAATACTGACCCGTAAAGGCCCGTTCGGTTCCTTTTTCGCGCAGGACACGGTATTGCTCCGCCGTGAGCTGTTCCCGCCATTCCTGGTCCGTTTTAACTATTTGCGGTGCCATCGTGTTCACGGAGGCCGGCCGGGGACGCGGATGCCGATGGGCAACGCTTTTCACGGGAATTCGTGAAGCGGCCATCAGCACCATCAACATGGCGCCGCCGACAACAAACGCGCCCTTCCGCCATCCACCATCCAGCTTCACGCGGGCAAATTGATTCCGCCCGCGCGCAAAGTCAAACCGGGGCGTGTCAGCCGATGTCCCGGTGGTAGGCTTGCAGGGCTTTGACCGCGGCTTTGCCGGCGCGACATTCCGCGATGCCTTGCGCCGAGGCGCGCGCCGCCGCCGTGGTGGTCAGGTAGGGCACTTTGTATTTGATCGCGGCTTTCCGGATATAGGCGTCGTCCTGCGCGCTCATCTTGCCCGCCGGCGTGTTGATGATCAGGTCAATCTCGCGGCTTTTGATTTCGTCGGCGATGTTGGGGCGCTGGTGCTCGTGAATTTTGTAGCTGAGTTCCACCTTCACGCCGTGGTCGCCCAAGAATTTGTGGGTGCCGCTGGTGGCCTTGATGCGGAAGCCCAGTTTTTGAAATTCACGCGCGGGATCGAGGATGGCGGGTTTATCCTTATCGGTCACCGAGATGAACACCGTGCCTTTTTGCGGCAGAGCCGACAGTGCGGCTTCCTGCGATTTGAAGTAGGCCAGTCCAAAACTTGGCGCCATGCCCAGCACTTCGCCGGTGGACCGCATTTCCGGGCCCAGCACCGGGTCCACTTCGGGGAACATGTTGAAGGGCAGCACGACCTCCTTCACGCCGAGATGCGGGATCTTTTTCTGCCGCAACTGCAGGTCTTTCAGCCGCGTGCCGAGCATGAGTTGCGTGGCAATCCGGGCCATCGGCACATTGCAAACCTTGCTCACGAGCGGCACCGTGCGTGAGGCGCGCGGGTTCGCTTCCAGCACGTACACTTTGTCCTGGCAGATGGCGTATTGAATGTTCATCACGCCACACACCTGCAATTCGCGGCCGATGCGCTGGGTGTAATCTTCGATGGTTTTGAGGTGTTTCTCGGAGAGCGTCACGGGCGGAATGGCGCAGGCGGAATCGCCCGAGTGAATACCGGCCTGTTCGATATGTTCCATCACCGCCGGCACAAAGGCGTCCGTGCCATCCGCCAGCGCATCCGCTTCCGCCTCGACCGCGTTGTCGAGAAACCGGTCAATAAGAATCGGGCGATCGGGCGATAAATCCACCGCTTTGTTGACGTATTCCTTCAACATCTCCTCGTCGTGAACCACCTCCATGCCGCGGCCCCCCAGGACAAACGAGGGCCGGACCATGACCGGATATCCGATGCGCGCCGCCACCTGCGCGGCTTCGGTAAAACTGCTGGCCATGCCGGCTTCGGGCATGGGAATACCCATCCGCTCCATCATCAACCGGAAACGGTCGCGATCCTCGGCCAGATCAATCACGTCGGGCGTGGTTCCAAGCACCCGGACGCCGGCGGCCTCCAGTTCCTGGGCGATGTTGAGCGGCGTTTGCCCGCCGAACTGCACCACCACCCCCTCGGGTTTTTCCTTCTCGTAAATCGCCAGCACGTCCTCAACCGTCAGCGGCTCGAAATACAGTTTGTCGGAGGTATCGTAATCGGTGGAAACCGTCTCCGGGTTGCAGTTGACCATGATGGTTTCGTACCCGGCATCGCGCAGGGCAAACGCGGCGTGCACACAGCAGTAATCGAATTCGATCCCCTGCCCGATGCGATTGGGGCCGCCGCCCAGCACCATGACTTTTTTGCGGGCACTGACCGCCGCCCGGTCTGGCTGATGGTAGGTCGAGTAATAATAAGCGGCGTTTTCCACCCCGCTCACCGGGAGCGCATCCCACGCCGCCACCACGCCCAGTCGCTGGCGGTGGGCGCGGATTTGCGCCTCGGGCACCCCCAGGATTTTGGCCAGGTATTTGTCGGCGAACCCGTCCTTCTTCGCTTGGATGAGCAGTTCGTCCGGCAGCGGTTGGCCTTTGAATTTGAGGATCGTTTCCTCCAATTCCACCAGCTCTTTCATCTGCTGGATGAACCACGGTTTGATCGCGGTTTTGGCGTGCAGTTCCTCCACCGTGGCGCCTTTGCGCAGCGCCTCGTACATGATCCATTGCCGTTCGCTGGACGGCTCGTTGAGCAGCGTCATCAATTCGGCGAGCGGACGCTGGTGAAAATCCCGGGCAAACCCCAGTCCGTGCCGGCCGTTTTCCAGCGAGCGGATCGCCTTTTGAAACGCTTCCTTGTAGGTCTTGCCGATGCTCATCACCTCGCCCACCGCGCGCATCTGCGTGCCCAGCCGGTCCTGGGACCCGCGGAATTTTTCAAAGGCCCACCGCGGGAATTTCGCCACCACACAATCCGTGGGCGGGGTGTATTTTTCGAGGGTGCCCGCGCGCCAATAGGGCAGTTCATCCAACGTCAACCCCGCCGCGAGCTTGGCCGAGACGAGGGCAATCGGAAACCCGGTCGCCTTCGACGCCAGAGCCGAGGAGCGGGACGTGCGCGGATTGATTTCGATGATGACCACGCGTCCGGTCTTGGGATCGTGCGCGAACTGGGCGTTGGTCCCGCCAATGACGCCAATGGCCTCGACGATGCGGTAGGCGTAATCACGCAACTTCGCCTGCAGCTTCGGATCAATCGTCAACATCGGGGCGACACAATAAGAATCCCCGGTATGCACGCCCATCGGATCCACGTTTTCGATGAAGCAAACCGTGACCATCTGGTTTTTCGCGTCGCGAACCACCTCCAGTTCCAGCTCTTCCCAACCCACCACCGATTCCTCGACCAACACCTGTCCCACCATGCTGGCGGCCAGCCCGCGGCTGACCACGAGCCGCAGTTCCTCGATGTTATAGACCAATCCGCCGCCCGTGCCGCCCATGGTGTAAGCCGGACGAATGACCACCGGATAGCCCAGTCCCGCCGCCACCTTCTCCGCTTCCTCGACGGTGAACGCCGGCGCGCTTTTCGGCAGGTCAATGCCCAGGCGTTTCATGGTTTCCTTGAAAATGATGCGGTCCTCCCCACGTTCAATGGCGTCCGGGTCCACACCAATGATGCGCACGCCAAAACGGGACAGCACCCCGGCCTTGGCCAGTTGCAGGGAAAGATTCAGGCCGGTTTGCCCGCCGAGATTCGGCAGCAACGCATCCGGACGCTCCTGCTCAATGATCTCGGTCAGCGCCGGCACCGTGAGGGGTTCGATGTAGGTCACGTCCGCCATCCCGGGATCGGTCATGATGGTGGCGGGATTCGAATTCACGAGCACGATTTGATACCCGAGGGCGCGCAGCGCCTTGCACGCCTGCGTGCCGGAATAATCGAATTCACAAGCCTGCCCAATGATGATGGGCCCCGAGCCGATGATGAGCACTTTCTTGATGTCGTCGCGTCGTGGCATGAAATGGTTTTTTGATAGCGTCGTCTGAACAATGTCCGGCCCGGGCCCACCGGCACTCCGAGCGCCGGTTGTGATACGCGGGCCCGCCACTTGAATCAACCAAAAAGCCCCAACCACGGTTACCGACCACGCCCTTGCGCTCAATCCGAGGCGCGATTCGCGGGTTTGCTTTCCCCTAGTTCTGGCGGAGAACGCCCGCCATCGAAAATTTTTCGATTCACACGCCGGCGAAAAACCCGTTACAGTAGCGGCGTCGCTGCATCGCAATCATGAACAAAAGACTTGGGTAACAAGCTGACTATGTCGTGGCTCGAACAACTGCTCAGGCCGCCGGCAAACTGGGATCAAGCTTTCCTTGTTGCCTTGGG
>MWDV01000073.1 GCA_002070715.1 Verrucomicrobia bacterium ADurb.Bin118
CGCTGGCGGTGTCGGGCTCGGACTTGTATGCGGGAGGCTGGTTCACGACGGCGGGCGGCGTAGCAGCCAATTACATTGCCAAATGGGATGGGAGCAGTTGGAGCGCGCTGGGTTCCGGGATGAACAACGGCGTGTCTGCGCTGGCGATGTCGGGCTCGGACTTGTATGTGGGGGGCTGGTTCACGACGGCGGGAGGCAAAGTTTCGCCTTACCTGGCTCGGGCGGTTTTAGATTTGCAGCCGCCGCTCACGCCCATCCCGCTGCAGTGGCAGTTGCAAAACCAGCAACTGGTGCTGAGCTGGACCGATGCCGGCTTTCAATTGCAAGCGGCCCCGGAAGCCACCGGCACTTACACCAATGTCCCGAACGCCACAAGTCCCTACACCAATCCGCTCACCGGCCCCAGGCGTTTCTTCCGCCTCCACGCGCCGTGATTCAGGCGAGTCAATCCAGTCCGAATAATAATCAACTCGATTTCGGTCAGGAAAATCAACCTTGCCTTGTTCCCCGTTTTGGCGTGCGCCAGGCTTCTGGCGCTTTAGGGCCGGGGCAGCGCACGTCAAGCGGCAGGAGACTGCCGCAATCCCAGCTGCGATCGCGTTGGCCGGGGTCGCGGGCTGCGGCGGGACGGACGGGGGCCGGTGGATGGAGAAATTCCGGCTTCCCATCCGCCGCCGCAAGCAAGGCTGGCTTTCTCCGTCTATGGCGGCCTTGAGGCGGTTGGTGCGAGCGTAGGCGCCGGACTTTGGCCACAACCCGTGCCGCCCGGTTTTCAGGCGGGCGGCATGGGGGGTTGACTTTTTCTGATGGCGGGCGCAGCGTTGGTCAGGTGTCCAGCGTGCCGGGACGCCTGGTTTGTTCGGTTACAATGAATCCACCCAAGATGGAGCAGAACCTATGGACCACTCAAAGCGATCCGCCTGCGCGCACCGGCGAGGTTTTACCCTGATCGAATTGCTCGTCGTGATTGCCATCATCGCCATTCTGGCGGCGATGTTGTTGCCGGCGTTGAACCGGGCCAAGGTCAAGGCGCAGGGCATTGCCTGCCTGAACAACGGCAAGCAGATGATGCTGGCCTGGCGGTTGTATGTGGAAGACAACGAGGATTGGGTCCCGCAAGCCTACGGGCCCCGGCAGTGGATCAATGGCAAACTCGATTTCAGCCCCAGCAATCCCAGCAACTGGGATCCGGAGCGGGACATCAAGCAGAGCCTGCTCTGGCCTTATTGTGGCAATAATGTGGGCATCTGGCGGTGTCCGGGGGACAAGTCCATGGCGTATCCCAATACCGGCCCCTACGCCGGGCAGGCGGTGCCCCGGGTGCGGAGCATTTCCATGAATGCCTGGTTTGACGGCGCGGACGTGGCCGGTTTCAGTCCGCCGGGATTTCGCATCTACAAAAAAATGAACGATCTCACCGATCCCGGTCCCGCCCGGACCTGGGTGTTCATTGACGAACGGGAGGACAGCATTAATGACGGGGAACTGGTGGTGAGCATGGCGGGTTATCCCACGGCGCCGGCGCAATGGATGATTGTGGATTATCCCGCCAGCTACCACGGCAGCGCCGGCGGGCTGTCCTTTGCGGATGGGCATTCCGAAATCAAACGCTGGCGGGACGGTCGGACGATGCCGCCGCTGCGCCGGGGGATGGGGTTGCCGCTGCGGGTGGCTTCGCCGAACAATGAGGATGTGTTCTGGCTCATGGATCGGACGACCCGGCAGTTTTGACGAAAGCCGCGCGCCGCAGGCTTAATCCCGGTCGGTGCCGCGGGCGGATGCGCCGTTGTGTTCGGCGTAGGGCAACCGCATTCGCATCCAGGGACTGAACTCCAAACTTGCAACCCTCCAGCCGCAACGGGACACTCCTGCGCAGATGAATCGCATTGAGGAACGATTTGCCCGGCTGCAACGCGACGGCCGGAAAGGGTTTGTGGTCTATATCGGCGCGGGGGATCCGGATCTGGAGGCGACGCGCCAACTGGCGCTGGCCTTTGACGGCGCCGGCGTGGATGTGTTGGAGCTGGGCGTGCCGTTCAGCGATCCGCTGGCGGATGGCCTGGTCAACCAACTGGCCGCCCAACGTGGTTTGGATTCCGGCACCACCCCGGCCCGGGTGCTGGAAACGGTGGCGGCCATCCGGCGGGACTCCCAAATCCCGATCGTGCTCTACATCTATTTCAATCTCGTCCACCGGATCGGTTTGGAGACATTCATTACGGACGCGGCCCAAGCGGGAGTGGATGGATTGCTGGTGTTGGATCTCCCGCCCGAGGAAGCGGACCTCTACGAGGCGCTGATGCGCGCGGCCGGGTTGTGCAATATCTATCTCGTCGCTCCGACCACCCCGGAAGACCGGGTCGCCTACATCGTCAAGCGCGGCGCGGGGTTCATTTATTATGTGTCACGCGAAGGCGTCACCGGCATGCAAACCCAGATCGCGGATACCATCGGGGCCATGACGGCCCGGATTCGCGCGCATACCGATCTCCCCATCGCCATCGGCTTCGGCATCTCGAATCCGGAACAGGCAAAGGCCGTTGCGCAGGCAGCGGACGCTTGCGTGGTCGGCAGCGCCATCGTGAATCAAATCGCCACGCACGGCCGGTCCCCGGAACTGGTGCCGCGCGTGACGCAGTTTGTGGCGGAGATGGTGCAAGCCGTGAAAGGCCGGTGATTTCCAAGCAACCGCCGTGTTGAACGCCACCCTGGCCATGTTCCGAAAAAGCAGCCGATGCCTCTGGTTGCTGACCGGCATTCTCCTTTCCGGATGTGTGTTGCCCGGAGGCGATCGGCCGGTCGGGGCGATGCGCATTCAAGGCCGCCTCGCAAACGCTCCGCGCGAAAGCTATGCAGGAAAGGAAATCGTGGTCATCCGCCGGTATTTCGACCGGCAAAAGGAATTCAATGCGCTTTACGAGATCGGCGATCCCTGCTGCAATCCGGTGAGTCGCCATGTTTCGGCCATCGGTGCGGATGGCCGTTTTTCCCTGGAACTTCCCGGGTTTCTGAGTGGCGATCCCATCTGGATTATTCCGCCGTTGGGCACCCTCATGCCGCTGGGCACCCGCGCGGACAAGCAAGGGTTGCAGTTTTTGCTCAAGACGCCGGAGCCCGCCGCGCGGGTTTATGAAATTGATGCGCGCCGGGATGATCCCCGGGTGCGGCAGCTCAAGGGCAACCGCTGGCGCTTTCGCAAACTTTCCGCCGCCGAGGCCGCGCGAATTCGGGTGGCGGTCCGCACGGTAACGACCAATCTCTCCGCCACTTTCTCCATGAAGACCCGCGTCGTTGAAATTGAATTGATGGACGGATATTAATTGCACCCCTTGGCCATGAAAACCAAAACCAAAACCGACATCAAGGACCGCTTCGTCGTCATCATGGCGGGCGGACGCGGCGAGCGCTTCTGGCCGGTGAGCCGGGAGCAGTCGCCGAAGCAGCTCATCCAGCTCTGGGGCGACCGTTCCTTTCTGCAACAGGCCGTGGATCGCGTGATGCCGCTGGTGCCGGCGAAGAATGTTTTCGTCATCACCAACGCCACGCAAGCGGCGGCGGTGCGGAAACAATTACCCCGGTTGCCCCGGGAAAACATTGTGGCGGAACCGATGGGGCGCGACACCTGCGCCGCCGTCACCCTGGGCGCCGCCCTGGTGGGAGCGCGTTCAACCACGGGCGTCATGGCCGTGCTGCCGGCGGATCACGTCGTCCCCGAGGAGAAAAAATTCCAGCAAGTGCTGGCCGATGCGTTTGATCTGGCGTCGCGCGGGCAGGCAATCCTCACCATCGGCATCAAACCCACCGAGCCGGCCACCGGTTACGGTTACATTCGCGTGGGCGAAGCGTTGCCCCCGCCGCCGGGCGTGAAGGCGTACCGGACCGTTTTTCATCGGGCGGAGCAGTTTGTGGAAAAGCCGCATTTTGACCGGGCGCTCGAATACGTCAACAGCGGACAGTATCGCTGGAACGCCGGCATGTTCATCTGGAGCTTCGTCACGATTACGGAAGGGTTGCAGAAACATCAACCGGAAATGTACGCCGCCTGCCAGCGCTGGTTCAAAGTGGCGAATCAGCCCGCCAAACTCGCCCAGGTGCTGGCGAAGGAATACCCCGACGTGAAGCGCATCTCCATTGACTACGCGCTGATGGAACACGCGCAGAATGTCGTGGTGGCCGACGGCGCCTTTGCCTGGGACGATTTGGGTTCCTGGACCGCGTTGGCGCGTCATCTCAAAGCCGACCCCGAAGGCAATTGCGCGGTGGCGGATTTCATCCACGTGGATGGCGCGCGGAACATCATTTTCGATGCGCGCAGCAAACCGCGCCGGACGCCGATCGCGGTGGTCGGTTTGCGCGATGCGATTCTGGTGCAGACCGACGACGCCGTCTTGCTGGCCCACAAAAGTCAGGCGCAAAAGGTGAAGGAGCTGGTCAAAAAACTGGCCCAATCGCCGCAACGGAAAAAGTTGGTGTAAACCGCGGGCGGCGTTGCGGAAACCACGCGGCGGTCCAAATGAGAGCAGTTCCAGGAATAATGTGGCGACCAACGATTCGCCAACCCCTCTCCCGGCCTGGCGGCCACCCTCTCCCCACCCGATGGGGAGAGGGGCTGCCGGTGAGGACATCGCTACATTATTTCTGGAACCGCTCTAACCGGCGCGGGCAGGGGGCTCTCCCGATTTGCCAGGCGAAAGGACAGACTATCGCAGTTAACTGAAACCGTGGCCGTGACGGGAGCGCGGGCTTGAGCCCGCTGCCGCGTGATGTTGCCAGCGGGCATGGAAGCGGCGTAAACGCCGCGCGCCTCGGACCCAGGAAAATCGGCCACCGTTTTAGTTGATTTGCTTTATTCCCGTTGCGGGACGGCTTCTTTTAGTGTCGTTCGTTTGCCCGCACGCAAAGGTTTCTGCGCGCCGGAAGGCAGGATGGCCACCGCTTTTACGCCCGCCGGAATTTCGGTGTCCAAGCGGAATGTTCGTCCCTCAATGCGCCAGCGGCTGGTCACGCGGCCTTTCGGCGTTTCCACCACGGTTTCGGCGTGGGTCAGCGGTCCGGGATTTGGCGCGATGAGCAGTTCCCGCCAGCCGACGCCGCCCGGCGTTTGCCGGATGCCGCCGACATAACCATAATACCATTCCATCACGTGGCCGAGCATGCAGTGATTGAGCGATTGATAACCGTCCATCATCGCGTCCCAAGTTTCGGGCATCGAGGTCAGTCCCTTGGCCAGGATGCCGCCGTAGCTGCCGGTGCCGTCGCGGGAATAAACGCGATGCAGCACGTCCGACCGTCCGGCTTGGGCCAGGGCCCGGATGAAATGGACGTGGCCCACATCCCCGGGGGTTTGCTGGCCGCCGCGCTGCTCGAGGTCGGCGATGAGATCCTCCACGAGCAGGGGCCGGTCGGCGGGGGCGACCAGTTCCGCGTTGAGCGCCAGGGCATTGGCGCATTGCGGGCTGCCGTGGTGGCGCAGCCGGCGGGTGGCCGGGTCTTGAAAGTGACGGCAAAAATCCGCGGCGATGCGCGCATGCAGAGCGCGGTAACGCGCGGCCTCGTCCGGCCGCCCCAAGGCCTCCGCGGCCCGGGCCACCGTCAAGGCGCATAATCCCCAAGTGGCGGTGGCCGAGAGGGTGGGGGGCGTGAAGCGGGAAGGTCCGGGGGGCTTTCCGTGGCCGTAGTCGTACCAATCCCCCAACCCACCGGGCGCCAGGCCATCCTTTGCTTCGGTTTGAATGTAATCCGTAAACCGCCGCATCTGGTCGAAGTGGTCCCGCAGAATTTGCAAATCGCCATACCACGCGTAATGCAACCACGGCGTCATCACCGCCGCCGCGCCCCATTCGACCGTCCAGTTGAAGTCGCCCGGAAACTTGCCCGCCGGATAACTGGGTGCGACGGTGAGCACGCGACCGCTCGGTTCCTGGGCGTCGCGGATGTCGCGGCTGATCTTGGCCAGCCAGTCCCGCGCGTCGTAACGATATTGAAAACTCGGCGCCATCAGGTAAGCGCACTCCAGCCAGCCGAGCTTCTCCCGGTGCGGACAATCCGTCAGCACCCAGCTCATGTTCGCCCGCATGGCCGCGTCAATGATCCGGTGCGTCCCATTGTAAAGATCACTCGAGCAGTGGAACGTCCCGGTTTCGGGCAGGGCGTTCCGCACGTTCACGAGTGTCAACCGGCGGATGACCGGCAACCGCTCCGGGTTGGGTTGATCCGCCGGCACCGCGCCGGTGACCTCGACAAACTGCATGCCGAGATAAAACGAGCCCCACTGATGCGTCAGCGGCTGGCCGTCCGTGACCACTTCGCACCCGACGACGTACCCGCCGAACAACCGGTCCTGGGCGTTCTTGTGTTCGCCGCAACGGAAATGAATCCGGTCCCCCGCGCGGCCCCCCGCCAGTTCCACGCGCAACTGGGCCGCCATGTTCTGGGGAAAGCTGTAGAGATAAACGCCGTTGGTGGGCTGCTTCACCGAGGCCGGCTGTTGCCGTTCGAACGGCGCAAAGCCCGGCCAAAACATGGCGGCCAACCGTCCGGGCGGCGGACTGACTTCGCGGGCCGGTTGCCAGGCGCGGCTGTCGAATCCGGCGCGATCCCATCCGGGCATCCGCCGGCGCGCGTCAAAATCCTCCCCGCCAAAAATATGGGAAAACGTGAACGGGCCCGCCGTGACTTCCCAGGAGGCGTCCGTGCCCACGCGCACGATGGTGCCGTCCCGCTGCGTCACTTCGATTTCCACCCGCAGCAAAAACGGCGTGACGACTTCGCGCTGCGGACCGCCTTTGTTGTAGCGTCCCGGCGGCGGATTGGGATTGTGCCAGAAGGAATTGAACAGCATCACCCCCACACAATTCCGCCCCGCGACCAAGGCGTCCGTGACCTCAAAGTCGCGATAGTAAAGGGTTGTTTCGTATTGCGACCACGGTTGGTTGATCCCCGTGGCGGCGAGGCGCCGGCCATTCACGTAGCCGTCATAATCCCCCAGACCCACGACTCGGAGCGTGGCGTGCCGGGGTTTTTCTTGGAGCGAAAACTCCTTGCGAAAAACCGGGCACGCAGCGGAGGGCGTCAGCTCTCCGGGCGGTGCGATCCACTGGCTTTGCTCGAATCCTTCGGCCCGCGTCGGCCCGGGAAAAAGCGTCAGGATCGTGATTCCCAGCAGCAAGCCGGCGAGGCGGTGGTTGGTGTTCATCATGTCTCAGCCTAGAGTGGACCTAATGTGGCCCGGCGGCCCGCCGATGCCAAGCGAAAGCGGGCGGTCCGAGCGTTCCCGCCTTTCTCCCGCGCGCCGGGAAAAGGGATTGCTTGGGCCCGGGGACCACGGTATGGTCCCGGCCATAATAACAGGAAAATCCACCATGAACTCCGGTGCTATCCCGCTTCTTGTTGTTCTCGCCTTGGTGACGGCGGTGCCGAGACATTCGCCGGCGCAGGACATGACCAGCCCGCCGACCGCCCAGCGGCCGGCCGTAACGATCCCCGACCAAGATTCCGACTTTGATGGACTCCCGGACCAGGACGATCCCTTTCCCTTGATCGCCGATTATTCGGTTGTGCAGTGGGAGGTCAACTCGGTGAGTTTGGACTACGAAGTGAGCCATTCGCTCCGTCGCACCGCCGGGGTTCAAACCGGTGAAAGTCTTTCGGAAACCAAGAAGGGCAGTTTCAGTTGGGCGTTGGGAGCGGATGGCCGCATTGAGGCTGGCCTGCGCGGTGCCGTTGGGTTGACGCCGAACCCCCTCCGGTTATTCGGGCTGCGCGACGCTGGCGTTCAAGCCAGCCTGAACGCCGGGGTGGGCGGCTTTGCCCGGATGCAGTATTCCAAGGACATCGAGAAAACCGAGCAATCCGACGCGAAGGTGTTCCTCTCGCTGACCGACGACACCACCTTCGGTAAGCTTCTGTTTACGTTTTCTGTCAACATCCGAAACCTGTCACGAAAGCGGCTGATCATGGAACTCGCCCCGGTGCCGATCCTGTTGGGCGACCGCCAGGTCGCGGAGGCGCTGGTGTCGCAGGGCAGCCCCACCGCGACGGTCAGCATCCCCGCGGACCGGCGTGATGGCGTCCTCCTAAGCTTCCGCGCCGACTTGGGGAATACCCGGGCACTGGAGATTGTGGATTACATCCGCCGCGGCCATAGCCCCACGATCGATCTGGCCCGCAGCCGGATCACCCTTCACGCGTCTGATGACACGAGCGAAACCGATCTCATCTCGAAGCTCTCAAAAATCGAGACCCACGATTGCCTCCTGACCGTGCGAACGACGGGGGGATCCGTCTCGTGGCGCGTCGCGCCGAGATTTAATTTCCGGTCGGTGACCGTCCGACAGGCCATGGAAGCCATCAACGAAAGGGTGCGGAAGACGCTTGATGCCGAGGCGGATTTTTTCCGGTTTCAAGGAAACGCAGTTGTGCGCGTGGCGGGTTTCCAGGGTGACGGGGCATGGTTTGCCCAGCGGGGGGACGATTTTCGTCCGCTCGACCACGAGTTGCTGAATTCACCCCTTCCGACGGAACTGCACGTGACTTTGTTGGAACGTAAAGCGATGGCCGAGCAGGAGGCGTTGGTCTCCGCCGCGCCGGATTTTGAGACGAGGAGAAGCACGCTCGCCGGGATGACCGCCGATCTTCCCGCCTGGAAGGCGGGGGCGGAAAAGGGATGGCCGGAAGCCATGGTTCTGCTGGCCCTGTGTTACACTGATGGGGTGGCTGTTCCCCAAGATTCTGCCGCAGCTGTAAAGTGGTTCCGCAAAGCGGCTGACCAAGGCGATGCGCGCGGGCAAGTCTGGTTGGGGTTATGCTACCGGGATGGCGAGGGCGTGGCGCGCGATCCCGCCGAGGCCGTGAAGTGGTTCCGCCAAGCGGCTGACCAAGGCGATGCGCGCGGGCAAGTTGGGTTGGGGGGATGCTACCGGGATGGCGCGGGTGTGGCATGTGACCTCGCCGAGGCCGTGAAATGGTTCCGCAAAGCGGCCGACCAAGGTAACGCGCTTGGGCAAGTTGGGTTGGGGGTATGCTACTGGGATGGCGAGGGCGTGGCGCGCGATCCCGCCGAGGCCGTGAAGTGGTTCCGCCAAGCGGCTGACCAAGGCGATGCGCGCGGGCAAGTTGGGTTGGGGGGATGCTACCGGGATGGCGCGGGTGTGGCATGTGACCTCGCCGAGGCCGTGAAATGGTTCCGCAAAGCGGCCGACCAAGGTAACGCGCTTGGGCAAGTTGGGTTGGGGGTATGCTACTGGGATGGCGAGGGCGTGGCGCGCGATCCCGCCGAGGCCGTGAAGTGGTTCCGCCAAGCGGCTGACCAAGGCGATGCGCGCGGGCAAGTTGGGTTGGGGGGATGCTACCGGGATGGCGCGGGTGTGGCATGTGACCTCGCCGAGGCCGTGAAATGGTTCCGCAAAGCGGCCGACCAAGGCGACGCGCTTGGGCAATTCGAGTTGGGGTTATGCTACCGGGATGGCGAGGGCGTGGCGCGCGATCGCGCCGAGGCCGTGAAGTGGTTCCGCAAAGCGGCCGACCAAGGGCATAAACAAGCGCAGGAACTGTTGAAGTAACGCAAGCTGGGGCCACCCCCAAGAACGCCATAACCGGCAGTGCGATCGTTGGGGGACCGGGCTTGGCGCTGCCCCTCCGGCGTTTGCACGGCTCAAATCCATCCATCGGCCTGGGCGCGTGGTGTCCGAGAGCCGGTTTCCGGCGGCCCTCCGCAAACCGGGACCGGTTGACCACGGTCAAGAATCATGCGGCCAACCATGCGGTGTGGTTGGGGGAGCGGAACGGGTGTTTCGTGAGTTGCACGATGGGTGACACAGAGACCGGCTGGCGGCGAGACACGCGGACCTACCCGGACCTTGCCCATCTTCCGCACTGCCGGTGCCGCGAAAGCCAGCGGGCGGGAAGCGGGCGGCCCGATCGTTCCCGCCTTTCCGCATTTGTTTCGACGGCGCTTGCAATCCGTTCCCACCCCCGCCATGCTCAGTCGGACCTTTAGCGAGGCCCGCTTAGGCGCGCCTGATGGATTGTCATGAGCTCAGTGCCCGAAAACGAATTCGATTTGGAGAAACTGTTCCTGCCCGCATGGGCGCAGGAACCAGCCTCCGTCAACCGCTACGCCCAATATACCGGCGAGGACGCGCGGCCGGACCACCGGGATGACCGGCGGGATGACCGCCGCGGGCCGCGGCGTGGCGGGCCGCGTCCGGACCGGGGACCGCGTCCCGAGCGCCGGGACCGTCCGCCCAAGGGACAACCAATGGGCGGCCCCGAGCGTTTTCCGCGGGCGGAAAGGCGCCGCGACGAGCGCCGGGGACCGCGTCCCGCGCGCGGTGGGGAGGGCGCGCCGCAGTTTGAAGAGCGCCGCGAGCGAGTGCGCCGGGAGCCGCCGCCATTGCCGGAGGTCAACATCCGTCTCGTGCCGGAAGCCAAAGGCGTCGAACACCTGGCCCGCCAGATCCGGATGACCGGACGCGCCTATCCGCTCTTCGATATTGCCCAGATGATTCTGCAAAAGCCGGAGCGGCACGGGGCTTTGTTCAGCGTCAAAAAACAACCCGATGGCACTGTGGCCCAGCCGTTGTTTGTGTGCGGATTGGACGATTCCCTGTGGCTCTCGGAAGACGAAGTGGTAGCCCACGTTTTGAAGCAGCATTTCAACACGTTTTACCAGGCCGAACGCACCGCCACCGAACCGCCCAAAGGCACCTACACGTTCGTCGCGCAGTGCGGCCTGAGCGGCACCATCTTTGGCCCGCCGAATTATCACGATTATCAAAATCGCGTCCGCGCTCTTCACGCCCAACGCTTCGCCCGGATGCCGTTTGAAGCCTACAAAGCGCGCATCAAAATTGTGCGGGATGAGGAGGTCGTGAAGCAGTGGGTCGAGGATCAAAGTTGGAAGACCGAATACGTCTGCCTCAACGTGCCCGAACCGCTCAAGCTGGGCAGCCGGGAAGCGGTGGAACGTCACTTCCGCGAAACCCACGCCGCGACGATCATCAAATCGGTGGAATCCCACACCCTCAGCGGCCAGGCCTGCCGCAATCTCCGGTGCCGGGAACTCGCCCGCCTGGCCCGGCAGGCGGTGGACGATCAACGCCGGTTCCCCTTGCAGCTCGCCACCACGCTCAGCCAGCAATTCGCGTCGCACGGACTCCAGTTCTTCAAGGTCAACAAAATCTTCACGCACGTCTCCGTGGCGCGTCCGCATTATTTGGACGTGGAAGCCTCGCCGGTGTCCGAAAGCATCAAGCGCATTGTCGAATTCATCAACCAACATCCGCAATGCACCCGGCGCCAATTGATCGAAACCCTGGCGCCCACACCGCCCGCACCGGCGCCCGCACCGGAGGAAACCGCACCGGCAACCGGGACCGCCGAACCGGCGGCCGACACGACCGCCGCCCCGGCGGAGTCTGCGGCCCCCGCGCCGCCGTCACCGCCACCGGCGCCGGAGGCGTCGTTGCCCACGCCGGCGCAGACGGAAATCATTGCCGATTTACATTGGTTGGTTCATCAGGGGCACATCATCGAATTCGCCAACGGGACGCTCGAGACCGCGAAAAAGCCGGTGCCGAAACCGCCTAAACCCGAGCCGAAGCCCAAGAAAGCCGCCCCCGAATCGGAAGCGGCAACGGTGACGGAAACTCCGCCAACCCCGCCGCCAGCGGCTTCCACGGAATCGTCGGAGTCCCCGCCGGCGGAAGCAGCAGAAGCTCCCGCCGAACCGGCAACGGCCACACCGCCCTCGTCTGAGGCAGGCGACCCATCTCCGGCAACTTCTGAGGCGGAGGCGGCCGCACCCGCCGAGCCGGGCCCGGAAGCGGAAGCCGTTGCGAGCACGCCACCGGCGGCCGCGGTTGAATCCACGCCGCCTGCCGAAACGGAAGCGCCCCCCGCACCACCCGCTGACTAGAGCGGTTTCATCAAACATGTAGCGATGTCCTCACCGGCAACCCCTCTCCCCATCGGATGGGGAGAGGATGGCCGTCAGGCCGGGAGAGGGGTCGGCGAACCGTTGGTCGCTGCATTATTTCTGTAACCGCTCTGAACGCTCAACGCTGTCAGTCCGTTGCCGGGTTGAGACGATTTCGTCCCACCGGGCAACGCCTCTTGGCGCACCCCGCATCTCTTTGGGGAAAGGCAAGCACTGAGACTGGCCGACGCCAAATCGGAATGCCCGGCTTCACAAGGTCAGCAACAGCCGTTTGATTTCTTTGAGGCGCGCTGAGGCGTTTTTCCGGGTCAGGCGCGGGAAGCGATTGCCCACGAGCATCAACTCGCCGTAACGCGTGAGCTTCAGCTTGTCGTCTTCCACCTCGATGCGGGTCACGGCTTTGGCGGCGGCCAGCAGTTTCAATTCGGCCACCATCAAGAGCAATGTCACTGGCCCCGGCGGTGGCCCGAAGCGGTCGCGCAATTCGCCGGCGAGCGCGTCGAGCCCGGCCTTGTCCGTCACTTGCGCCAGTTTCCGGTAAATCTCAATCCGATGGCGCGGTTCGGGAACGTAGGCTTGCGGAAGGGCGGCAAATGCGGGGCGGACATTTTGCCGGCTCCCGCGCCGGTCATTCGCCCCATCGGTCTTCGGAACCGGGCGCATTTGTTTCCCGGGCGCGTCCGGCGTTGGGGCGGGATCGGGGGTCTCCGCCAATTCCAGAAAATCCAAACGCACGGCCACGTCAATGCGCGGGCTGACGGGTTCGCCCTTGAGCGCCCGGATGCTTTGCTGGAGCAACTGGCAATACAACTCGAAGCCCACGGCGGTGATGTGTCCGCTTTGTTCCGCGCCAAGCAGGTTCCCCGCACCGCGGATTTCGAGGTCGCGCATGGCGATCTTGAACCCGCTGCCGAGCGTGGCGTATTGCCGCATGGCGCTGATGCGTTTGCGCACGTCGGTCAACAGACGGGCGTGCCGCGGCAACAATAGGTAAGCGTAGGCCTGGTGTTTGTAACGGCCCACCCGCCCGCGCAACTGATACAGATCGCTCAACCCGAACCGGTCCGCCCGGTCAATGATGATCGTGTTCGCGTTCGGGATGTCGAGGCCGCTCTCGATGATGGTCGTGGAGAGCAGCACATCGGCCTCGCCGTTGACAAATTGCGTCATCACGGCTTCGAGGTCGTCGTCGGGCATCTGGCCGTGACCCACGACGATGCGGGCGTGCGGCACCAGTTGTTGCAGCTTTGTCCGCATCGTTTCAATGGTCATCACGCGATTGTGCAGGAAGAACACCTGGCCGCCGCGGTTGAGCTCGCGTTGAATGGCGTCGCGGATGACCCGCTCGTCGTAGGGCGAAACGATGGTTTCCACCGGCAGCCGGTCCTGCGGCGGCGTTTGGATGGCGCTCATGTCGCGCGCGCCGGTGAGCGCCAGGTAGAGGGTGCGCGGGATGGGAGTGGCGCTGAGGGTCAGCACGTCCACCTGCGTGCGTAGCCGCTTGAACTTCTCCTTGTGCCACACGCCGAAGCGCTGCTCCTCGTCAATCACCACCAAGCCGAGGTCCTTGAATCCGATGTCGCTTTGGATCAACCGATGCGTGCCGATGACGATGTCCACCGCGCCCACGGCGAGGTCGCGCACGACCCGTTGCTGGGCGCGGCGTGTGCGGAAACGCGAAAGCAATTCGACGCGCACGGGGTAATCCGCCAGGCGTTCGCGGAAAGTGTTGTAATGCTGCTGCGCCAGCACCGTCGTCGGCACCAGCACGGCAACCTGTTTGCCTTCCAAGACCGCCTTGAACGCCGCGCGGATGGCGACCTCGGTTTTGCCAAAACCCACATCCCCGCAAATCAACCGGTCCATCGGCTTGGGCCGTTCCATGTCGGCCTTGGTCTCGGCGATGGCCCGGACCTGGTCCGGCGTTTCTTCGAAGATGAAGGCGCTTTCAAACTCGCGTTGCCACGGGGCGTCCGGCTGAAAGGCGTACCCCGGCCGGGCTTCCCGGGCCGCTTGGATTTGCAATAATTCGGCGGCGACATCGCGCACCGCGCGTTCGGCGTGTTCCTTTGCTTTCTTCCAGCGCGCGCCGCCCAGCGTGTTGAGGGGCGGCCGCATCTTGCCCGCGCCGACGTATTTGCCCACGAGATGCGCCTCGCTGACCGGCACATAGAGCTTGGGCGGCTCACCGCCCGGTTCGCGCGCGGCGTATTCGATCATCAAACATTCGATCGCGGGGGGCGGATGCGGCGGGGCGGATGCGGGGCCGCGCGTCGTCGCCGGCAGCATTTTCAAACCGAGATAACGTCCGATGCCATGCTGGAGATGCACGACCAGATCGCCTTCCTCCCAATCCGCGAAATCAATTTCCAACGCCGACCGCAACGCGGCGGCGTGGGGTGATTTGAGCCGGCGCGGACGCGGCACGCGATAGCGCCCGAAAATCTCGGCGTCCGTGACGACCACCAGCTTCGCGGCTTCGCAGAGAAACCCTCGGGTAAGTGTGCCGATGTCTGTGGTGAGGCTGGCCTCCAACGGGTCCGGCGGAGGCAGGGAAGCGTTGTCCGCCGGCGTCTCCGTGTCTCCACGGGATTGTTCACCGGTGCCGGTGGTCGCGGAGGCCGTTTCATCGAATCCCAGTTCCGCCCAAATCTCGCGAAACCGTTGCCGTTCGCCGTCGTTGTTGCAAAAAACATGAACGGTATATCCTTGCCGCCGCCACCGATGCAGTTGGTTGAAGAACTCGCGACGTTGCGCCTCGGCGACCGGCGGTTCGGGTGCGCGTTCTCCCAGCGGACGAAAGGCCTCCAGCGAAGTCAGCGAAAATTCTTCCGCCGCGTCGTCGGGTGGCGGCGCATCGTTCGGTGCCGGCCTCATGGGATCGGTCCCGCTGTCCGTCAACGCAATTTGCGTCCAGCCGCGTTGTTCACACGCGGTGCGCACAGCCGGCCAGGAGATGAAAAAGGGATCGCCTGCGGGGATCTGCTGGGAATACGCCGCCGCGCGTTCAGCAAGCAACTCCGGTTCGCACCAGACGATGATTGTTTCGGGAGGCAGATGGTCGAGCAACGTGGCGCTGGAGAGGCCTTCCGCCGCGTCATCCACGTTTCGGAGCCCGCGTCGGAGGAGGCCCAGTTCCCCGGCGGGCGGCAGGATGACTTGGGCAACTTCCCCGCGCGAAATCTGGGTCAGCGGATCAAACTCGCGCAACGATTCCAGTTCATCCCCGAAAAATTCCAGCCGCACCGGCCAGGGGTTGGTTGGCGGGAATACATCCACGATGCCGCCGCGCAAGGCGATCTCGCCTTTTTGTGTGACCTGCGCCTCCGGTTCGTAACCTTGCGCCTCCAGCCATTCCACCAAGTCCAACGGATCCAGCCGGTCGCCGCGGGTCAGCGGACGGATGCGTTGTCCCAGATCGGCGGGCGTGAACGTCTTTTGCAGCAATGCGGTGACGTTGGTCACCACCAGTCTGGCGTCCGGCGGGGGGCGTTTCTCGTTCGCCCGCGGCAGCAGTGCCACGAGTGTTTCCAGCCGTTCCGCGATGACATCCGCGTGGGGCAACCGACCCTCGTGCGGCAACACTTCCCACGCGGGATAAAACAAGGCATTGCTGGCGGCCGGGGGCCGGGCGACCGGCGTTGTGTCGTCGTGCGCGTTCCGAGGCCGACCGTGTTCAGCCGGCAGCCAAACCGCCAGGTCTTGATGAAACAGTTCCTGTGTTTTGCGATGATCGGTGACCACCAGGAGCGGGCGGGACGGGAAAAATTGCCGGAGCAGCGCGGTAAAAAACGGTTGCGCGGGGGCCGCCACCCCGGGACAAGACAATGCGCCGCCCTGCTCCAATCGCCGCGCCAAGGATTGCGCCGCGGGAGTTTTTGCCACCCGGTTCAACAGTCTGCCTGCCGCCGGGACTGAAAAATCCTGCGTCAAGCGCGGGCAAGGTTGCAGCCGCGGAAAAATCCGTCAAGCTGCACTCACCGTTGCCACACGGCGCGGTAGAAGCGCTGAGGAGCCGCCGCCGCCTGCGGGTCGGCTAAACGCAGTTCGCCGCTCTCCGGCAGCGTGTAGGTGCCCAGCGGCGTCCAATGGATGAAATCCGTGGAAACCTGGATGACGCAGACGGCGCCGCCCTCAGCCCGCAAGGTGAACGCGAATCCGCCCTCCGGTTGTCGTTCCGGCGCCAGAAGTTCCGGCATGTTTGTCACGGCGGGAACGTCCGGCAGTGTTTCCGCCCGGGTGGTGGCCTCTGACCGGCCGGCGTCGCTCAACGCCAACGCGGCGCTGGCGTAACCGCGGGAATCAAAGTAGCCCACCGCCATCGGCCGCTTCGGGTCGCTTAAATCCATCACATGGATGTTTGCGTTATAGTCCAAGACATAGGCATGGCGGCCCGCCACGCGAACATCCATGAGGCCAATCCCCAATTCGAGATTGTACTGGCCGAGATCGTACTGGCCGAGACGCCGCGGTGCCGTCAACTCGGACAAGTCCACCGTCACAAAAGTCTTGCCCACTCCGACCGCCAGATTGCCCAGCGTGTGGAAGGCGCAAAGACTGGGAACACCGTACCAGTGACGGACGTATGTTTCGTAGTGGTGCCCACTTGCCCGGAAATTCGCGATGAGTTCCTCCATGTTGCGCGGGGCGTTGGTCGGAAATTGCTCCCGCAAAAAATTCGCATAACTGTTGTTGGTCAGCGCCCACGAGTAGAACGGCACGTAAATATCACCCCGAGAGCGTATGATCACAACGGGCAGGTTGTTGGTATCGGGGATTGTCCGGTCAATCAGCCGCGGCCGGGTTGGATCGCTGATGTCCAGCACTTGCAACATGCTTGGATGGCCCACAAGGAGCATGTTTGTCCCGAAACGTTGCACGCGACTGTGGGCAGCGCCAAACCGGACGCGGTGCGTGGCGACAATCACGGGATGGTACGGATCACGCACATCCACGGCAAGCAACCCGCTGGTTGATGCCACCCACGCGTGATGCCCCACGACCTGCACGTCGGTCGCCCGTGGAGGCCGCGAGGCGGACGTCCGTAGAGGAACGGGGCAGTGGCCCAGTAACGCCGGACGGGCTGGATTCGTGACGTCCACAATCTGCAATCCGCCCTGACTGTCGGCCACATAAGCGCGCTGGCCCGCCACGTCAACCGCGAAGGCATCGCCCGGGGTGTCCACGTTGCCGATCTGTGCGGGTTGTGTGGGGTTCGAGACATCCAGCACCGTCAATCCAGCCAATCGGTCCGCAATGTAGGCGCGCCCGCCGATGACGTGGATGCCCTCCTGACAGCGCCGCGGATTCCAACCGCCAACCCATTTCGGGCGGGTCGGATCCGAGATGTCCAATACCTGAACGCCGCGGCCCCAGAGAGCCACGAAAAGATAATGGTCCACCACTTGCAAATACTTCGTGGCGGCGACGGATTCACGCGCGGCGCCGGGTGCGGCCGGATCGCCGGTTTGCGCCAACGAGCCGTGCCCGCACAACCCTGCCACGATCAACAGGGCTGCGGACAGCCGGCGGAACATTGGAGATGATGGGCTCACGCCGACACGCTAATCGTTGTATCGTCAAACTTCAAGCGGGTTCTGCGGAAGCCGGAAATCCCCTTGCTTCCGGCTCATTTGATTGCGGGCCAGGCGATGTTATTGAGCCGGGCGAACCGCCGTCGGTGCCGGGCGCCGTCCAGCAGGTCGTAATGACCCGGCACTATCCAGCGCGGGTTCAACTGCCGGACTTTCTCCACGCTGGCCGCGAACTGCTCCGGCGCGCTGTTCAGGATTGCGGGTGGCCGGTGGGCCGCCAAAAAATAGCTGGCAAACATGTCGCCGCTGAACAACAGGTCGTGCTTCGCGCTGTAAAAGCCGCAATGCCCCGTCGTATGTCCCGGCAGATGCACGACCCGCAGTCCGCCCCAGAACGGGAGTTCCTGACCATCGGCCAGAAACGCATCAATGTCCGCCGCTCGATAGCGGAAGACCAACCGCCCCGCCGCTTCCAATCGTCCGCCCCAGCGCGTAATGCCGGTGTAGGGATAAGTCCCCGCCACATGCCGCGCCTCGGCGGGATGCGCTAGCACTTTCGCGCCCGTCCACGCTTTTAACCAGGCCAGGTTGCCCGCGTGATCGAGATGGCCGTGGGTGAGCAGGATGGCTTGGAGATTGGCGGGGACCAGTCCCAATCGGCGGAACAATCGCCGGATAAAGAAGGCTTCCCCGGCCAACCCGGTGTCAATCATCACGCTGCGCGGGCCGTCCGCCAGCAAATGACAATACCCCATGAGGCCGCGAATGGGGTGCAGGCCGGGCGGAACATTTTTCACGGCTTGGTGATATCAGGTGGCGGTCGGAATGCAAGTTCGCACTGGCCGGCGGGCGGTGGCGGTGGCGGGGGATCCCGGTTTTTCCGGCTTTTTAGGCGGTTGGGCCGGTGTTTTGCCGGTTGACACGGTGCGGCGGGAAAATACACTTCCCCCCTGACCGCAGAGAATTGGCGTTTCATCAACCCGCCATTCGAGGTCGCTGGAGAGGAAGTGAATTTGGATTGACAGAGATCAAACTCAAAAAGGGCGAGCCTATTGAACGGGCGTTGCGCCGGTTAAAGAAGAAGATGGATCGCGAGGGCACCTTGCGCACCGTCCGCAGCCATCGGCATTACGAAAAGCCGAGCGAGAAGCGGCGGCGCAAGGAAAAGGCGGCGGCCTTCTCCGCCATGCTGAAAGCGCGCTACGCCGACTTGTAATTTTCCTGAAAACCGGCGGGGCGCGGGTTGAATCGTCCGCTCCCCGCCGTGTTAGTTGGACACAAACCCCGGACGCGCACCGCCCCGAATCCCAGTGGGCGGAGACAGTCCGATGACCCCCGACTCGATGTATTCGCTTTCAACCTGCTGGAATTCCCACCGTCACACGGATGGCCGCGCCATGCTGCGCGAGATTCGCGACCTCGGATTCGAGGTCGCCGAACTCAGCCACGGCATCCGGCTCAGCTTGGTGGAGGGAATCCTCCAAGCGGTTGAGGCCGGGGAAATCCGCATTTCCAGTCTGCATAATTTTTGTCCGCTGCCGATGGGCGTGACCCAGCCGGCGCCCAATCTTTTTCAATTTTCCGCCGAAGCGCCGCGCGAACGGGATATGGCCCTGCGTCATACGCTCAAGACACTGGATTTTGCGGTGCGGGTGCGGGCGCCCCTCGTTGTCCTGCATCTCGGCAGCGTGGAGATGAAGGATTACAGCCGGAAATTGAAGGGACTCCTGGCGGATGGCCGGCGTGATTCGGCGAAATACGAGAAGCTGGTGACGGAAGCCTGCGAGAAACGGGAGGCGAAAAAAGAGGCGTTCGTGGAGCGGGTTTACGACGCGCTGCACAAACTGGTCCCGGAAGCGGAAGCCCGCGGACTCCGGCTCGGAGTGGAGAATCGCGAAGCGGTGGAGGAAATCCCGTTTGAGAGCGATTTCGGGTTTTTGTTCAACGAGTTCAAGACGCCGGTGGTTACCTACTGGCACGATACCGGGCACGCCCAAATCAAGGAAAACCTCGGGTTCATCCGGCACACGATCCATCTCGAATCGTTGGCGGATCGTCTGGCGGGATTTCATCTGCACGATGTGCAGGCGCCCGCCCGGGATCATTGCCCGCCGGGGACAGGGATGATTGATTTTGCCGCGCTTAAACCGTGTGTCCGTCCGGAACACCTGAAGGTCTTCGAGTTTAGTCCGGTCTTGTCCGTCGAGGAGGTTCGCCAGGGAGTGGCCCATGTGCGCGGCCTTTGGAACGGCGTCTGAGGCGACGGGTGGGTTGGGGAGCGGCGGCTGAAGTGGCCCTCCCTTGTGCCGCGCGGCGGAGTTAACCGACGCGGAAGGAAATTCGCTGAACGATGTCCGTGCCGAAGGCGTGCTGCAGACGTTCCAGAATCTCCTTCCGCCGATACCGCACGATCTCGCTGAGCCACACACTGCTGTCCACCGTCACGAAGAGGGTGCCTTTGCGGAGCCCGGTCGGCTGGGCGTGCGCCACGACGTTCGGGTCCAGTAACTCCGTCCACACCTTCACGATCTCGGCCTCGGCGCGGCGTTGGTCCAGGCGCAACGTCTTCAGGACGCGGGGGAGAATTTCACCCGCAGGCTTGGCGCGCTCGGTGCGGCCAATTTCCGCGGGCGCCAGGTCTATCCCGCGCCACTGCGCCAAGGCGCGTTCGCGGGCGTTTGCCCGGCGGGGTCCGAGGGGCGGGATGAATTTAGAGGAAAAGGGTCGCATGCGCCGACGGCGGTTATTCCGGAAGTTTGGTTCGCGCGCCAGGGAAATCCGCCGGCATCAGGTTTTGTCGGATGGTTGTTCGCCCAGCACCAGGACGCCGTGCGGCGGAAGATCGTAGTTCCCCGTGAGCGCGGAGCCCGTAAGATAATCGTGCATGGGTTTGTAAAACTGGAGCCGCACCGGGCTGCTCTGGTGATTGAGCAGGAAGAACACTTTGACGCCCTCCTTTTGCCGCAGGCTTACCTCGACGGTGTCCGGCACCTTGAGGAGCGAATGCAGGTTGCACAGCTGCCGCAGCCAGACGACGAGGTCATAATAGAAATTCTGGTGACTCTGGGTGCCGATGTAGATCGCTTTCCCCAAGCCAAATTCGTTCAGGGTCACCGCGGGTTTGCCCGCGTAAAAATCCTTGGAATAAGTCGCCAAGATCTGACAGCCGTGCGGCTCGATGATGTCGCACCACAACCGCGCTGGGTGGAGATGGCTGGTCTGGAACGCTCCCTTGAACGTGAGGTGGTTTTCCGCATTGGGCGGCAGGGTGTCGAACTCGACGACTTCCAAGCCGAACAGGTCAATCAAATCGTGCGGATACCCGGTATCCGGCGCCATGTGGTATTCATCCACCAACCCGCTGTTGAACGTCCCCACGAGCGTGCCGCCGTTCTGCACGTAAAGTTTGAGCCGATCCGCCTCGCCGCCCGCCAGCAAAAACAGCGACGGGGCGAAGACCAGCCGGTATTGCGACAGGTCATCGGTTGGCCGGACGAAATCCACGCGCAAATCGCGGTCGTGCAGGGCCGTGTAAATGAGTTGAATGTGGTCGCGCAGCCGGAAATGCCGGTTGGGCTGGTTGGGTTGTTGCAGGGCCCATTCGTTATCGTGGGTGTATAAAATGGCCACCTCCGAAACCACCTGCGTGCCTTTCAGCACCGGCGCCAGCAATTTGATTTCCTCACCGAGTTGGCTGATCTCGCGAAAAACCCGGTTCTCCTTCCGGAGCCGGTGCGACATCACCGCGCCGTGGAACTGTTCCGTGCCGATGCGCGGTTGCCGCCAGCGGAAGAACAGAATCGCGTCCGCCCCGCGCGAAATGAGTTGATAGGTGAACATGCGGATTATGCCCGGCCGCACCAGGGAGTTGACATCCTGCCAGGAGACATTGCCGGCCTTGTGTTCGATGACCCAGAATCCGGTTTTGCCGTCCGGTGTGCGGACGCCGGTTTTTTTCAGTGAACGCAGCATGTCAATTTCACACGCCGCCTCCGCCGATTTGGCCCGGATCACGGCGGCGCTTTCCGCGGAAATGAAATCCAGCACCTCGGCCAGGTCGAAGTGATCGAAGCGATGAATCAGCGGCTTGAGATTGGTGGTGACCGGTCGCTCCGGGGTGAGTTCGTGGAGCAGGTCCACCTGCATTTTGATATACTGCACCATCGTGTCGCTGCAAAACCGTCGCCAGTCCAGCGCCAGGGCCGGATTATGCATCGTGGGCGCCCGCAACGGCATCGGAACTTCGTCCCAGTTGTTGACCACCTGCCCCCAGTGCCGGAGCCCGAGCCGTTCGTTGAGCCGCTCAATGGTTTCGTATTTGGCCTGCAACCAGAAATGCCATTCCTCGCGCGAGTCTTCATTAAACGATTCTTCGGTGAAATTGCCGCCAATGGCGTTGTCAATCTGCCACGCGATGAGCGCCGGATGATCGCCCAGCGCCTTGGCCATCGCGGTCACGATGCGTTTCGAGTATTCCCAAAAGGCGTCGCTGCTCAGGCAAATTGCGCGGCGTGTGCCGGCGTGCTTGGTCAGGAGATTTTCATCCAAGGGCAGAATTTCGGGATGCTTCCGGGTCAGCCAGATGGGCGGGGCCGCCGTGGGCGTCGCCAAGATGACTTTGATGCCCGCCTGATGGAGCCGGTCCATCGCCCGGCGCAGCCAGTCAAAATCAAATTTGCCATCCTCCCGTTCGCATAATCCCCAAGTGAATTCGCCCATGCGCACGGCGTTGAATCCCGCCTCGCGCATCAAGGCAATGTCCTCATCCCAGCAGGCTTCGGGATGCTCCGGCGTGCCGCCGTAAGGATAAACCCAGTGTTCTGGATAATAATCAACACCGAAATACATAATAGTTACCCGTTGGCTCGTTGGCCGACTTTAAGACGCTGCGTAGATTTGTGCAATGAAAAACTTTCGCCGGGGTGGGAAAGGTTGAAATCCCCCGATTCCAAAGTGGATTGGACAAATGGCAGGGGTGGAGCAGGGGAGAATTGGGGTGGTTTGACATCCTTGGAATGGCCAACCTGCAGTGAACAGGAGGCCAAACAAAGCGGATGCCAGCCCGACCGCAATACCCCCGGACGGGCGTCGGACCGCATCCGAGGGAAAGCCAACAATTTGCGGCTATTTCTCTGCGGCGGATTGTTCGCGGGCGCGTTTGCTCTCTTCGACCACTTTCTGGGCCATCACGGCGGGCATT
>MWDV01000074.1 GCA_002070715.1 Verrucomicrobia bacterium ADurb.Bin118
CCGGGCCGCCTCTACGTGAAACAGGTTCGCGAGATCCCACTCCCCACCTCCACAAACCTGCAGCCGGTTTTTTTGTTGAGCGAGGCGACGGAATGGCTGGTGTCACCCGGCAGCGGCTTCGAAGTGGTGGGCAGCCCGATGCCCCAGGGCAGTGGCGTGTTTGCCATGCATCGCTTGAAATCAAAATGGCAACTGCGGACCACCAACGTGCTGCTCCACACCACCAACCTGGCCGCCTCCCTCTACCACACGGCGAATGTCGAGTTCGCCGAAACGTCCCCGGTTCGCGTCCTGACCGGCCGGCCTGCCGATTGGCCCGATGCCTCGTTTGCCACCGCGAGTGCGTCCGATCCCAACCGCCTGATCACCTTGGACGGCTGGACACAAGGAACCGGCGCAGCCCGGCGCGCGTTTACCCTCTTTACCGAATGGCCCCTCGCGGTCTCAGCGAGGGAAAGCCAATGGCGCACCGTGGCCGACGCGCAGCTTGCCTTGCAAGTCACCTATGCGACACCGGTGGCCGTGCCAGGGGTGGCAGGAAGCACCTTCTTGACGACCAACGAATCGGTATTGTTGTTTCGTTCACCCGAACCCCTGACGAATCTCGCCGGTTTTGAGCCGGGTCTTTACCCGCCCGGGTGGCGGTCCATGACCACCAATCCCATCTCCATTGCCACCACGCTACGCTGGTTGCCCTGCCGCGTGGAAACCGGACCGCCCCTGGACCCGTGCAATCCGTGGTTTCCAAGTGTCGGCACCCAGTACAGCTATGTGGGGGGCGCGGGAGAAACACGCATTGAAGGGCTGTTAAGCGAGCCGTTGGTTCTCCGCGATTACTATGCGCAAACCTTGTGGGCCCATGGACGGACCGGACACGAACATGTCGAGGAGTTGATTTTGGATCCGTGGCGGGAGCCGGGCTTGGACGACGCCGTCAAGGCCGAGTTAAACGCCCGCAACATCCGGCTGATCTATTTCCATTCGTATTGTTTTGGCGGGTGCGAGCAAAATTTGACCGTGCTGGGTTGGGACAATGTCTTTCGTTCGCTGCCCGATCCGTGACGCCGCACCGGAAACCTTTGCGTCGGATTCTTGCTCTTCAAGATTTTCCCAATCCGCAGGAACGACGTTGAAAACGCAGGAGAAGCGGTCCCGTTCCCGATGGCGGGAGCAATGTGATGGCGGAGGAGTACGGTGAATTTTCTCAATGGGCAAGGAAACACCCAACGCGTCGGGGAAGACAAAACCGTACCCACTCCCTTCTTTCACCACCACAGCCGCGCCAGCAACGGCGCGAAGAACAGGCTGGGCAGATAATCCGCCACCTCCACCCGGCGCACTTCCAAGATCAGCAGGGCGACGGAGAAAATCAGCAACCCAGCCGTGGCGACGACCGCATCGGTCAACCCGCCGTGCACGCGGAGGAACGGCTCAACCAATTGCGCGCCAAGCAGGGCAATGGTGCCCTGCCCCGCCAGCACCGGCAATGCGGAGACCAGCACGCCCCAGCCGAACAGACGGATGAATCCCATGGCCGCCAGCCCGTCCATCGCCGCTTTGATGATGAGCGGCCCGGAATGTCCGCCCAACCCATCCACCACCGCGCCCAGCGGTCCCAGCGGGGCCACGCAGAACAACACGGTGCAGACGGTGAACGCCTCGTTGAATTGACCGCGGGCGCCCGGACGCGCGGCGGCGCAGCGTTCGCGGGCGAATTGGCCGAGGCGGTTCGAAGCCCTTTGCAACCCCAGCAACCGACCGGCGATTTTACCCAGCATCATCGCCAGCACGACGAGCCCTAGTTGTTTCAGAACGGTGAGGAGCGAGCCGCTGAGGCTGATCCACGTGAGGCGCAGCCCCACATACACGGTCAAAGCGCCCAGGGCGACCTTCAGCCAATTTTGCGTGGCAGTTGGGAGGCCGCGCCGCAGCCACAGTCCCGCCAGTCCGCTGATGACGATGGCCGCCGCATTGATAAGTGTTCCGGTCACGCCCCTGACTCAATCATGCGATGCGCAAGGAAAGAAGCGAAAAATAGCGGCGCGCGTTTGGCGGAGGTTGCCTTATCCCCGCCGTCGCCGGTTGATGAAACCGGTGTCAGCGAC
This sequence comes from Verrucomicrobia bacterium ADurb.Bin118, assembly GCA_002070715.1. GTDB lineage: Bacteria > Verrucomicrobiota > Verrucomicrobiia > Limisphaerales > MWDV01 > MWDV01. The sequence continues at coordinate 2,106 of MWDV01000074.1, forward strand.
GCACGACGGTGTTGCGCTGGGCCCAATCCGGATTTGCATCCGGAAAATCGAGGGTGAAATGCAGGCCGCGGCTTTCGGGGCGTTGCAACGCGCATTGCACAATCAATTCCGCCACCGTGGCGATGTTGCGCAGTTCCAGGAGATCCGCCGTGACGATGAAATTCCAGTAATACTCGTGGATTTCCTGTTGCAGATTGACCAGCCGTTTCTGGGCGCGCTCGAGGCGTTTGGTCGTGCGCACGATGCCCACGTAATCCCACATCAACCGGCGGATTTCATTCCAGTTGTGGGCGACCACGACCATTTCATCGGCGTTGCAAGCCTCGCCCGATTGCCAGGCCGGAATCGAAACCTCGACGGGCGGCAGCGGATTCCCCGCGATATGCTGGGCGGCGCGATGCGCGCACACCACGGCTTCCAAAAGGGAATTGCTCGCCAGCCGGTTGGCGCCGTGCAAGCCGGTGCAGGCGACTTCGCCCACGGCGTACAGTCCCGGAATATCCGTTTGCCCGTCCACCGTGGTCCGCACCCCGCCGCATTGATAATGGGCGGCGGGCACCACCGGAATCGGCTCCTTGGTGATGTCCAAACCGTAGCCGAGGCAGGTTTGGTAGATATTCGGAAACCGTTCCATGATGAACGGGGCGGGTTTGTGGGTGATGTCCAACCACACATGCGTCGCCCCGCTTTTCTTGATCTCACTGTCAATCGCCCGGGCCACGATGTCGCGCGGCGCCAGCGATTTCAGCGGATGCACGCCCTCCATGAACTCCACGCCGCGGAGATTGCGCAGCACCCCGCCTTCACCGCGCACGGCTTCGCTGATGAGAAATGATTTCGCCTTGGGATGATACAGGCAGGTGGGATGAAACTGGATGAACTCCATGTTCGCCACGGTCGCGCCCGCGCGATACGCCATCGCCACGCCATCGCCCGTGGCAATATCCGGATTGGTCGTATAAAGATATACCTTCCCGCAGCCGCCCGTGGCCAGCAGCGTGACCGGCGCGACGAAGGTTTCCACCACGCCATTCGGTTTGTCGAACACGTAGGCGCCCAGACAACGGTTCTCGCCCCCACCACCGAGTTTCTGGCGGGTGATGAGGTCAATCGCCAGATGGTTTTCGAAAATCGTAATGTTGGGTTGGGCCGCCACCGCCTGCAACAGCCGGCGCTCGATCTCGCGCCCGGTCACATCTTTGACGTGCAGAATCCGGCGTTTCGAATGCCCGCCCTCCCGGCCCAGATCCAATTCCCGCACGCCGTTTTCGCTGCGCGCTTCGCGTTCGGAAAATTGCGTGCCCAAGGCAATCAATTCCGCGATCCGCGCCGGACCATCCTCGATAATCTGCCGGACGACCGGTTCGTTGCATAGTCCCGCCCCGGCGACCAGCGTGTCGCGCACATGCAACGCAAACGAATCCTCCTTGCTGAAAACCGCCGCGATGCCGCCCTGGGCGTAATTCGTGTTGGATTCCGCCCGGTCCTTCTTGGTAACGATGGCCACCCGTCCGCAGGCGGCTGCTTTGAGCGCAAACGACAAGCCCGCGATGCCGCTGCCTAGAACCAGATAATCGAAGTGTTTCACGGGAGGAAATTTACCCCACCGCCCCGGGAACGCGAAATTCAAATCAACGGCCGGTTGCCGGAGGAAACGCGCCTCGCGCCGTCAAAGCCGCCCGTTGTCAATCAAACGTGTTTTTCCCACCCAGACGGCCAGCGCCATGTGGGTTCCCCGGGAAACCCGGGCGACGGGCGCCAGCGTTTCCGGGTCAAAAAATTCCACGTAATCGAGTTTCGCCTGGGACGCGGCGGCCACCAGCCGGGCGATCTCCTTTTTTAGACGCGCGGCGGGAATCGGCGTCCGGCCCACCCGGCTCCGCGCGTGCCGGAGCGCCTGCCACAACACCGTGGCTTGCCGGCGTTGCTCGGGATCGAGGTATTTATTGCGCGAGCTCATCGCCAATCCATCCGGTTCCCGCACGGTCGGCGCGATCACCATGCGCACCGGAAAATTCAGATCGGTCACCATGCGCCGGATGACCGCCGCCTGTTGCCAGTCTTTCGCGCCGAACACCGCCACGTCCGGCTGGACGAGATGGAATAGTTTCGCCACCACGGTCGTCACGCCGCGGAAATGCGTGGGACGCGTCCGGCCCTCCATGCTTTGCGAGAGTTGTTCCTCGACGACGTACGTGCTGTACCGACCCGCGGCCTTTCCGGGATACATGGCGGCGTCGCTGGGAGCGAACACCACGTCCACCCCCGCCGCGCGGCACGCCTTCAGGTCGCGGGGCAAATCCCGCGGGTACCGCACCCAATCCTCGGCGGGACCGAACTGGGTGGGATTTACGTAAATGCTGACCACCACTTGTCCGGACGCCCCCACCCGCCGGCGGGCGACGCGAATCAGGCTGAGATGGCCTTCATGCAAAAAGCCCATGGTGGGCACCAGTCCGATGCGCCGCCCCGCGCGCCGCCACCGCCCCGACAGACGTTGCATGGCGGCGATGGATTTCACGACTTTCATCGGCGGAAGGCTGATTCAGCCCCAACCGGCTGGCAATCTTATTGTCAACGCAGCATGGGTTGACCGGGGCGATGTCTCATGATGGATCTCTCTGCGGTAATCTTCATTCGGCTGCCAGCCAAGTCGTTTCTGCGGAATCCTCCCTGGGCAAGCGATGCGACATTTGCTTCGCCGACCTCAATCACGCGCAACCTTCAACGCAAGGTCTTTACGGTTTCCACTTGCGCGACGAGCCAATGCCCGCCTTGATGACGCATAATGATCTTCAACTCTTGGAATTGAGTGTCCGGGTCGCGCGGGGTGCGCGCTTTGGCGGTCAGGGAAACCTCGGCGGATTGTTTGTCCGGCGCCAGGCGCACGCCCACGTCAAGGAGTTCCACTTTCGCGCCGTTCACGGTGGAGCGAAATCCCAATAGCGCTTCCCGCAGATGATCGCGCCCCTGAAGCTGGCCGCGGCCCACCCCGCGAACGTCCACGCGGATTTCCACATCCGGCGTCACCCGCGCGCAAATTTGTTGCACGGCGGTCAGGTTGGCGAGCGGCGGTTGATTCGCCGGGAAGGAGACCAGCGCCTCCAGTTCGCGCAGGCGTTTGCGGATGATTTTTTCCGGTCCCGGAAAAAAGACCCCCCACAGCCAGATCACGAGGAGGAGGCCGCCGAGGCCGAGCAGAAGGCGGACGGCGATTTTCATAACAACACCTTGCCCATGATGCGCGCCCGGGACGTGGCCCCCAGCCAGTGATCCTGGACCGCCATGCCCCGGTTGTCGCCCACGACGAAGTATTCATCCGGGCCCAACTGTTCGGGGGGCAGTTCCCAATTGCAGGGCGTGCGCACATACGGCTCGGGCACCAACTGGCGGTTGATGTAAAGAATCACGCGCCAACCGGCCAGCCGGATGCCCACCACGTCGCCCCGCCGCGGTTCGTGCCGGAGATAAGCCAGCCGGTTGATAAAATTAATGCGATGGTTGCGATAGGTGGGCCACATGCTTTCTCCCTCCACGCGCACCGGCAGCAGCACAAAACGAAACGTGACAAAACACACAACGACCAAGCCGCCGATCCGCCAGAGGGTGCGCCGCGGATGCCGTCCAATGACCAAGGATTTAAGCCACGGAGGCCAGGCATGCTTGGGTTGCCGGTCGTTGTTCATCTGGGAAACCGTTGTGCGGCCTGATTGTCAATCGCCACCCCGGCTGCTGGCAAGTCCGAAGCCCGGCAGCATCCGCCCATACCGAACATGCCGGACCGGAGGGCGGGTTTATGGAAATGGATTTCCTCTTGCCGCGTTGCGAAAGCAAGCCGGGCGCCGGAAATTCTCCGACGCCCGGGATCAATGCCTGCGGAACCGCGCCCGTCAGGCGGTGGCTGCCGCGTAATGCTTCTCGACTTCCGCCCAGTTGACCACGTGCCAAAACGCCTTCAAATAGTCGGCGCGCTTGTTTTGGTACTTCAGGTAGTAGGCGTGTTCCCAAACGTCCACCCCCAAGAGCGGCGTGCCGGCGCAACCGGCGACTGCCGGGCCCATGAGCGGATTATCCTGATTCGCAGTGGACACGACCTCCAACTTGCCGCCATTCACCACGAGCCAGGCCCAACCGCTGCC
>MWDV01000075.1 GCA_002070715.1 Verrucomicrobia bacterium ADurb.Bin118
GGCCAGGTTGCCCGGTTCAGATGATACAACGGCGGCACCACGTAAAGGATGTCCATCAATTCCCGGGTGGTTTCCACCTCGCTGAACTTTAAGGAGTCAAAGCTCCAGTGGTGGGTGGTCACGAGTTCGTCGTGCAGCGCCGCTTGATAGAAGGGAATCCGGACGGTGGGATCGAAATACGGCACCTTCAGCGCCGGCGGCGGGGGCACCGTTCGGAAAAAATGATCCGGACGGTCCGGCGGCCAGTAGCGGCCCAGGAAGTGCGGGCTTTGTGGATCGCTCAACGCCGGGTCCAGATGGCCAAGATACGGCGTCTGGATTCCGTGACCGAAATGAATCACGTCGGCAAACAGCACCGATCCGCCCTCGCTGCCGACGACCAGCCGGTGCGCCGTTTCCAGCCACGTGAGCCGGTGCCGGCGTTCCCGGCCATCGTCAACCCGGGTGGCGGGATGCGCGGGGCTGTAATCATCGAAGCCCTCCGCCGTAGCGTCGCAATCCACGAACCAGGCGGAGTACGGCACCTGTCGCAGGATGGGTGTCACCCGCCGTTGCACCCAGGGCCACGCCGCTTGCGGTGAAAAATGAAACCCCCGTTGCTTGAATCCGGGGGAGCCGGTGCCCGCGGCGTTGATAATCCGGCCCTGTTCATAAGCGGCGGTGTCGAACTGGGCGGTTTCCCAAGTGGAAGCCGGGTTTGCCGTGGGCGAGTGCACGGAATGATAGGAGTCGTAAGGTCCCAGCAGATAACCCCACTGTGCCGCGCGGGCGACAACGTCCGGGCGAAGTTGCCGGCTATAAAGATCGCTCAACACCAGCAAGGCCCGATCAATCCCGGCCTCGTGCAGGGAGTTCAGCAGGGACATGGAGGGTCCGTCGCCCCAGGACTCGGGTGGCTGCACGAAATCCTCAAAAGCCGCCGCCAACGCCTGTTGATTGCGTTGGATCACTTCCGCCGCCGGCAACCCGGCGTTGAAGTTGAGCAGGTCGCGTTCGGATAACGCCCGGTTAATCGCTCCCGCCACCGGGGTCGTCAGATAATTCAGCGCCCGGGGCGCCGCCGCCAGCTCGTGCAGGGCGCGGCGTTCATCCGCGGTAAACTGTTGGGTCAACGCACTGCCGAAATGGTTGGTCGGGGCGTCGCGCAGCGCCCGGGCGAAAGCGGTCCATTGGGTTGCCGGGACATCGTGGCGACAAAACAGCGCCGGGCCCCACAGATAAAAATGCGGCGCGCCCAGCAGCCGGGAAACCGGGGACAGCCCGGTAATTTTATTCCGCAACGGCCGGGGACGCGGAATGGCCCCCGTATTGGTGGCGGTGCGCCGCCATTCCCGGAAAGCCCGGGCCGCTTCGAGAGGCGCCGCGCCCCGGCGCAACGCGACAATCTCGCAGGGAGTGGCTTGATGACGATCCCGGGGAAAGGAAAACCGAATACCCATCCGGTTAGTGACAATTAGCGACGCGTAATGTGGCCAAGGCACGATGACCACCAGCGTGCGCTCGCCGTCGCGCAGCGCCACCACCGGCAGTTCGGTAAGCGGCCAGGGCGAACCTTGTCGCAGCCAACGCATCAGGTCCGCGCGCTGCGGATCCACGGCCACCCCCGCCGCCAACGGCAGGATATACTCATCCGCCCCCGCCGGCAGCCACCAGGTGAACTCACCGGATGCACCAATGTCGGCTGAAAAAGAAACGGGTTGTTCGGTGATTTCCGCCCAAGCAAGCGTTCGCTCAAGCGGAGACGTCTGCGCGGACAGCCTCGCCGGTCCGCTCAGCCCCAGCAGGAAAACACCGGCAATCAAAATGGATTTCAGGAAGTTCAAAACGGTCATCGCGTCCCCACCCCACAGGTGAGGCTCTTCTCATTGTCCACCCCAAAAATCCGCGCACCCCAAGCGGCCTGCCGCCGGCTTGCCGCGATGTATTCCGGCCCGGGTTTTACTGCACCTTTTCCAACAACCGCGGCAGGAGCGCCGGGATCGGCACCCGCTCTTGCTTCATGGAATCCCGCTCGCGCAAGGTCACGGTGTCCTTCAAGGCTTCGCCTTTTTCTCCCAGGGTATCGAAATCAATCGTCACGCCGAACGGAGTGCCGGCTTCGTCCTGCCGCCGGTATCGGCGGCCGATGGCGCCGGCGTCGTCATAGAACACATTCATCCACGGCCGCAACTGGTCGCGGACCTCCAAGGCTTTGCGCACGAGGTCCGGTTTGTTTTTGAGCAGCGGAAAGACCGCCACCTTGATCGGCGCGACGCGCGGATGGAACCGCATCACCACCCGGCTTTCCAACCGGCCTTTGTCGTCGGGCGCCTGATCCTCGGCGTAGGCGTTGGTGATCAACGCCAGCGCCAGCCGGTCCACGCCCGCCGAAGGCTCGATGACGTGCGGCACGTAATAACCTTTGGTCAACGCCTCGGCGTCTTCCCGCGCGAGTTTCTCCGCGGCCTCCGAGGCCTCGCCCATTTGCGTGAGGTACCGGAGCCGGTTCTGGTAATAACGTTCCTTCAACTCCGCTTGTTTGGCCGGGGCCAGGTTTGGCCAGGCCGGTTTCAACGCTTCATCGAACACGGTCATCGGTTTACCGGAGAACCGTTGATGCTGGCTCAAGTCAAAATCGCTCCGGGCGGCGATGCCCTCGAGTTCCTGGGTGCCGAACGGGAATTTGAACAATAGATCCACACACACCCGGGCGTAATGCGCCAGTTCCTCCGGTTTTTGCCAATACTCCTCCAGCGTGGCGCGGGGCAACCCGATGCTCTCGTAAAACCGGATGCGTTCCTCGACCCAGTATTGATGCCACATCCGCCAGCCCCAGTTCGGCTGCGGGTCGCCCGGATGTCCCGGCCCTGCGGGCTGCGCCACGGTGCCGTGGATGGCTTCCACCGCCTCATCGGGTTTGATGAAAAACTCCAACTCCATCTGCTCAAACTCCCGCGACCGGAAAGTGTAATTGCGGGGGGTGACCTCGTTGCGGAATGCCTTGCCGATCTGCGCGATCCCGAAGGGCACTTTCTGCCGGGACGTTTCGAGCACGTTTTTGAACTGAACAAAAATGGCCTGCGCGGTTTCCGGGCGCAGGTAGGCGATGTTGTCGTCGGATTCGATGGGGCCGACGGTGGTTTTGAACATGAGATTGAACGCCCGGGCGGCGGTTTTTTCGCCGTGGCATTCGCTCACCATTTTGCTCGGTTTTTGCGGGCAGGGAATTTCGTGGGTTTGATCCGCGCGAAACCGGCCTTTGCACGTTTTGCAATCAATCATGGGATCGCTGAACGTGGACACGTGCCCGCTGGCCTCCCAAATCTTCGGCGACATGATGATCGTGGCCTCCAAGCCGACCACGTCGTCGCGCCGCCGGGTCATCCAATGCCACCAATGCGTTTTGATGTTCTGCTTGAGTTCCGCACCCAGGGGACCGTAATCCCAAAACCCGTTGATCCCGCCGTAGATTTCCGACGACGGGTAAATGAAACCCTTGCGTTTGCACAGGGCCACGATTTTTTCCATCCATTCGCTGGATTTAGCGTCAGCCATAGAACGGGGAGTGTTCGGGAACAAACGGCGGGTGTCAAGAAACGCGCCGGATTCAGGCGCGGCGGACGAGAGGAAGTCCGGCCCTCTGGCTGGTGAAAGGGCCGATCGCCGCTTCTAATCGCGTTCCGATTTCCCGGCCAACGCCCGGCCGGCAATCCAGCCGGTGGTCCACGCCGCTTGCAAATTGAAACCGCCGGTGAGGCCGTCCACATCCAGCAACTCGCCCGCGAAGAACAAGCCCGGGCAAAGCCGGCTTTCCATGGTTTTGAAATTCACCTCGGCCAAGCGCACGCCGCCGCAGGTCACGAATTCGTCCCGGTTCAGGCTTTTACCGTTGATCGGTAATTCAGTCCGCAACAACTGCTGGCCCAGTTGATGCCGGGCGGTCCGGGTCAATTCCGCCCAACGG
>MWDV01000076.1 GCA_002070715.1 Verrucomicrobia bacterium ADurb.Bin118
CCGTTTTGAACGACGCGCTCTGGAGCCGGCTGGCGACAGGCGAATGAGCGGAACGGAATTTCCGCTGCCGATCCTCCGTTTCCGCACAATCGGGTCATCCACGCCGCCCTGGGGCGGCGGCATTTCATCGGAAAAACGGGGGAAAATGTTACTGGCGATCGGGATTCAAGAACAACCAGGGAGGTGAATCCTTCAAACCGTCGCAGAACTAGCGATAGCGATTGGTGCCCGCCAATGGACCGCTTAGCGACAATGCGGCTTCCGGTTGCTGCTGAACTCGCGCTTTGCCAAACCCGCTTTATCTGCTAAATCTGAAGCTGTGCCTGTAAGAACGCCGATCAATCCGCCAATGCGTCGGATTCATCCCGGCGACCGCCGACATCTATGAGTTTTTTTGTTCACCGAAGCGAATTGCGCGACCTCTACGACAAAGTGGCCGCCGGTGAGCGCATTTCCGAGGCCGACGCGCTGCGCCTGTTTGAATCCAAGGACCTGAACGCGCTGGGGGCCATTGCCGATTTGGCGCGGCAAAAGAAAGTGGGCAATCGCGCCAGTTACATCATCAATCGCTACCTGAATTATTCCAATTACTGCATCCTGAGCTGCCAGTTCTGCGCGTTCCAACGCAAGAAGCGGGATAAAGACGGCTTCGAGCTGAGCATCCCGCAGATGGTGCAAAAAGCGCGCGAAGCGTTGCAGCTCGGCATCACCGAACTGCACATCGTCGGCGGTTTACATCCCTCCCTGCCGTTCAGTTATTACACCGACATGCTGAAGGCGCTGCGCGCGCTGAATGATGATTTGGGGAGCGCACGCGCCCCGCGTGCTGGTTCGGACGCCTCGTCCGAACCTTCGTCCAACAAGCTTTCGGGGGAGGAGTTAGTCAAAAGAGATTTTCCGCGCGGCGCGGGTGCTCCCCGACTTCAACTCAAATGTTTCACCGCGAACGAAATTCTGCATCTCGCGTGGCTTGGCAAAAAATCCACGGAAGAAACCTTGAGAGAATTGCGGGAAGCCGGTCTGGATTCGCTTACGGGCGGCGGCGCGGAAATTTTCCGCAAGGAAGTCCGCAGCGCGATTGCCAAGGGCAAGGAATCCGCCGAGGAATGGCTCGCCGTGCATCGCGCCTGGCACCGACTCGGCGGACGCAGCACCTGCACCATGCTCTACGGTCACGTCGAATCGCTGGCGGATCGCGTGGATCACTTGCGCCAGTTACGCGCGTTGCAGGATGAGACCCACGGTTTTGTCGGTTTCGTGCCGCTGGCCTACATGCCGCAGGACAACGACATTCCGGTCGAACACGCGCCGACAGCTTTCGATTCCCTGCGCACGCTGGCGGTGAGCCGGATCTATCTGGATAACTTTGATCACATCACGGCGTATTGGGTGGGCTTGGGCATGAAGCTGGCGCAAGTGGCGCTGAGCTACGGCGCGGACGACCTGCACGGCACAATCATCGAAGAACACATCTTCCACATGGCGGGCGCGACCTCGCCGCAATTGCAAACCGAAGCGGACATGATCAAAGCCATCCGCGAAGCCGGTCGCATCCCCGTGCAACGGAACACGTTTTACGAGCCGCTCCAGGTACTGGAAAACGCGCCTACTGCAACCGAAGCCGAACCGCCGTCGGCAAAGTCGAAGGTTTTAGAAAACAACTTGGCGACGGCGTGAGGGTGTAAGTCCGCCACTCGACAATGGTAACGTAAATGTAACTATATGGCTGCGGTTTTTGAAATTCGGGAATATACAATCGAGGGCCGGTCGCCTTTTGCAGAATGGTTTGATCGGTTGGATGCCGTAACCGCAGATCGCGTTGGCCGATACATCCGCCGCCTGGAGTCCGGCAACTTCGGCGTGGGCGAGGGCGTATCTGAACTGCGGCTGGATTTCGGGCCCGGCTACCGCGTGTATTTCGGGCGGGACGGAAAGACGCTTATCATCCTGCTGGGTGGCGGCAGCAAGCGGCGGCAGGGTACGGACATCGCCGCCGCGATTACACGGTGGAAACACTACAAACGAACAAAGAACTAACATGGCACTGACACGGGCATACAAAGAAACGGTCATCGCGCGCATCAAGTGCGACCGCAAGTTCGCGCGGCTGCTTTACGCCGGCGCGATGGATATGCTGCTGGCGGGCGAGACGGCGGAGGCGCTTTCCCGCCTGCGCGATCTGGTTCACGCCGGAATCACCTTCAAGGAACTTGCGCGTGAAACCGGCTTGGGCGAAAAGACGCTGCACCGCATGTTGAACCATAACGGCAACCCTACTGCGCGCAACCTCGGCGTCGTTGTTAAAGCTATTGCCGCCGATCTGGGCATCAAGCCGAAGGTGACGTTTGTGACCGCCGCTTGAGCAGACATGATCAAAGCCATCCGCGAAGCCGGCCGCATCCCCGTGCAGCGGAACACGTTTTACGAGCCGCTTCGGGTACTGGAAACCGCGCCTACTGCAACCGAAGCCGAAGCACGATCGAGCAAATCGAAGGTTTTAGAAGACAACTTGGCAACGGCGTGAAGATTTCTCCCTGACAGCAAGAAATACCTGTTGGAATTTTTCCTCAACCCAAACTGGCAAGAATCCCTCACCTCTGATCCGGCTGTTTGGGTCGGGAGAACTACTATCCAAGGCATCCGCCCGCTGTAGTTTACGCGCAGCCTACCGACAGGGCGAGTCCTCACTTCAACAGCACGGCCTGGCCGCAGACAATAGAGCGACGTTTCATCGGTATTCTAAAAGTCCGAATTATTTCGAGAGTTCTTACACATCGCATCTTGACAGATTTTTAGTCATATCTCATCTTTATGACCGTGAGTGCGACATCGAAAACGGATGCAGTTTGGTTCACCACCAAAGGCCAGGTCGTCATCCCTGCCTGGTTGCGGAAACAATTTCGTATTGAGAATGGGACAAAAGCGGTGGTTCAGGCAACGGCGGAGGGCATCCTCCTCAAACCCGTTACCGCGGTGCTGATCAAACGTGGCCGCGGCATTCTCAAGCGTAAGGCCGGGAACAAACCCTTGACCGAAGAATGGGCCGAACACAAGCAGCGGGAGTGGGAACTGGAGGCGCGCCATGCCCGCTAAGGTGCTGGATAGCTTTGCGCTCATCGCCTACTTCCGCGACGAGCCGGGCGCGGAAACGATGGAAAACCTGCTCGTGACCGCCGGAAAAAAGGATAACCCGCTCCACATGACCGATGTGAATTATGCCGAGGTCAAATACGCCATTATGAAGCAGGACGGCATGGATGCCTGGGCGGAAGCGGCGAAGATTCTGCAAGGTCTGCCGATTGATTTTCATTCCACGAATCGCGCGCTGGCCGACACGGCCGCCGGTTTCAAAGCGCGTTTTAAGATCAGCCTGGCCGACGCTTTCGCCGCCGCGCTGGCGACTGATGAAACCGGGCGTTGTCCAGCACGATCACACTGCCCGGCGGCAGCAGGGGCAAGAGCACCTGCGCGAAGTAAGCGTCCACCACTTCGGTATTGCAACTGCCTTGCAACACCCGCGGGGCGACTAGTTTGTTATTCCGTGAAGCCGCAATGACACTGGTGCGTTCCCGTCGTTTGCCCGCCACCGCCTCGTAAATCCGCTCCCCCCTTGGGGCGCGGCCGTATTCCCGATACAGCCGGTGATCCACGCCGCACTCATCGAGGTAATAAACGGGCCGGCCGGCCAGCGTTTCGAGTTCGCGCCGGAAGAGCCAGCGTTGCACCTCGTTGCGCTCGCGGTATTTTATGAGTTTTTTTAGCGTGAAGCCCAGTTGTCGCAGGCGCACCCACACGGCGTTATGGCTGACGCCAAAGATCGATTGGAGTTCTAGGAGGGTGGCGTCCGGATGCTTTTTGACGTGCGCCGAAAGTTCTTCGGGGTCGAGCTTCCGCCAAGACCCCCAACTGGTTTTGGGCGGCAGCGCGCCCTGTTGGGCGGCCGCCAGATACCGGTAAACGGAACTGCGGGCCAGATCAAACCGCCGGGCGGCCTCGGCCTTGGTGCCGCCGTTTTGGACGAACTGAACCACCCGCTTCCGCAAATCCAACGCATAGGCTTTCATGCCCTCTATCCTATCAGCCTATGTCTCAATGTCAATGTGAATCGCTATAACGTTCCCAATACGGGACGACGGTTTTGACCTGCGTTTGTTGCAGCATGATTTCCGAAACCCAGATGGCGTGGGGATCACACGGGCGCCGCCACGGCAGGTCACGGGCGTTGGCGGCAAACCAATTCAGCAAAAGCGGAACGGGCCGCCGGGTTTTGGAGACAGGATTGGCAGAATTTTTAGGATTATTCTTCTAGCGCGGCTTCTGGTGTTGAATCCTGTTCATTCTGTTCATCCTGTATCAAGTTCGTTTGAATTCGGAAATTTTGTGAACCACAAATACACGAAGCACACGAAAAGGGAACGGAGAAAATGGCGCACATTTGTCGTGCTGCAATGCAAATGAAGGTGGAAAGAGCGGGAAAAGCACGGGGAGATGAAGGTAGGCAAATACCGGCTTTCAGAATTCGTATGCGCGGAACCGCTGTTGACCCGTTGATGACAGTGAGATCGTGTGGTAAATCCGTCGGCCATCATCGTCTATTCCACCGGACGTGCCCGCTCGTAGCGCCCGACAACTTCCAATCCGGGTTCGCTTGATGCTGTCTTTGGTGTGGACGTGCCCGCAGAGAAGTAAGTCGGCTTGGCAACTCTTGATCCATGCGCGCACTTCTTCAGGGGGCGGGGTTGTGAAATTTTGTTCAATCAACCAGTCTCCCTCGAATTCCTCACGCCAAGGGCTGTGATGCATCACGATGATTTTGTGCCGGACATGCGAATTCCGCGCCAGATGCCGGCGTACCGCACTCCGATGATGACTCGGCAGTTCTCCCTCCGCCCATCGTATCGGCAGGTATTGTTCATTGCGCGTTGTATCCAGTGCCACCAACAGGACATCCTTTCCGAGTCTTTTTGCCACGGGGAACGGTTCCCCGGCAACCAGCTGCGTAGCGGTTTTGCTGGAAAACGTTGGGCGGATGACTTTCAGCAATTTTTCAAAGTTTGCCGTTGGACGTCGCCAAAACGGCGGTATGGGTATGGGTCGAGTCGACAATGGAAAAATGTCGTGATTGCCGGGAATGATCGTCAAGCGTGTTGCCTCAGTGAGTTTTCGCTTTCGCAGAGCTTGGAAAAATGCTGTGTAAACATCCATTTGCGCGCAGTCCACGATGTCACCCGTGATGACAATGTGATCAACCCCACGCTCCACTGCGTCGTCAATCATGGCGAGGCTGCAATGGAAATCATCATCAACCGCGCACAGGTGAAAATCGGAAAAATGGGCGATGTGGTATTTCATAAACCGCTCCGGCACTATTTTATTTCGAGCCTGAATTGGCTGCATTGCCGCCCGCGGACCGATTCAGAATTTTATCGAGAATTGTTTTCATCGCGCTTGGCAGCTTTTTGCCAGACTCCTCCACAACGGGAATCAATGCTTTCATCGCTTCCTTGTTAGCCTCTTTTCGGACTTCACTTCTGCTCAACTCGTTTCCAGCATTTAACAGATATTTGCGGGTAACGAACCCAACCCGGAGCGTGAACAAGGCATTGATAGTGCCGTCGAACAACGAATTGACAATAAGGCCAGCTCCTAGGGCTGCGGCAACTCCTCCAAAGCCGAGATAGCCGAAAATGCTGCCGGCATCCAAGTCGTCAAGCTCATTCGCGATGAGCGAAGCGAGAAAAATCTGGGCATAAATCTTAATGAGCATCGGCAACGGCGGGCGATAGCCAAAGTGTTTCACCAACAAACGCACGAGACGGAAGTTCGCAACCAAAACCGCAATGGCGTCCAAACGCCCGTTCTGAGAGATGGCGGTGGTAATGAAGACCAGAACAGCATGCTCGTGGATAATCTTGGCGGTCGATTTTTTCTGAGCTTTAATCGCCGCGGCCAATGGTTCGCGAATATCACTGCCGAGGCCCATCGCACCAGCCAGCTCCTCACGCTGTTCGCGTGGTAGAACGTCGGCATCAATCAACTGCCGGGCGACTTTTTTAAGCTTTTCGTGGTCAAGGTTGTTGTTGCCTACCGCCACGTCTTCAAGGGCGAGAACAGGCTTTGCCAAAGCTCCGGCGAACGGGGCGATGACGAACCAGATGAAGACGGTCATCACAAAGCCGTAGAATCCCCACTCCAGCCATGGGGTGACCCCTCCCAGCTTGGCGCCGATCACGAGAATGTTGCCGATGAAGGTGACAAAAAGAAAGATAGCTACCGCCAAGCTGAGCGGAATCCAAAACAGCCAGAGCGAACGTTTAGTTGGTTTTGTCATGGTAACGGATATTTATTTCATGGACTCGCGGGCTTTGGCCAATGGCAAAGCCAAGTTCCGAAGTGACTCATCCATTTGACTGATCAGATTTTCCGTCGCGGTGGCGGTTTCCTCTTCGGGTTTCGCAGTGGCATTAAAATCAGCCATCAAGCGTTGTAGATGTGCTTGAAAATGTTTTCTCCTCTTTTCGCAGTAAGTCGAAAAGTGGTTGATAATTACTTGGTTTATCCAATTCCCCTTGCGTTTCTCAATTTGCTGCCGCCAGGCTTTGGCCGCTGACTCGATATGCTTGGCCAGTGTGGAGCCGTCGTAGTCTTTCCCCCCAAACCAATTTTTCCAACCCCTTTCAGGTAGTTTATCATGCGTGAACGACTCGCTCTCTATTCTCGGCAAGTCTTCCGCTGATGGCGCGACGGGAGCGGGCAATTGCGATAACTCCAACTCGCCCAAGAATTCATTGACGCGAGTGATGGCATCGCTTTCTGCCGACTTGCAGTATTGATTGGCTACTTTCACATACGACGGAAGCTGCAGTGGTTTGGCAAAGTGCTTAATGTCACCTTCAGCACCTAACCTGATCGCCGTATTATCCAGTTCACCGTTTACTTCTTTCCCTGTTCGCTTACGGTCGTGACGCTCGCGGAGTCTGGCGACTTCATTTTCCAAACTGTCCAACCACGGTTTTGCTGCGGCCTCCGCGATTGCGCAAATCTCCCCTCTGACTGCGGTTTCCCAATCGCTGTGGTAGCTCACAGCATCAAGCAACGCCTGCGCTTCCCTCAACTTGTCGCGCACCTTTTTATGCGCCTCCCGAAGCTGCTTTATTTGTCCAATACTTATTTTCAATTGTTTCTCGGCTTCGCCGAATCTCTGCCTCAAATATTTCAAACAGTTGTGCTCTTGAATCAAGGCGCGTTCCGCGTGTAAGACATCTGCCAGGTCAGACTCGAATTTCGGAAATTTGGATTGCGACAACCATTCATCCTGATTTTCGTTCTTGGCATCCCAAGCCAACCCCACGTTCAATCCTAAAACAGTACGTGGCTCTTCGTTTAGCAACTTGATGACTCGCTGCCTTCCTTCTTCCAGTTGGTCGGCCTCAGCTTTTTTCCGTTTTTCCTCTGGCTGCCAGTGTCGCGCATCAAAAATATTTTGGATCAGCCAAATTGGCGGCTTTGTGCTTTGTGCAACGATTTCCTTCAGGAAATCGTGTGCCTCCTTGTTCAGTGCCGCCACGGAACTTTGCACAAAGAGGAAAAATTCGGCCCGGTTCATGACCCACTCGTGAATCGGATCGGTGCGCCAGTTGCTTCGGCTGCCATCCAGCCCCGGCATGTCCACGATGGCTACGCCGTGCCTGAGCAAATGGTCGCCCTTACACCGAATTACTGTGAGAAGTGGCTCGGTAGTGAGGTCTTGCGTTAAGGTTTCTTCCAACCTCACCGCATTCAAGTGGAGCGTGTCTACTCGGATTCGTCCTTGGAACTCGTCTTTGCTTCGTATGCCACGCAGATAATCCGCTACCGCGTCAAAGCTTTCGCGGACTTTTGCCAATTTCTGCGTTTCATCGTCTGTCGCCACGCCTGTTGCATCGTTTTTCCGTAATCGTCGCTGGCTTAAGAAATGATTTATCTCAGGATCGGTTGAGAAATACTGGTCAATGCCCGGTTCCTCAGCGGAAATTATCAGAGAAGGTCGCCGTGTCGTTTCTTTTCCAAAGCCGGTGGGGCTGACGTATTCGCTCGCCAAGGCGTTGGTCAAAGTGGATTTGCCAGCCTTGAGCGGTCCGAAAATCACCACAAAGAAAAGCTTGGAATCGAACTGTCTGCGAGCGCGATCAATGTTACGCATCACTAGTTCCAATCTCGTATTACGGAGGCTCTGGGTAAAATCAAGCTTCCGCCAGCTTTCGATAACTGCATCCAATTCTTTTAGTAAAATCTCGGTTTGCGGTGTTCTTAGCTTCGTAGCTTCTGGATTTTGCATTTTAATTCCTTTCGCAGGGCGTTGACGAAGTTTATCCAAGGTAAAAAAGATGGTGGTCCGGAAAACAGTGGCGGTTTAACTGAACAGTAGGTTGATCATGGCAAGCCCCCATTTGTTGATCCAGATGCAATGAGAGTTTTGGTTCACGGTTTCAGGGTTTCCGTGCTGGTGTCCGCAGGGAGGGGCGTAGCCCCGGCCGAAGCGCGCCAGCGCGCCGCGAACATCGTCGGCGCCAGATACGCCAGCGACGAGTGCGGCCTCGCTTCGTTGTCGTCCCGCCGCCAGTCGGTGGCCAGAACTTCTGCCTCCAACCGGGAGACAAATTCCTCGCGGTTCAAAGGTTCGTCCCGCCACCGGCGGTGAAAGGAGGCCACATACGCGTTCGCCCACAGACTCCCCGGCGCAATATATCGCGCCCCGATGGCGTTGGCTTTCAGCCATGCCGGCACGGCCAAGGCCACAAATTCAGGCCCGTTGTCACTGCGCAGATGCGCCGGCACTCCCCGCTGCGCAATCAGTTCCGCCAGCACCCCAATCCCGTCTTTGGCCCGGAAACGCCGGCGCCCGGCCAGCGCCAGACCTTCCCGCGTCAACTCATCCACCACGCACAAAAACTTCAACCGCCGCCCCTCGCGGGTCGGGTCGCGCACAAAGTCATCGCTCCCAACCTCGTGGGGCCGCGTGGCCAACCGCCGTTGGCGGCCGTTCTCGCTGAGGCCCAGACGCCGCTGCTTGCCCTGTTGGCGCGGCACTTTCAGCCCTGCCTCCCGCCACAGCCGTTGCCCCCGCTTGGGGTTCACGCACCGCCCCTCCTGGCGTAACTGGCCCCAGGCGGTCCGATCCCCGGCACTCAAACCGTGCTCGGGCAGGTCGCACGCAAGGATCACATCGTCCAGTTCTTTGATCATACTCGCGTCTTTCGTTTCAGCGGGTAAGCGGTCACAAATCGCAGCGACCGCTCGCTGCGTTCAATTAAACCATACGGAACGAACTCTGGCAATTACACCGTCGGGCATCGTCATATCGCCTTCCACCACGGAGCGGACACCGAGCGGCGTGGTTTCCTCTTTCGTGGTTTCGTGGTCGCGAGCGTGCTGGCGCAACGCCGCCGCCAGTTTTTCCAGTCCCCGACATCAAACCCGTGGTGGGCGAAGAAGCACGCCTTGCTTTTGCCGGACCGATGTTCCGGATTTAGCAAGTAGAGAACGATTTTTGTCCTCGGCACTTCGGCTTCACTGGCGAGCGGCAGTTTCAATTGGAGGTTCTCAATTTGCCCCGTCAGTTCAACGATGCAACCATCTGACAAATCACGTTTTACGTTTCCCGCTAAACGTCTCCGCCAGGGCCACGGCTTTGAGCATGGCCTTGCTCTTGTTCACCGTCTCTTGGAATTCCGCCTCCAGTTGGGAGTCGCTCACCCAACCGCCGCCGGCTTGCACGTAGGCATGGCCGTCCTTGAGCAACGTGGTGCGGATGGCGATGCAGGTGTCCAGGTTGCCGTTGAAACTGAAGTACCCCACGCATCCGGCATACGGTCCGCGCGTGGTTTGCTCCAGTTCGGAGATGATCTGCATG
Organism: Verrucomicrobia bacterium ADurb.Bin118; assembly: GCA_002070715.1. GTDB lineage: Bacteria > Verrucomicrobiota > Verrucomicrobiia > Limisphaerales > MWDV01 > MWDV01. The sequence continues at coordinate 9,893 of MWDV01000076.1, forward strand.
GCGCGAATCTTCGGCGCACCGCTGACCGTGCCCGCCGGGAAGGTTGCGCGCATCAGGTCGTAGTTGGTTTTGTCCGCCATCAGTTGACCGCCGACGCTCGATACGATGTGCATGACGTGGCTGTAACGCTCGATGATCATCAGGTCCTTGACCTGCACACTGCCGGCCTCGCACACGCGCTCGAGGTCGTTGCGCGCGAGGTCTACGAGCATGACGTGCTCAGCGCGTTCCTTTGGATCGGCGAGCAGTTCCGTTTCCAGCGCGGCGTCTTCCGCGACCGTTTTGCCGCGCCGGCGCGTGCCGGCGATCGGGCGGATTTCCGCCCGGCGATCTTCACAGCGCACGTGGATTTCCGGCGAGGCGCCGACCAGGGAAAAGCCGTCCAGTTCCAGCAGGAACATGTAGGGCGAGGGATTGACCGAACGCGCGGCCCGATAGACATCCACGGGGGAAGCCTGGGTCGCCACGCTGAACCGCTGCGAACCGACCACCTGGATGATGTCGCCGGCGTCAATATAGCTCTGGGCGGCGGCGACATTGGCGAGGAATTGCTCTTTGGCGACGTTCGATTGGAAGGGAAGAGAGGGAACTTCGCGGGGAACACTCACCGGGTGATGTTCGCTGGGTTGTTCCAGCAACGACAGCAGGCGCTCGATTTCCTCCCCCGCCATTTCATACGCCTCGGCCGGGCTGGCGGCTTCATCAATCGCGGCGTTCACGAGTACGGTAATGGTCTGGGCGACGCGATCGAAGACGAGTAATTGATCGGCCACCAAGAAATACATGACCGGCGTGCGCAACGCATCGTGCGGCGGACGCGGCACGGCGGGTTCCACGTCGTGGATAAACTCGTAACCGATGAAGCCAATCGCGCCGCCCGTGAAACGCGGCAGCCCCGGCAGCGTGACCGGACGGTATTTTTTCATGACGCGTTCGATGACTTCAAGGCCGTCCCGGACGATGGGCGGGCGCGAGGCCTCTTGCGCCCCGTCGCCGGCAGCGTCAGCCGGGGCGTCTCCCGATCCTCCCGCAACCGAAAAGGCGTCCACCACTTTACCGCCTTCGAGCACCTCCACCCGGTTGCCGGTCTGTTTGATGACCGCGCGCGGATTGCAACCGACAAACGAATAGCGGCCGAGATGTTCGCCGCCTTCCACCGATTCGAGCAGGAACGATTCCCCCTGCCCGCGAATTTTGCGATAGGCCGAGAGCGGCGTTTCGATGTCGGCCAGGATACGGCAGGTGACCGGGATCAAGTTGCCTTGCGCGGCAAGTTGCTGAAATTCATCGAGCGTGGGAGCGAACATATCAAGGATTGGGAGGTGAGGTTTTGCTCAACCGGCGCATCCGCCAGATGGCCAGCAGCGTGTAAAAGGCGACCGCAACAGCGTAGGCGACGATGCCCATGCCGATGGCGAGCGGAATAAGCAGCCGGTGGCTGAAAAGAATGATGGCCCCGCCCACGGCGGCGATTAGCAGAGTGTTGCCGGCCAAGCAGGCCAAGTAAACCGAAATCGGCGTATGCTGGATGCGTTCGACATGCCAGTCGCGGTAGGAATGTTCCCCCAACGACTGCATGAGCCAGGCAGATTGGAAATTTCGCGCGGCCACCAGGACGCTGGCGGTGGCCACCACGATGGCGGAAAACGGCCAAAGCGCCAACACCCCGCACATGACGGCGTTCACGGGCAACCCCCATTTCCAGCCCAGTTTCTTGGCGAACGGGTTGCCTTCGAGCACAAGGTTGGGTGTGGCCACCCAAGTGCTGAGGAAGTCCATTCCGCGTGCGAACACCAACAGCGCCAGCATTCCAAAATACCATTTACTGGCAAAAGGAACGGATTCGTCCATGGGGATGCGGGAAATGGCCGCGTGGGCGGGGAACGGCCCGGCGCCGTGCGGTTGCCTTATCGTTTCCGATACATCTGTTCCGGAGTCATCAACGGGGGTTCCGTGATTTTACACGTTTCCCCGCCGCCTTCCATGGAACGGAAGAAACAGGATTGATAACCCTCGTGACACGCCGGGCCCTTTTGTTCCACCTGAATGAGCAGGCAATCACCATCGCAATCGAACGCCACGTTTTTGACGGTTTGCGTGTTGCCGCTTTCCTCCCCCTTCATCCAGTATTTCTGACGCGACCGGCTCCAAAAATGGGTTTTGCCGGTGGCGAGGGTTGTTTCCAAGGAGGCCCGGTTCATCCACGCCATCATCAATACGCGCCCGGTTTGCCACTCTTGGATGATGGCCGGAATCAATCCGTTCGCGTCGAATTTCAATTGATCGTAACAATTCATGATTTGGTGATTGTGCGGGCGAACGTAGCAGACCCCCGGCGCGTAATCACGAAAAAGTTCCCGCGACGGATGGAAAACCGCCGGCCCAGCCCCATGAGTGGGCCGCTTACATCTGTTCCAGCACCTCGATCCCGAGCACCTCCAACCCCTGCCGCAGCACCCGACCCGCTGCGTCACACAGCGCCAAGCGACTGGCACGCTCCGCCGCCGCGGCTTTGAGCACCGGGCAATGCTCGTAAAAACGGGTGAAATGGCCAGCCAGTTCGTAAAGGTAATTGCAGAGGTAATTGGGGCGGTATTCCTCCGCGACGGCTTCCAGCACGATGCCAAAATTCAGCAAATGTTTGGCCAGCGTGGTTTCCTCGGCGGTGCGCAGTTGCAGGGGAACCGGGCGGGGCGGGCCGCCGGCGGATTCCGCCGCTTTGCGGAAAATACTCCGGATACGGGCATAGGCGTATTGCAGGTAGGGCGCTGTGTTGCCGGAGAGCGACAACATTTTGTCCCAACTGAACACGTAATCGCTCTGCCGGTTGGGCAGGAGATCGGCATATTTGACGGCCCCGATGCCGACGACCCGGGCGATTTCGCGGCGCGCGGCCTCCGCCAGATCCGGATTCTTTTCCGTGACCACCCGGAGCGCGCGTTCCTCGGCTTCGTCAAGCAGGTCCGCAAGCTTGATGGTTTCGCCTGAGCGCGTTTTGAACGGCTTGCCATCCTCGCCCAGGATGGAGCCGAACCAGACATGGGCGAGTTTCAGTCCCAGATGACCGGGTTGCCATTTGCGAAACGCGGCAAAGAGCTGTTGGAAATGCAATTGTTGCCGGCCATCGGTGACGTAGATGACTTCATCGGGCTGCCACGTGGCCATTCGGTAAGCCAGCGTGGCGAGGTCGGTGGTGGTGTAGTTGAACCCGCCGTCGCTTTTCCGCACCAGCGCGGGCGTCGTCTTCAACGACGGAATGTCGTCAAAGAAAATCGCCTGCGCCCCATCACTTTCGCGGGCGATGCCTTTGGCGGCCAGCTCGGCCACGAGACCGGGAAGCTGCGGGTTGTAAAAACTTTCGCCCAATGTGTGATCGAAGGTCACCCCCAGCCGGCCATAGATCGTATCGAACTGTCCTTGCGAGAGGGCGATCATCTCCCGCCAGAGCGCCAGGTTTTCAGCGTCGCCGGCTTGCAGCTTGACCAGCTCCTGGCGCGCGGCTTCGAGGATGGCGGCATCCGTTTTGCACGCGGCGCTGGTCTTTTGATAAAGCCGTTCCATCTCGGCGATGGGATCGGTCTGGAGCGCCACCCGGTTCAACTCCCGTTTCCATCCCACGAGCAACATGCCGAATTGCGTGCCCCAATCGCCGAGGTGATTGTCCGTGATGACGCGGTGGCCGAGCCGGCGCAACGCGCGCGCGAGGCAGTCGCCCAGAATCGTGGAACGGATGTGGCCCACGTGCATGGGCTTGGCGACGTTGGGCGAACTAAAATCCACCACGATCGTCCGCGGCGGGACGGCGGGTTCGAGGAACAGGCGGTCGTCCGTCAGAGCCTCGGTCACCGCCCGGGCCACCGCCTCGGGCCGCAGATGGAAATTCAGGAATCCGGCGCCGGCGATTTCGATCTTTTCACAAAGCTCCGACAACTCGAGGTGCGCCCGCACGTCGGTGGCGACTTGACGCGGATTGAGCTTCCGTTGCTTGGCCAGGCCCATCAGACCCGCCGTTTGGTAATCGCCGAACCGGGGATCGGGACAAGGCCGCACCAGCACCGGGGCCAGGTCGGCGTCGGGCAGCACGGCGCGGACGGCGGCGTGAAGCTTCGAGCCAATGACTTTGTGCGGCAGCATGACGGTGACGAATTAATAAACCGTCAGATCGTTGAACCGACTCAACGCGCTGACGGTCCGGCAAATCACGAAGCGCTATTTCCTTCCCGTGCTCTCTTTGATGATGGCGAGCATGGATTCCGCGTCCAACGCGTTGTTGAGCGCCGTTCGCAGCTCGGACCGGTGCAGGAGTTTGGCGATGTTGGCGAGGGTGTGGAGATGTTTCTGAAACTGACCCTGGGGCACCAGGAAAAGCATCACCAGCTTGACCGGTTGGTTGTCGGCCGCCTCAAAATTGACCCCCGTCTGCGAACGGCCCAACGCCCCGATAACTTCCGGAATCAGATCGGTCGAGGCGTGCGGAATGCCGACGCCGAAACCGATGCCGGTGCTCATCGAGTTTTCCCGCTTGCGGACGGCCGCAATGATTGCGTCGCGGTGTTCGGGCTGGATTTTGCCCGTGTCCACAAGATTACCGACCAGCTCGTCAATCGCTTCCCACCGGGTGGTCGCTTTGAGCGCGGTGACGATCTGTTCTTTGGTCAGAATATCCGCCAGTTCCATAACGGTAAATAACCGGACCATTTCGCCGGAACCAACGCGCCATATCAAGACCGAATTCCCGGAACACGCACAGTTTTTCTCGTGCCGTCCCGCCTTCGGTCAGACAGCAGCGTCGCCCGACTCGGGCCGCATTGTTTTTGCCGCGTCTCTCAGCCGCCGCAGGGCGATCCACGCGGCTTCGCTTTCCGCGGCTTTCTTGCTTTTGCCGATGCCCCGGGCCAGTTCCACCCCGCCGTAATGAACGGTGCATTCAAACACGCGGTCGTGATCCGGTCCGGTGGCGGAAACCACTTCGTATTGCGGCGCCTCCGGCGAAGTCGCCTGCAAATATTCCTGCAATTCGCCTTTGGGATTTTCGATGATCGGGGCCACAGTCAGTTCCTTCAGCGATTGATGGAATTCCCGGTTAATGCACTCGCTGGCGGCGTCAAAACCGCCATCCAACAACACCGCCCCCAGCACCGCCTCAAAGGCGTCCGCCAAGGCGGAAGGGCGTTCGCGTCCACCGTGCATTTCCTCGCCGCGACTCAGGATCAAAAACTCGCCCAAACCCAACGCGCGGGCGCGGTCGGCCAGGGAACGGCGGTTGACCAACCGGGCGCGGGCCTTGGTGAGCGGGCCTTCGCCGAAACGGGGAAACCGGTCATAGAGGGCGCGCGTCAGGACCAGTTGCAGCACCGCATCGCCCAAGAATTCCAAGCGTTGATTGGTCTGAACGGACGAACCGAGTTCATGCGCGACCGACGGATGTGTCAGCGCGAGACGCAGCAAGTCGGGATCGCGAAAGCGATAGCCAAGCCGCGTTTGGAGTTCGTCGAATTCAGCCACGGAGTGAAGGAAAATTACTGTCTAACCCACGACGGGGCCGACTGAGTTTTCAACCGGAGACCCTTCCGCTGCCACTGGGTTCTCTTCGGTTTCGCGGGCTATCGGGTCCTCCGGTGCGACAGCCGTTTCAGAAGGAGGACCGTCCAAGGTCGCCTCCTTATCCGGTGCGGAGGTTGACGACGGTTCTGCCGTTGGATCCGGCAGGCCGTGTTCGAGCAACATCGCCACGTCGCGCTGGACTTCGTCGAGTTGGTCCAGGCGCAGATCGGGATCGGCGATGGTGAAGAGATCGCCGGTCCGGGGTTGTTCATAAACGAAGACACGCCGGTCTTCGCGTTGGAGTTGCTCCTTCACCTTGAGCAGCCGTTTGCGCTCCAGCATGACGGCGAGGATGTAGCCGGCGGGCGCATAGCGGGGATCGTCCCGTTCGATGAGTTTGCGGAGCAGCGATTCGGCGGTGTCCTTTTGGATGGGTTCCGGCGCGGGCGGCGGCGCTTCATAGACGCCCTGCCAGTGGGAAATAAATCCCTTCGCAACGACATCGTTGTCGCGGTGGCGGGTTTCCCAGCAAGCCGGGCAGACATCCAGGCGGCGATAATCGTTCCGGTCGTCAAACAGCAGCGTATGATACGGTTGCTGGTCGGCAAACGGCTGGCCACAGGTTTGGCACGCATGCGCGCGCCCTTGGAGATTCCACTCGTTCATTGAAAACCAATTGAACCCGAAAGCGGAACTGCGGCGGAGACGTCACCGTTACGCGTTCGGGTTGAATGGCTGTCCGGCATGGATTCGAACCATGACAAAGGGCTCCAAAGACCCTTGTGCTACCTTTACACCACCGGACAGACAGAAGGAAAAATAGCCGCATCCCGGATGGGCGGAAAGGAAAAAACAAAGGCCTGCGTCCTTCCCGATTTTCCGGTCGGCAAACAATCGAGGAAGGACGAGCGCAAAACCCATGTATCCGGTTGAGTCCGGTTTCCTTTGACAAAATTCGTTATCCTGATTCGGTTTTGAAAACCGCGCCCAAGCGGTGCGGCGGCAGAAATACCTTGAAGCCCAGTGGGGAAACTTCTTCACTGTTTCCGCATTCTGGATGGTGATGGTCCATGCCGGCCTGAAGCTCCGCGATTCCGGTTGAATTCGTTTCCAGTCCGGCCCGGACTCCCAAGTCACCGCCCAGGTCGCACGCACGAATGAAAAAATCAGTTTCAGTTTCCCGCAGCGGCCGGTTCGCCACCGCCCCGGGCGCCGATGTGGCGCAATTTTCCGAATCCATCTCTTTCGATCACCGGCTCTGGCGGCATGACATCCAAGGGTCGCTCGCGCACGCGGCAATGCTCCACCGGATCGGCCTGCTCACGCGCGCGGAACACACCGCCATCGCGCGGGGATTGAAAGCCATCGCCCGCGAGATCGAGCAGGGCAAGTTCTGCTGGCAGCCCGAGCGCGAGGATGTCCACATGAACATCGAAGCCGAATTAACCCAGCGCGTGCCCGCCGGGGCCAAGCTGCACACCGGACGCTCGCGCAACGACCAGGTGGCGCTTGATATGCGGCTCTGGTTGCGGGATGAGATTTTGGCTCTGCTCGGGGAGGTCATCGGTTTGCAACAGGCGCTGGTGCGGCTGGGCGAACAAAACGCCGATGTGCTCATCCCCGGCTACACCCATCTGCAACGCGCGCAACCGGTCTATTTTGCGCATCATTTGCTTGCCTACGTCGAAATGCTGGAACGCGACAACGAACGGCTCTGGGACGGATGGGACCGGGTCAACGTCTGTCCGCTGGGCGCGGGGGCGATTGCCGGTTCAACGCTGCCATTGGACCGCGCGTTTGTGGCCCGGCAGCTTGGATTTGTGGACCTCGAAGGCCGGCCCCGCCTGACCCAAAACTCCATGGACGCCGTTAGCGACCGGGATTTCGCCGTCGAGTTTTGCGCGCACGCGGCGTTGTTGGCGGTGCATCTCTCGCGGCTGGCCGAGGACTTGGTGCTTTGGGCCAGCGCCGAGTTCAATTTCATCCAGATCGCCGATGCCTACACCACTGGTTCGTCACTCATGCCCCAGAAAAAAAATCCGGACGTCGCGGAGCTGGCGCGGGGCAAATCGGCCCGGGTCATCGGCAACCTCGTGTCGCTGCTCACCCTGCTGAAAGGCTTGCCGATGGCCTACAATCGTGATTTGCAGGAGGACAAGGAACGGCTGTTCGACACGGCGGACACCGTGCGGGCGACCGTCCGGATTCTGGCGGCGATGCTGCGGCACACGACGGTGAACCGCGCCGCCTGCGCCGTCGCTGCTCACGATCCGGCGTTGCTGGCCACCGATCTCGCCGATTATCTCGTGCGCCAAGGAATGCCCTTCCGCCGGGCGCATCATGTTGTCGGTGCCGTGGTGGCATTGGCGGAGCGGGCGGGCAAACCTCTGAACCAACTTTCGCTGGCGGATTTGCAATCCGTGGATAAAACCTTCGGACGCGAGGCGTTGAAAGTGTTTGATCTCCGCACGGCAATGGCCCGGCGCCGTCTCCCCGGCGCACCGGGAACGAAACCAGTGCGAACGCAACTGGCGCGCTGGAGGAAGCAGTTGGACGCCCTGCCAACTGCCAATCGCCGCCCCGCAAAACCCCGTTAAAACCCATCCGCCATGCCTGCCGCCAAGACCCTCCAAGTTTCCTGTGTCCAACTCCACTGGGCAAAGCCGCTGGAGCGCAATCTGGAGCGCACGCGGCATTACATCCGGTTGGCCGCCAGCGAAGGCAGCCGGGTGGTGCTGTTCCCGGAGGCCAACCTGACCAGCTACGATTTTCCTTACGTGCTCGGGCTGACTTCCGAAGCCGTGCAACGTGCTCTGGATGAAACCCGCCGCGCGGCAGCAGCCGCAGGCATCTGGGTGATCGTGGGCACACTCAAACCCACTGCGAACCGCCTGCTGAATCTGGCGCATGTCATTTCGCCAACGGGTGACATCGTCCACGAGTATGCCAAGATTCATCTGGCCGGGCAGGATGAAAAACAATCCTGCCGGGGTGGCGACAAGCTGTCGCTCTTCAAACTGGACGGCGTGCTTTGCACCCTGGCCATCTGCCGCGACGGACGGCATCCCGAGGTGTATCGTCTGCCCGCCATGGCCGGCGCGCAGATTCTGTTTCATCCTTCGTGCAGTTCGGACGCCATCGAGGCGGTCTTGTGGAAACGCGTGTCCGGTCGGGCGCAACAACCTGTCGGTCCGAATAGTGGTATTTTTCATTGTGTCGCCAACACGGTCGGACAAGCTGCGGATGGCCGGCAAACTTCCAGCGGACAATCATTCATCCGCGAGCCGTCCGGGATGCCGCTGGCCGAGGCGGGCTGGTATCAGGAGGAAATGATCACCGCCGTCCTGGATCTGTCCCGCGCCGACCGCGGTTATGCGTTGGACAGCCTGAACGATCCGCCTTTCCTCCGTCGCCATTGGGAACAAATGATTCAAGACGTCAAAGCCCGGGCGGACAGGAAACCCGAATGAGGCTTCGCCCTGAAGCCGCCCCGCCCTGCGCGGCAAACGGCAGCTTTCTCGCGGAAAAACTCTGATCCCGATAAACCCTGACCCGGGTTGGCGGCGCCGTGTTCCGGGATGGTTTTACTTTTTATTTGTTCCCTTTCGGCTTTAGGCTAATTTAGCGCAATCGCTGATTATGAATTCTCATGGACTAAATTATAATTGTGCAACGAGAGAGAAATGGCGGGGTCGGAGCCCGTTCGGCTTTTAATCGGGCGCGTAACAGTGTATAAATACGAAATTATGGCAAAAACCGACAACCAGGTTGCGGATCCAGCAACGCACGGACTTGGTTTTTTCGATGTCCTGAATGATTGCTTGGACGGCGGGCTGCTTTGCCTTGATGCCCGGGGGCTTATCCTGTCGGCGACGGCGGGCGCGCAGCAGATGCTCGGCTTGGCGACCGATCAACTGGTGGGGCACGGTCCCGAAGTGCTGCCCGCCCCCTTGGCCGATCTCATTCGCACTGCGCTACAGACGGACAAACCGGCGGCCGAGCACGGGGTCGAACTGCGGTTGCCGGGGCCGGAACCCCGCGTGATCCGGGTCCGTTGGGTGCGTCCTGATCACGTGCTTTGTCAGAGCGGCTTCATCGTCCTCCTGAATGATCTGACCGCCGTCCGCCGCTGGGAACCGGATCTTGCCCGATTGGACCGGCTTACCAGTATTGGCACGCTCTCAGCCGGCATGGCGCATGAAATCAAAAATGCCTTGGTGGCCATTAAAACGTTCATTGAACTTTCGCCCGTTTCGTCGGCCAACGCAGAATTGAAGGCCCTCGCCCAACGGGAACTCCAACGCATCGAATCCATCATCAGCCAGATGTTGAAATTTGCCGGGCCCGCGGAACCCCGACTGGCCCCGGTCCGGCTCTCCGAAATTCTCGATCACTCCCTGCGACTGGCCCGGCATCCGATGGCTCAAAAAGCGATCCAACTGCAACAGGATTTCCAAGCTGCATCCGACTGGGTGAACGGCGATGAATGTCAGTTGGAGCAAGCCTTCACCAACCTCATTCTCAACGCCATTGAAGCCATGGACCACGGCGGCACCCTCACGCTGAATCTCCGCCAGCTTGAAGCGGGAGATGGCTCGGACGCGCCGGGGGATGACGCGCACCCGATGCGCTTGTGCGCGACGGTGGCCGACACCGGCGTGGGCGTGCCCGCCGAGCACCGGCACCGGATGTTCGAACCGTTCTTCACCACCAAACGCGAGGGCACGGGGCTCGGCCTGGCCATTACCCGCCGCATCTTCGAACAGCACCGGGCCGTGGTCCGTCTGGAAAGCGAAGTGAACCAAGGCACGACGTTTCACGTGTGCTTCACTCCGCTGCCCCCGCCCTGACCCGCGTCGCGATGCCCATTCCGTCCCCGCCGCCCGCCGTTTCCACCGAACGCGTGCGGCTGGTGGTGTGCAGCGACATTCACTACGCCAGCGCGGCGGAACAGGCGCGGGGCGAGCATCAGGAACTCGCGATGATTACCAATCCGCTGCTTCGTATCGCCCTCCGCAGTTTTCGTCACTGGATCTGGCTGCGCCATCCCCTCCGGCAAAACGGGTTGCTGGATGAATTTCTGCGACGCGTTCCGGACTTCGATTACGGGATCGCCAACGGCGATTACGCCGCGGACATGGCGTTTCTGGGCGTCAGTGATCCCGCGACTTTTGCCGGGGCCCAGACGTGTCTGACCCGGTTGCGCGCACGGTTTGGCGAACGCTTCCGGGCGACCCTCGGCGATCATGAACTCGGCAAGTTAAGTTTCTTCGGACACTACGGCGGCCTCCGGCTGGCGAGTTGGCACCGGGCCCACGCCGAGCTGGGTCTCGAAGGTTGCTGGCAACTGGACCTCGGCTGTTACACGTTGCTGGGCGTGACGTCCACCCTGCTGGCGCTGCCGGCATTTGCCGCGGACATGCTGGAGACGGAACGCGCGGACTGGCAGCGGTTGCGCGCGGAACACCTGACGCGCATCCGGGAAATCTTGACCGGGCTGGCGCCCGACCGGCGGTTGATTCTCTTCTGCCACGACCCGACGGCGCTGCCGTTTCTGGGACAGGAACCCGCGATGCGCGCGCGCTGGCCGCAACTGGAACTGACCGTCATCGGGCATCTGCATTCACCGCTCGTGCTGTGGAAAAGCCGGTTGCTCAGCGGCATGCCGCAACTGACCTGTCTGGGCGCCACCGTGGCGCGGATGAGCGGCGCGCTACGGCGGGCGCGCGAGTGGCGACCGTTTCGCGTGCGGTTATGTCCTTCGCTGGCGGGACTGCAAGTGGAACGCGGCGGCGGCTGGGGTTCGCTGACATTGGATCCAGCGGGCCGGGCACCCTTGGAATGGCACCTCCACCGGTTGCGCCGGGCGGCGGCGGCTTAACGGCCAATCAAACCGTAGGGTCGAATGGCGTCATCCCCCACGCGGTAGCGCGGCGCAGCTTTCAGCGATACGGTGAACGCCACGGTGTAATCGTCCGCCCCGCCCCGATTATCCCGCACGCGGAAAGTCAACGCCCCCGTCCAGTTGCGGAAATCGCGGTAGAGCGAATACATCTGTTGCTGCAACCGCCCGCCATCCACGTCGTAATAATGGGTGGCGCGCACGCCCCAGTTTTCATTCAGCCGGTAGAAAACGCTGTTGTAGATGAGGTCGTTGCCTTCCCCCCAAGCTGGCGCCGGCGCCCAGTAATCGCGCAAATAATAATGGCCGAGGCTCCAGCTCCAGACGTTGCCGGGTTGGACCGTCAGGGTGTGGAAAGCCATCCGCCAGCGGCCGCCATCCACGTCGTAGCGGGTTTCAGAAGCGAGCGAGAGCCAGGACCGGGGCCGAAAAACAAACTCCGAATAAAGATCCGCAAAGGTGGTTTGCCCGTCCTCGGGGTTTAAGCGCCAATCGGTGAACACGGCCCAATCCACGACATTGTCGAGCTGCCCCTCGCGCCGAGTTTGCAGCCGGTTGCGCAGCCCAAAGCGCAAGACGTTTTGCGCGTCCACGGAATCCACGGCGTTGTAATCGGGATATTCGATGGGCAACAGCAGCAGGCTGGGCAAATCGTCATCAAACTGCGGCAGCTCCCCCGGCCGGCGATTGGGGCGGGGCACATAGACATAGTTGACGGACGGCTCGATGATATGCCGCAAGCCGTCGAGTTGGAACAAACGGTTGGTGGCGCCGGTCCAAGTGCGCGAAGCTTTGAACGAGACTTCGGCGCCGGTGTTGAATACACTGCGGGTCCGTTCCTCCAGTTGGCTGCCGGGCCCGTGGGTTTCCCCGTAATACGTTAACCGGCCACCAACCCGGGGGGTGACGTTGAGCCAGCCGAACAGCGTCCACGGCAGCAGCACCTGATGGTAGGTATCGGCGCGGAAAGCCTCGTAGCGCGGTTCCGGGATCGCATTAGTCTCGGCAAACCGGCGCCGGTAAAAACCGGTGGCGCTTTCACTCTCGTAATACAACGGCGAAACGCCCAGTTGCTGCCGCCACCCGGTGAATTTGACCTCCGGCAACCGCTCCACGGTATCAAAGAAATCGTTGATGCGCGGCTGGACGTAGAGGTCGAGCGCGAAATCATCCCAGAATTTTGCGGCCTCGAAGAAGGTGGTCGGCTGGGGATTCTGACGATACGCGCTTTCAAAGAAATCTCGATGCATTGAGGGATCGCTCTGGTAACGGATCTGCGAGCGCAACGTGAGGTTGGTCCACGGCTCCGCCCGGTAGGCCAGGTGCAACCGCTGGCGATGATGGGAAATGTTGTCGCCGAAGGCATCCTTCCCCGGCGAATCATCGTATGCGTAGTAGTAACTCAAAGCCGCTTCGCCCCACCGCCCCAGGTGCGCGTTGAAATCCGGGCCCATCCCCACCCCGCTTTTGGTCCGGTAATCCAAATGCAGTTCCGCGTCCAGGGTGTCGTTGATCAGCCAGGTGTAAGTGCCGAGCAGAAACGCGCCATACCGGCTGCGATACCCCGGTACGACGCTGAAATGGTTTCCCGGTCCGTCCAACCGCCGTTTGTAGTAGGGAAAATAAAACGCCGGCACGCTCCCCAGATACAACGTCGCGCGGCGCATCTCGACGTATTCACCCGGGACGATGGTGATGTGGCTGGCCTGCACCCGCTCGAACGGTTTGGCCACGTCATCCGTGGTGACAAACGCGTTGGTGGCCGTGTAAATCTGGTTGGTGGCGTCGCCGCTCAGTCCATAAGCTCCGGCAAACACGGGCGCCAGGCCGGTGCGAAACTGCTCGGCCTGCATCTGGCGCGTCTTGAAATTATACAGGATTCGTTCTCCCACCCAGATTTGGTTGTCGCGTTGAATCCGCACCCGTCCCTCGGCGAGAACCTCGCCCGTCTCCTGATTCACCGTGGCGCGGTCCGCCGTCAACACCGCGCCGCTATACTTGACGAGGATGGGCGTGGTGGCATGAATGACTCCGGTGTCGGGATCCCAATCCAGCCGGGCGTCACGGGTGAGTGATTCCACCTCCCAAACCCCCTGAATTTGGGCCCCGGCGTGGAACGGGGCGAGCCCGATCCCGCCCACCAAGGCAAGCATGACGCACAGTTTTTTCATCCGGCGCGCCCAGCAAAGCAGAAGCCCGACACCCTGCCAAGCGGGATTTCATCCACGATCTTCGCCAGCTCTACAAGGAACATGCAGGACCAAATGTCGTCCCTGCGGACACGCTGCCGACTTCCGCGTCAAGACTGGCACGCAGGTTGCGCCATGCCCGACAGGCAAGCGTATGGCAACGAAGCTCCGCATGATGAAGTTTCTTCAGGAAGCGCGCGGTTATGGGCTGGTGACAGGCCGGAAACCGCCCGCCCGGGTAAACAGCCTGCCGGTTCTGGCATCCCGCGCCGCGCCAGCCCGGGAACATCTCCCGGTCCGACGAAAACTGCCCATTACCATTTGCCCTCACGACGCCGCGAACACACCCCGGCCCGTACCGATTACTTTGATTTCGCCCGCGTGACCCTCGCGGGCGCCGTCAAACGTCCGCAGCTCATCCATCGGCGAGCGCCTCGCGATTACCTACTTCAGGAGAAAGAATTCTCCGTTTGGAACTCCGTCGTTTGCCTGTTTTCTAGGCAGCCTGTCGTCACGACCGACAGATTTCAAGGCGCCCCTCCCTCAGTTCAAAATCATGTTTGGCGTTTCATTCGATCAAAAAAGATCGTGGGCATCAGGATAATTTCCCGGCTCTGCTTCAAGCGCGGCTTCGCCGCAGCCGACCGGCTGCCAAACAATGAAACGACGGGAGAAAACGGGGTTAAGGACAAGCACGGACCGCTGCCGCGCGATAGAACATTTGTGGACCAGCGTTGGTAACGGTAAACGACCAAATCCCGTTTGGGTTGGTGACCACATTGGTGCTGCCGGCCTGAATTTCCCAACGCGTCATCTCTTGGACAAGGTTGGTGCAGGCCAATACATAATAGGTCGCTTGGGGCGCGCCCTGGAAAGTCAGCGTGATGGTATTATCGGGGTTGACGGTGATCGCCAACAACACGTTGGTCTGACTACACGGCTGCTCCGCGCCGACCACCTGCGCCAGCTCACCGACACTGCCATCGAAGTTCTCGTCGCCCGCATACGCGACCTCCATCTGATTGGTGCCGGACGGCAACGAAGCCAGGCTGGTCGAAGCGGTCCCGCTCACCAGACGGTTGGTGCTGAAAGGCGTGCGGTTGGCTGAAAAAACTACCTCTCCGGTGGGGATGCCCAAGCCAGGCGGCGACGTACGAACGGTTGCCGTAAAGGTCACATTCGAACCCACCGCCGAGGGATTGGCTGAAGCGGTCAGTTCCGTGAGCGTTGGGATGGGCGCAACGAACTGTGCCACGGCAGCCGCCGAACTGCCGCCAAAGGTTGAGTCGCCGGAGTAATCAGCCGTGATCGCATGATCGCCAACGGACAACACCGTCGTGCTGAAGGAAGCGATTCCGTTCGTCACGATTACGGGGCTGCCCAAAGGTGTGCCGTTGGCGTAAAAGGTCACGGTGCCCGTGGGCAATCCCGCCGCCGGCAATGGGCCGTCCACCAAATCCACGCGCGCGGTCAAGGTCACGCGCTCTCCGTAGATTGCCGGGAGGGGCGCGTCCAGCGAGGTAAAGGATTCCGGCCCGTTGAGTACCGTCAATTTTCCGGCGCCGGCAAAGCGCTGGTTATCCTGATAAGCCGCTCCGGACAGGGTTGACCCCCAAGTGCCGGCGCGTTTGAAGGTCAATCCACCGTCAAACGAAAGCGCCCCCACCGTGTTGGCACCGCCGTTGGTCACCATCGCGCTGCCGTGGAGCTGGAGCGCGCCGAGGGTATGCCAACATGCCCCATTCAACGCGAGACGCGCCCCGCTCTGCACCCGCACGTCGCCGGTGCTCAAAGCGCCGTTGGCGTTGGCGACCAGCGTGCCCGCGTGAACCACCGTGCCGCCGCCGAACGAGTTGCTCTGGGACAACGTCAACATGCCTGAGCCTTGTTTGCGGAGGCCTCCGTCGCCGATGAGCCGGGCGGAAACAATGAACTTCGAGCCGCCGCTGCCCACCTCCAAATCACCGCCTTCCAAGGAGAGGCGGTAGTGGTTGGTGAGGTAAATCACCGTGCCGTTCTGCGGAATGGGCACCCCGGCGGAGAGCGTGGCGCCGCTGAGGAGATGGATGGTAGCCTGCGGACTGTCCGCGGCACCGGTGCCGAACGGCAGCTTGTGCGGCAGATCCGAAACGATGGTGGTGACGCCACTCTCCAAGTAGGTCGGTCCCTGGTAGTGTTCATTGCCCCCCACGTTCAATCCGCCGCCACCCCGTTTGGTGAGTCCCTTACCCGCGAGGAAAATACCCGGCGCGTTGGTCATGCTCAAATAAGCGCCGTTGGCCACCGTGATCAACGTGGTCCCGCCGGGACCGGTGGTGCCGAGGTTGGTAATGGTGTTGCCTTCCAACTGCACATGACCTCGGGCGACGGTGACGCTTTTCCAGCTCGTGTTGGGAATGCCGGTAACCTTGAAGAATCCGATGGCATCCGTGCCCGCCGAAAAAACGGCGTCGCCGCCGCTGACCCAACCGCCGGTGGCGTTGGTGCCGTGCGCGTTCACGCTCCAGAAATTCCCGGTCCACGCCCCGCCCGGCGAAGGACCGCCCGCGCCGATGGCGGGACCGTTAACATCCCAGTACCGCAGGTTGCCGCTGGACGCCACGGTGATGTATCTCGCGGCAACTTCCCCGAACCAACCGAGGTCTTCCTGAATCATGCGCCACGCGAACGGGTAGGTGCCGGATACGACGGGAGCGGTGGCGTTGAATACAAAGGTCGCCGACTGGCCCGGAGGAATGGGTGACGACGGCAAGGCCACCCGGCTGAAGCCCCAGACGGTGTTGTCCGGCGGACTTTGCGCGCCCAACCGGTGCGGGACGGCGCCGCTGGAAGCCCAGGTTTGGTTGCCGGTATTGTGCATCACCACCGTGGCGCTGAACACCTGACCGGCGGTCACTGTCGCGGGCGCGGTTACGCTGACCAAGGCGGCATCGTTGGTCGGGGCGGACGGGGTCACGGTAATTTTGGCCCAAATCTTCGGACCGAAATAGACGCTGGCGGAACTGCTCATGCGGAAATCCGCCTCGTAATTGCCCGGCGTGGTGGGGGCGCGCAAGGGGATACTGAAGATGTAAGTACCGCCGGGCGGAATGGAATTCGTCGGAATGGCCTGGTAGGCGGCGCCCAAATGGGGACTGGCGGGGACATCGCCGATGTGATTCAGCGTATAGCCATTGGGACCATTGGCTATCCAAGTGGTCGTGCCACTGTTCTTCAGGGTAAAGGTTTTGGTAAAGGTCTGTCCCGGACTCAGCACGCTGCCATCAGGAAAGTTTTCCGCGATCATCTGCGCGGCATCCGTGCCGCCCCCGCTGTCGCCCTTGTTTTTGGGATTATGCACAAATCCCTGGCAAAGTCCGTAGGCGTAGCCGTCATCGCGTTCCACCCGCGAACCGTTGACGCCGGAGCGGGTCATGGTGCCTTTGCAGATCGAACTGTGATTCTGCTCGACGAAGCCAATTTTGGTCGGAGTGACATAATCTATTACCGCCACGTGCCCATAAGTGCCGACGTTCCAGCACACCAAGTCGCCCGGCACCGGCACATAACCACTGCCATTGGCATGGCGGGTCAGGCCCAACTCGGTGGCACTGGGGTAAATGTCCTTCGCGTTGCGGTAGATCGCGCCATAATACCACCCCATCTTGTTCCAAAAGCGTCCGGGCAACTCCACGCACTGCCATTTGAGGCCGACATCCACGCCGTTGTAATAACTGCGCTGGCCCACGTCGCTGCTGTATTTGGAATAGACATTAACCCCGTTGCCGCCGAACCACTCGCTGCCGGCCAGCCAAACGGTCCCCGCCCAGCCCGGTTGAAAACTGAGCAGCAGGACCGCGCCCATCACGCCTGACCAAGCCAGCGGTTTGGTGAAACCACGACGGCTGATGGCGCCGCTGTTGCCGCTCCCTCGTTGAATAAACCCGTTCGACATCAACGGCTTTTAAGTAAATTCAGGGGCATGTGGATGTCAACCGCCTCAGAAACCATGTTTGTGGCCAAGCAGATTGTGATCAGGTCAAAGCGCAGACGGGGATGACCACAACCGCACAGCCCTCCCTGATTTTGAAACGTTGGGCCGCCGCTTTTTCGTCGGGAACGATGTGCGATTACAGACTGCCAGCCCACCAGCGGCTGACCAGTTCCCGGCCACCGAACATCCAGACGACCGTCGCCATCGCGATGTACGGGCCGTACGGCATCCGGCTGGACCATTCCCGGCGGCCCAGCGCAATGGCCCCCACGCCAACCACGGCGCCGAGCATCGAACTGAGCATCAACGAAAAGATCACCGCCTGCCAACCGAGGAACGCGCCGATGGCCGCCATGAATTTCACGTCGCCCAGGCCCATCGCTTCGCGCGGCAACACCAGTTCGCTGGCTTGCGCCTCCAAGTGCGGCACGGTTGCCGGATCAAATTCATCCTCGCCGATGTGCAGCTTTTCTGGGCTGAGCCGGACCATCACCTCCGGGTAGCCGCGGTCCACCAGTTCCACCGTGCGCGCTTTCAACCGGATCGTGTCCGATTGGCGATAGAACAATTCTTCGTACGGAATGGTTTGCTGCGGCAGGATCACGGCGGTTTCCGAAAAGATGACGCGCGTTTCCCCTTCGAGCTTCACCTTCTGTCGTCCGAATACCCATTTGCCGAGCCGCAAAATGCCATAGATCACCCCCGCCCCGACCGCGACGCCGATCAGGCTCTCGCGCATGCCGTTGGCGGGGCTTTTTTGTCCGTGCAACGCCGGCAGCAGAAACGATGCGACAAAGCCCACCGCCGCGCCGCCGAGGGTGATTTCGTCCGGAATGATGTAATGTTCGAAATCAATAAATGTCGCCACGATCAAACCGGCGATCAAGATGGCGTAAACCACCGCCTGCCAGGCGGAGAGCCTGCCGTAACACAACCATACCCCGGCAAACAAGGCCGCCGTCAGCAGCTCCACCCAAAAGTAACGCGCAGCGATGGGCGCGGCACAATGGCGGCACCGACCGCGCAGATACAGCCAGGTCACCAGCGGAATGTTCAAATACCACGGGATGGCATACCGGCAGTGCGGACAATGAGACGGCGGGCTAATGAGACTTTGATCGAGCGGCATCCGGTGAATGCAGACATTCAGGAAACTGCCGACGATGCTGCCCCCCACGAAAAAGACCAGCGTCCAGAAATGAAACGGCACCGCCGCCCAGTTTTCCGAATTGAAGATCGGCTCAATGCCCATACACGTGCTCCGTCAAGGCCCGGCGCATCACCGCCAGCGGGGCGGGTTGGCCCGTCCAAATTTCCAACGCGCGCGCCCCTTGATACAACAACATGCCCAGACCGTTGGCGGTCCGGCAGCCCGCCGCTCGCGCCGCCCGCAACAAGGCCGTTTCCGCCGGCTGATAAATCATGTCATAGACCGCGCTTGCCTGTCCCAGATCAAAAGCGCCGGCGGCCACCGGCAGGGGATCATCTACCCGCAATCCCAGGGAAGTCGCGTTTAACAACAAATCCACCGTCCCACCGGGATACCCGAGTTCCACCCGGCAACCGGGGAAGCGCCGGCTCAATTCGTCGGCCAGTGCTTCCGCTTTCGCAGCGGTGCGGTTGACGAGAAACAATTTCGCGGCGCCTTCCTCCGCCAGTTTCAGAGCCGCCACCCGTCCCGCGCCTCCGGCGCCGAGCAGCAACACGGTTGCTCCGCGAAGAGTCACCTCGAGATCCTCCCGTAACGCGCGGGTGATGGCGTCGGCGTCGGTATTAAATCCCAGTGACCGCATCGGGCTCGCCGCGGGGGCGGACGGTGAGGCCGGTCCCCATTGGCCGGCGGCATCCTGCGTCTCAAACCGGATGGTATTGACCGCGCCCCAAACTTTGGCCGAGTCATCCATGGCGTCCACCAGTTCCGCCGCCAGGAGCTTGTGGGGCACGGTGAGGTTGAGACCGACGAAGCGCATGGCTTGCGCGCCGGCAATGGCTTCACGCAACTTCGCGGGAGGCACTTCAAAGGCGAGATAACGCCAGTTGAGTCCCAACGCGGCGAGCGCCGCGTTTTGCATGGCCGGCGAGGCGGAATGCCGGACGGGAAAGCCATAGACCGCGCAGTAGCGCGTGGAGGCGTCAATGGGCGTAGGCAATGCGTCCGGCACGCGGGCAAGGTAGCAATCCACCACCTGGTTCAAAGGCAAAATTCGCTTTCCGCCTGATCCTTTTGACGATCCCTGCTGCCTGCCGCGAGGCCGTCGCCCGACAAATCCATCAGCGAATCGCATTGAAAGATTCCGGGGCGCGTGCTAGTTCGTTGCCGTGTTTCGATTAGAATCCAAGAATGACGGCCGCTCCATTTCCGCTCCCCTTGGGGGCGGAGGACAAATCGCCGCGAAGCACGGCGTGGGTCGCGGGGCCTGGAATAAAACCGTTGGGCATGCGTAACTCGATTTTTTTGAATTTGAACCGGCAGCCCGATGCCCGGGGACACTTTGGCCGTTATGGCGGGCGTTACGTTCCCGAAACGTTGATGCATCCGTTGCAGGAGTTGGAGGCGGAATACTTCCGGGCGCAACAAGACCCGGAATTTCAGCAGGAACTGCAATACTACCTCCGCGAATTCTGCGGACGTCCCACACCGCTTTATTTCGCCGCGCGCCTGACCCGCGCGCTGGGCGGCGCCAAAATTTATCTGAAACGCGAGGACCTGCTCCACACGGGCGCGCACAAGATCAACAATTGCATCGGCCAGATCCTGCTCGCCCGGCGCATGGGTAAAACGCGCATCATTGCGGAAACCGGTGCCGGCCAGCACGGGGTGGCCACGGCGACCGTGGCGGCCATGTTCGGTTTGCGCTGCGTCATTTACATGGGCGCGGTGGACTGCGCCCGGCAGGCGCTCAATGTGGATCGCATGCAAATGCTGGGCGCGGAGGTTGTGCCGGTGACCGCGGGCCAGCAAACCTTGAAAGAAGCGGTGAACGAAGCCATGCGGGACTGGGTCACGAACATCCGGAACACCCATTACATCCTTGGCACGGCGTATGGGGCGCATCCCTATCCCGTGATGGTGCGGAATTTTCAGCGGATCATCGGCGAAGAGGCGCGCCAGCAGATTCTGGAGAAAGAAGCGCGGCTGCCGGACCTGCTCATCGCCTGCGTGGGCGGCGGGTCCAATGCCATCGGACTGTTCCATCCCTTCCTCGCGGATAAATCCGTGAAACTGGTGGGCGTGGAGGCGGGCGGACGGGGGCTCCAACCGGAACAACATGCGGCGCGGTTTCACGGCGGTTCGCTCGGCGTTCTGCAAGGCACCTGCAGTTACGTGCTCCAAGACGCCGTCGGCCAAATCCAGCGGACGCACAGCGTCAGCGCCGGACTGGACTACGCCGCCGTCGGCCCGGAACATGCCTGGCTGCGCGACGCAGGCCGCGCCGAATACACCTACGCCACCGATGCCCAGGCGCTCGATGCCTTCCTGAAACTGGCGCGGCTGGAGGGCATCATTCCCGCGCTGGAAAGCGCCCACGCCATCGCGGAAGCCATTCAACGCGCGCCGCAGATGCCGAAGGACGCGCTCGTGATTGTGAATCTCTCCGGACGCGGCGACAAAGACGTGGCGCAAGCGGCGGAACACCTGCGTTTGGCAAAGCCGGATTGAACCGCGGCGCCGGCGGCAATACCCAGCGAACAAACCACGTCGCGCCATCCTGGCGGCAAACGCCAACCGGGCAATCCCGCGACAGGCGGATTGATCAAGCCCGCTGGCGGTCGAAGGAAAGGGACGGTCTTGGGGCTTACTTGCCCTTGAGCATGGCCAGCCCGTAATCGTGGTTCATCTTGGCGATGAAACTCAGGCTGATTTCCTTCGGACAAACGGCCTCGCAGGCGCCGGTGACCGTGCAGGCGCCGAATCCTTCCTCGTCCATCTGTTTCACCATGGCCAGCACCCGGCGCTCCTTTTCCGGCTGGCCTTGCGGCAGTAGATTCAGGTGCGAGACTTTTGCCGCCACAAACAGGGAAGCGCTGGCATTTTTGCACACCGCCACACAGGCGCCGCAACCGATGCATTGCGCGGCGTCCATGGCGGCCTCGGCCTTGTCTTTCGGGACGAGCACCGCGTTGGCGTCGGGCGCCGCGCCGGTGCGCACGGAGATGAAGCCTCCGGCCTGTTGAATCCGCTCGAAGGCGCTCCGGTCCACCACCAAATCTTTGATGAGGGGAAACCCTTTGGCCCGGAAAGGTTCGACGACTATTTCATCGCCGTCCTTGAAGCTGCGCATGTAGGTCTGGCACGTCGCCACCGCCCGATGCGGGCCGTGCGGCTTGCCGTTGATGACGAGCGAGCACGTGCCGCAGATGCCTTCCCGGCAATCGTGATCGAACGCAATCGGCGTCTCGCCTCGGAGGGTGAGGGCCTCATTCACCACGTCCATCATCTCGAGGAACGACATGTTGGGATTCAGATCCGGCGTTTCATAGATCTGGAATCCCCCGGGCGTGCCGGCGTTCTTCTGGCGCCAAACTTTAAGCTTCACTTTCATGCGGCGGTGGAATCGTAATGCGTCAATCGGAAATCACTTGTAACTCCGGGTGCTCATTTGCACTTCCTCATAGACGAGCGGTTCTTTGTTGAGCGTGGGGGCTTGGTCCTCGCCGGCGTATTCCCAGGCGGCAACAAAGGCGAACTGGTCGTCGCGGCGTTTGACGTCGCCGGGATTCACCAAGCCCTGCTGCACCTCGGGATCGTCCGGGGTGTATTGATATTCCTCGCGGAAATGGCCGCCGCAACTCTCCTCGCGGTGCTGCGCGTCCCGGCACATCAATTCGGCCAGTTCCAGATAATCCGCGAGGCGCCCGGCGTGTTCGAGCGCCTGGTTGAAATCGTGCTCCTCGCCCGGGACGAGGACGTTGCGGCCGTATTCCTCGCGCAGACTGCGGATGGCTTCGATGCCCTTCTCCAGTCCCGCCCGGTTGCGCGCCATGCCGCAATGCTCCCACATGATTTTGCCGAGGGCCTTGTGAAAGTTTGCCGGCGTGCGTTGTCCCCGGCAATTCAGCAACCGCTGGATGCGGCCCCGCACGCTTTGCTCCGCCTCTTGGAAACTCGCGTGATCCAGGCCGGGACGGCGCTCCGGCTTTTGCGTGGCCAGGTAATTGGAAATCGTGCCGGGCAAAACGAAATAACCGTCCGCCAGCCCCTGCATGAGCGCGCTGGCGCCCAGGCGGTTCGCGCCGTGATCCGAGAAGTTGGCTTCGCCGAGCACAAACAACCCCGGCAGATTGCTCATCAGATTGTAATCCACCCACAGGCCGCCCATGGTGTAATGCACCGCCGGATAAATCCGCATCGGCGTTTGATAGGCGTTTTCATCCGTAATCTCGTGGTACATGGAGAAAAGGTTGCCGTACCGCTCGCGGATCTTCGCCTCGCCCAACCGCTGGATGGCGTCGGCAAAATCCAGATACACCCCCCGGCCGGTTTCGCCAATCCCCCGGCCTTCGTCACAGACGTATTTGGCCGCGCGGCTGGCAATGTCGCGCGGGGCGAGATTCCCAAACGCGCCATACATGCGTTCCAAGTAGTAATCGCGGTCCGCCTCCGGAATGTCCGCCGGATTTTTCCGGCAATCCTCCTTTTTCTTGGGCACCCAGATGCGGCCGTCGTTGCGCAGGGACTCGCTCATGAGCGTGAGCTTGGACTGGTAATCGCCGGTGACCGGGATGCAGGTCGGATGGATTTGCGTGAAACAGGGGTTGGCAAAGCACGCGCCCCGTTTGTAAGCGCGCCAGATGGCAGTGGCGTTCGAGCCGCGCGCGTAGGTGGAGAGATCGAACACGTTGCCGTATCCCCCCGTGGCCAGCACCACGGCATCGGCGTTGTGCCGGGTGATCTGGCCGGTGCGCAGGTTGCGCACAATGATGCCCTTCGCGTGCCCGTCCACGACCACCAGATCCAGCATCTCCGCGTGCGTGTGCGATTTCACGCCGCCCTCGGCGATCATCTTGCACAACGCCGCGTACGCGCCGAGCAGCAGTTGCTGCCCGGTCTGGCCGCGCGCGTAAAACGTGCGCGACACCTGCGCCCCGCCAAACGAACGGTTGTCCAGCAGGCCGCCGTATTCCCGCGCGAACGGCACGCCTTGCGCCACGCATTGGTCAATGATGTTCACCGACACCTCGGCCAGGCGATAGACGTTCGCCTCGCGCGCCCGGAAGTCGCCGCCTTTGATGGTGTCGTAAAACAGGCGGTAAACCGAATCCCCGTCGTTTTGATAATTCTTGGCGGCGTTGATGCCGCCCTGCGCGGCGACCGAGTGCGCGCGCCGGGGGGAATCGTGAAAGACGAAGTTATGAACGTCGAAGCCCAGCTCCGCGAGCGTGGCGGCGGCGGACGAACCCGCCAAGCCGGCGCCCACGACGATGATCTTGTATTTGCGTTTGTTCGCCGGATTGATGAGCCGGCCCTCGAACTTGTGTTTCTCCCACTTCTGCGCGAGCGGGCCGGACGGGATGTTGGAATTCAAAACGGCCATGTTACTTCACCAGGTCCTTTCCGGCGGCCGCCACGGCTGCGGCCGGGGGCGCGGCATTGATGACTTCCTGCAAATAAGCCTTGCCATGTCCAAACACAAAAACCGAGGTCGGAATGGCGGCGTAACCGAGAAAAAGCACCAGCGCGATTCCCTTGGCGGCTTTGGTGATGAGCGGCGCGTAGGCGGGGTTGCGCAAGCCGAGGGATTGAAACATCGCCTGGATGCCGTGGCTCAGGTGGAAACACAACAGGCCGACACCCACCAGATAAAACAAGGACACCGGCACCACGCTGAACCCGGCCACCATCATGGCGTAACAATCCGGATACCCCGTGACCGGGTCTTTGAGCTGCCGGATGAGGATGGCGGTGCCGTTGATGTCTTCCAGGCGCACCGTGAAATGCAGCAGGTGATAAATCAGAAAAGCGGCCACGCCCAAGCCGCTGATCAACATGGTGCGCGAGGCCAGGCTGGCGGCATACGGGGCGTAGCCGCTGCCATAGCGTTCGGGCCGGGCGGCGCGGTTTTCCAGGGTTAACGAAATCGCCGCCCAGATGTGCAACCCGATCGTGGTGAGCATAAACAAGCGGATGCCCCAGAGCACCTCCCCCAGGGATTGGAGGAAATGGGCGTAACGGTTGATCGCCGCAGGCGGCAGGAAAATCTGCAAATTGCCGATCAGATGCCCCACCACAAACAGGCCGAGCACCGCCCCGCTGCCGGCCATGATGTATTTCCGGCCGAGCGTTGACGTGAACAGATTTGATAACAGCTTCATCAAAACGCAGTGCCGCACCGGACGGTTGAGACCAGTGCGGAACGGGGCGCAAACTACGCGAGAAACAGAGGCCAAGTCAAAGCCTTTTACCTTGGCGCGTGGGAAAGACCGGGGACATCGTGACCCCCCCGGTGGTGAACATTGGCGCGCGGGACGCAGGGCGCTGCTGCATGCGGTCAGGAAGCCATCGCATAAATAGCCACTGCCGTTAATAACCGGTAACACCAATCCGCAGATGACGTAGATTGCCCGGATTTTTCCGATTCCCCATCAGCGAGAATCGGCGGAAGCTGCGGGCCAAAGCCCGTTATGAGAGGGCTCCCCGCCTTCGGAAGCGTCCGCCCAGAAGCAAAACCCCGCCCATCAAGAGACGGCAAATGGCCGGTTCGGGAATCGGGATGATCGTCGGCGTGCCCACGTAAATCCCGCCGCCGGCCACCACCAACGCCGCGTCCAGCATTTCAATCACCCCCTGATGGTTCACAAACTCCCCCCAGCCAAATACCGGATCGTTGTAGATTCCCGGGGGCGCGCCATTGGTGTGGCCCGTGTAAAATCCCAGGAAGAACGGCACCTCCGGATCAAATCCGTAGTAATTCCCGAAGTCCAACTCCGGGTAAGCGCCCGTCTGGATCGCAGACAAACTGAGGGGATCATTCGGTGATACAAAAAACACGCGGATTCCCTCGTCCCGAGTCGCCGGAGCGAAAGAGAATATCATGTAGTAAGGACTCCCGGGCGTCATGAGCTGGGGACGCAGAATGAATCCCGTGTAATCGCCAGGGGTGGGACTCCGCATGACGTGGACGACGGCGCTGAGGCCCGCCGTTGAATAGGTGACGCCGTCGGGGAGGAGGTAGCCTTGGGCCGGGGCCAAGGCGGGGGCGGCGAGCGCGGCCGCCAGAACCAGTGGCGCCAAAAGGTTGCGCTGCTGGAATAGGCGAATAACCCGGCCGCGGCGGACAGCGGCTCGCCGCAGTGTCTTGTACGATTTTATATTTTTTTGAACCACTCGTGATTAACCGAGATTTCTTCAACCGTTTTTACACGCACCTCAATGCCCAAGCGCAAATCCTTTAACATGATGACCAGTTCATCGCCATCAATCATGTCCAACGGAGGGGCTCCATCCCGCTGTGCTTCCAATCGAGCATCGCGGGTAAAGGTGCCGGTGGTGATGAACAGTCCCTTGTCGGCCCGACCAACCATTGCTCCGCGGAAATCTCGAATAGCGCTTGCCGATATACTGTCACGATAGCGCTTACACTGAAAAATCACATGAAACGAAAGAATACCACCAAGCTTCACAACGCCTTTGCCGTCAATGCCGCCATCACCAGAACGACCGGTCACCTCAACTTGGATAAATCCAGATTCGCGAAGTAATCTCTGGCAGAGGCGCTCAAAAGCTTCCGGGGCCATTTGTTTGAGGGCTTCCAGAGCTTCGTCTTGCCAGCGAAGTTCCCTGACCATTTCCGGCGTTTCCTGCCCCGCTTCTGCTTCAGCGGCCTCCTCTCTGGCAACACGATCTTCCTGCTGAACAGCACGAGTGACCTCTGCTGGAATTACTTGCTCGGTTGCGATGCCTCGATCGGAAAGCGCCCAGACCCCCCGATCCGAGTTCTCCAGCAGGCCATATCTCTTCAAATATGTTCGGGCCCAAGCCAAGTTGTAACTGAACTTGGTGCGATTCCCCCTGTGGATTTGATTGATGTCTTCTTCCGAAAGGTTGAGGATACGGGATACTGATTCCTCCAACTCGGGGATTGATGCTGAACCACCCAACTCCCGCAATGCCTGCAGTAAGGGGTTAAAGAGTTCGTCGAATTTTGGTGCGGCCATATTGCATTATTTCGTTTGTCGAACAGTAGTATTCGGGAATGTCGGGCGGGGATAGCCCGCCAAGTGAAACGACCTTGTCATGGCGGCATATTTTCAAGCAGCGCGCCGGGTGTCAATCGAGAAGCCAAGAGGTTTGGGAAAGACTGGGGACATCGTGACCCCCTAGTGGTGAAGCTCCCGGCGGAAAATGGCGTGGCGGGAACCCCGCATTGGCGCCGCGGCGTGGGCCGCCTACACTGCGCGGCGCCATGACTGAATTGCAAACGGCTCTGCTTGAATTGATCCGGCGCACGTCGGCGGAGATTCCCGACGACGTCCACCGCGCCCTCCTCGCCGCGGGGGCCAACGAACAGCAAGGGTCCATCGCCGCCAACGCGATGCAGATCATTGACCAGAACATCGCGCTGGCGAAAAACAAATCCCAGCCCATCTGCCAGGACACGGGCAGCGTGTTGTTCTACGTGGATTGTCCGGTCGGTTACGATCAGATCACGTTTGCCGAAGCGGCGCGGGAAGCGGTCCGGCAGGCCACCCGGAAAGGGTATCTGCGGCAGAACTCGGTGGATTCCCTCACCGGCAAAAACGACGGCACCAACGTCGGCCCGGGCGCGCCGGCGCTGCATTTTCAGCAGCAGCGCGCGCCGGAGATCAACGTGCGGCTGCTCCTCAAGGGGGGCGGGTGCGAGAACGTCGGCGCGCAATACTCCCTGCCGCACACCGCGCTCGGGGCCAACCGCGATCTGGCGGGTTGCCGCAAGGTGATTTTGGACGCCGTCCTGCAGGCGCAGGGCAAGGGGTGCGGACCGGGCATCCTGGGCGTGTGCATCGGCGGCGATCGCGCCACCGGATATGAATACAGCAAGCAACAACTGCTGCGCCGCCTCGATGACCGGAATCCGGTGCCCGAATTGGACGCGTTGGAACAGGATATCGTCCAGACCGCGAACGCGCTGGGGATCGGTCCGATGGGGTTTGGCGGCAGGACCACGTTGTTGGGGGCGAAGATTGGCGCGGTCAACCGCCTGCCGGCGTCGTTCTTTGTCAGCATCAGTTACATGTGCTGGGCGTACCGGCGGCAGGGGGTGACGTTGAACGAAGCGGGCGGCATCGCCCGGTGGCTGTATTAAAACCTGCGGGGAGCGAACCATGATCAAACTGAATTTTCCCTTTACCGAAGCCGCGGTGCGCGCCTTGAAAGTGGGCGACGAAGTATTGATTTCCGGCGTGGTGTTTACCGGTCGCGACGCCGTGCACAAGTATTTGTACGAGGGCGGCCCGTTGCCGCCGGGCGTGAGCCTGCGGGACGGCATCCTCTATCACTGCGGTCCGGTGATGCTGCAACAAGCGGACGGCACCTGGCAATGCAACGCCGCCGGCCCCACGACGTCCATTCGGGAAGAACCGTATCAAGGCCGGATCATTCGCGATCACGGCGTGCGGGGCGTGATTGGCAAGGGCGGCATGGGCGAGGGCACCCTGGCCGCCTGTCAGGAACATGGCTGCGTATATCTGCACGCCGTGGGCGGCGCCGCGCAGGTGTTGGCGGCGTGCATCCGGCGCGTGCGCAACGTTTATTTCCTGGAGCAATTCGGCGCGCCGGAAGCCATTTGGGAATTGGACGTCGTGGATTTCCCGGCGGTGGTCACCATGGATGCGCACGGTCGCTCGCTGCACCGAGAGGTGTTCCAGCATAGTCAGGCCGAGTTGGCTCGGCGGCTCTGAGCCGGGGCGGACACCGAGGCCCGCCTGACTGCGTCTGCCGGCACGCAATGCCCCTGCTCGGGGATCACGGACTGAATGTCTCCGCACACGTGCTTCGGGATGAAATTTTTTCTGTCAGCCGGCGGGGCGTTTTGTCAGGGTACCTCCCCATGAAAATCTGGTTCGCGTTGCTCGCCGCCGCCGCGATCTGTCGGGCGGAAAATCTGGAACAAACCTACGCGCCGTACGGCCGTCTGTTGATCACGCCTTTTGCCTCCGCGCCGTTTCCGCATCCCAGCCGCGCCGCAGGGCATCAGTACAAGGACAAATTCTTCCCGGCGGAGACGCATTACTGCGACAACTCGGTGGCGCTCTTCATTCCGAAGGGCTTTCGCGAAACTCCGCGCGTGGACGTGGTGGTGTATTTTCACGGCTGGGGCAGCAGCATTGAAAGCACCCTGCGCCGGTTTCAGTTGATCGAACAATTCACGGCCAGCGGCAAAAATGCCGTGCTGGTTTTTCCGGAAGGGCCCAAGCACGCCTCCGATTCCGCGGGCGGCAAACTGGAAGACCCGGAGGGGTTCAAACGGTTTGTCAACGAGGTGACGGCCACGTTGCGGCGCCAGGCCGGCGGGCAATCTTCGGCGGAGGAGATCGGTCGCGTCATTCTGGCCGGACACAGCGGCGCCTACAAAGTCATGGCGGCCATCCTGGATCGCGGCGGTTTGCCGGAGCGGGTGCGGGAGGTGTGGTTGTTCGACGCGTTGTATGCCGAGACCGATAAATTCCTCGCGTGGTGGGACCGGGAGCAGGGACGACTGCTCAACATTTACACCGAGAACGGCGGCACGAAGCGCAATTCGGAGACTTGGATGGAACGACTGAAACAACGCGGCACGCCCTTTCTGTTCACCTCGGACACCGCCGTCACCGCGGCGGAATTGAAATCGGGCCGGCTGATTTTTCTCTCCACCGATCTGGGCCACAACGACGTGGTGGAGAAACGGAAGACGTTTGGTGAATTCTTAAAAACGAGTTGCCTGGACGATCGGTAACGTTCCGTCAGTGGCCGGCCGACGCTGGCCGGGTCACGGTTGGCAGGTGATCTGCGACCATTCCTCGCCTTGGGTGGCGGCGTAGAGGGTGAAGGCCTGTTCGTTTTGAATCAAGACGGCGCGCACCACGGAGGAATCATCGGCCCGGCCCAGGTTCAGCAGGGTGTCGGGAATAATGTCCACCTTCTTGTGGGCGTACACGAGGGCGAACACGGCTTGGGCAAACGCGCAATAAGGCAGATCCCGATACGCGCCCTCGGCGAAATCCTCAACCAAGTTGGCGAGAAATTCGAGTTGATCCGCCAGATGCGGGTACAGCGGCTCTTGGATCTGGGTGAATTCCAGTTTCCACTTGGGCAGCAGACGGAGCACTTTGTCCACGGTCGCCGGGGTCACGGTCGCCGCGCCGCGATTCACAAACGCCACAATCTCAGGCATGGCCGCATTCTACCCGCCCGCCGGGTTGGAGGAAAGATTTTCCGGAGGCTGCCGTTACCGGTCCGGGATGGGGTTACAGGCAACGCCATCGCAGCCCAGACCGATGGTTGGGCGCGCTGCGGGCGTTAATTCCGGGTAGGCAGCGGGACCAGCTTCCGCCGCAGCGTCAATGTGCCGCCGCCGCCCAAGATAAGGGCGGTCATTCCCGCCAGGAGAAACGCCGGCGCGAACGAATGCGAGGCATCCGCGAGTGCGCCGGCCAGATACGGACCCAACGCCTGCCCCAAACCAAAGACCAAGGTGACCAAGCCCAAGGCCGCCGGGGCCAAGCGCGGGCCAAACAGGTCGCCGCTCAATGCCGCCATCAAAGCCGGAATGCTCCACGCCGTGAGCGCAAAGAGCGCGGCGGAGAGATGAATGCTCCCCGGCGTGCGGCTTGCTCCAAAGAGCAGAAACGACACGCCTTGCAAACCAAACACCCACAGCAACGCCGTGCGGCGTCCCCAGCGATCCGATACTCCGCCCCAGATGAATCCGCTCACGGTGGAAACTACGCCGATTTGCAGCCACAAAGCGCCCGCCCGGGCCGGAGTGAAGCCCGCTTCCGCCGTCAAATACCGGACAAAAAATGTGGCGTAGATAATGTAGGAAAATCCAAACGCAAAATACAACGCGGCCAGCTTCCAGAGCGTCGCGGAGCGATACACCCCGCGCCAGTCACGGGCGGCGGGGGCGGTCGCCGCGGAGGAGGCGTTGCGTTCGGCTTCTGATTCGCCGATCGGGCGCAGTCCTTTTTCCGCCGGCCGATTACGCAAAAAGAGTGTGGCGGCGGCAAAGACCAGGAGGGTCAAACCCGCCAGCACATACCAACACACCCGCCATCCTTGATCGCCGCAATGATGCAGGAGGGCGGGAATCAACGGCCCGGCGACCATCAATCCGACGCTGGAACCGGCCACGCCGACACCGGCCGCCAAGCCGCGCCGGCGAGCGCCGAACCAAGGCGAAACTAAAGCCATGGCCGGTACGTTGCTGCCCGCGCCGCCCACGCCGGCCAGAAACCGCCCCAGCACGGCGGCGCCAAAGGTGGGGATCAGCCCTGTCACCGCCATCCCCAGTGCCACGATCAACAGTCCGCAACCGATGACGGCGCGGGGACCAAAGCGCGCGGCCAGCACGCCGGCGAATCCGACCGTGACCAGGTATCCCACCAGGTTCCAGGATTGGAGAATGCCGGTTTGCGTATTGGTGAGATGCAAGGCGTGTTGCATCGCCGGCAGCAGGCTCGTGTAACCAAACCGCGCCAGCCCGAGCGCGCTAAAAACAACCAACACGATCAACCCCAGCACCACGTAGCCATAGTGACAACGGCGGACGGCAGTTTCCGGTGCGGGATGGTTTGCGTGCATTTGGCCGGGCCACTTTACGCCCGTCCGTCCCCGGTTGACCAGCAGAAGGTGGACGTATTTTAGCGGCGAACAAAACCAAGACTCTTGCCCCGCTTCGGATCGAAGGTTGGCGCGCGCAAGCGATTGGCGAAGCCGGATTGGCCTTCAGTTGCCGACACAAGCGAAACAACGCGGCGGACGCATTCGCTTGACGTTCATTCCCACTCATGTTGTAAGCTGCACC